>NZ_DYZD01000400.1 GCF_020741345.1 Nocardiopsis listeri
GTGGTGGACGACGGCCGGGGCGGGGCGAGGGGCCTTGGTCCCGCCGGGGGCGGTCACGGTCTGGTCGGGATGGCGGAACGGGCCCGGGTGCTCGGCGGAGAGCTGGCCGCCGGCCCGAGCCGACAGGGGTGGACGGTGTCGGCGACGATCCCGGTGCCCGAGAGAGGAACAAGTTGACGATTCGGGTGCTGCTCGCCGACGACCAGAGCATGGTCCGGACGGGTTTTCGCTACATGCTCGACGCCGAGGACGACATCGCGGTGGTGGGCGAGGCCGGGGACGGGGTGGAGGCGATCCGCTTGGCCGAGGAACTCCGCCCGGACGTGGTCCTCATGGACATCCGGATGCCCGGGATCGACGGGTTGGAGGCCACCCGTCGGCTCGCCGGGCCTGGGATCGACGACCCGGTGAAGGTGGTCGTGGTGACCACCTTCGACCTGGACGAGTACGTGCACGCCGCGTTGGCCGGCGGCGCCGTGGGCTTCCTGCTCAAGGACGCGGGGCCGGCGTTGCTGATCGAGTCGGTGCGGGCGGCGGCGCGCGGCGACGCCCTGGTGTCACCACAGATCACCGTGCGGCTGCTTCGGCACTTCACCCGGTCCTCGGCGTGGGGGGCCGCACCCGACCTTGGGGGGCTGACCGCCCGCGAGATGGACATCGTGCGCCAGGTGGCGCGCGGTCTCACCAACACCGAGGTCGCCGCGGAACTGTACGTCACCGTGAGCACGGTCAAGACCCACCTGGCCCGGGTACAGGAGAAGCTCGGTGCCCGCAATCGGGTGGAGGTCGCCATCTGGGCGCATCGCACCGGTCTGGTCGCCTGAACTGTCCCGCTTGGCGAAAAAGTGAGCGGGTTCTGACCCTTATGACCCGTGTCGCCCCCGTACGGACTCATGTGCGGAGCGTGATGATCGTGGGGGATCGCATTGCGACGACACGTCTGCGAGGAATACCCCATGGCCACCATGCGTGCGGCCCGGTTGAACATCACCGACCGGACCCTGAAGGTCACCGACGTCCCCAAACCGATACCCGAGCGGGGGCAGGTGCTGGTCCGGGTCAGGGCCGCGGGGGTCTGCCCGTCCGACGTGCACCTGGTCGAGGGGGGCCTGTTCCCGCTCTACCTTCGAGGAGACACCGTCACCCCGGGTCACGAGGTGTCCGGCGAGATCACGGAGGTCGGCCCGGAGGTCCTGGGTCACCAGGTCGGCGGCCGGGTGGCGCTCCAAGCGGGCGGACACGACCGTCGCGGGCGGCTGCTCACTCGCGGGGTGGACTACGACGGCGGATGGGCCGAGTACGCGTTGGCCGACGAGGACACCCTCGTTCCGATCCCCGACGAACTGCCGTTCGAACAGGCGGCGATCATCCCGGGCGCGGTGTCCACGGCCTGGGCGGCGGTGTCCACCACCGGTGACGTGCGCGCCGCGCAGGCGGTGTGCGTGTGGGGCGTGGGCGGTCTGGGCGTCCACGCGGTCCAACTGCTGCGGATGGTCGGCGCGGCCCCGATCATCACCGCCGACCCCGACGAGAGCGCGCGCAAGCGGTCACTCGACCACGGCGCCGACGAAGCCCTCGACCCCACTGCCCCGGACTTCCTCACCCGCCTCGGACAGCTCACCCACGGGCGCGGACTGGACGTCGCCTTCGACTTCGCCGGGGTACCGGTCGTCCGCGAACAGGCCATCCGGGCCCTGGGCGAACACGGGCGACTCGTACTGGTGGGGCTGACCGACAAACCGCTGGAGGTCGAGGACGGCACCCGGTTCAGCTACCTGCGCCAACAGATCCTCGGCCACTACGGTTCCGAGCCCGAACACGTGGTGGAGCTGGTGGATCTGGTGCGCGCCGGCCGCCTGGACTTCTCCCGTTCCATCAGCGACACGTTCCCCTTGGAGCGGGTCCCCGACGCGGTGGAACGCCTGGCCGGGCGGATCGGATCACCGATCCGCCTGGTCCTACGGCCCTGAGCCCGCGCGACCTACCAGTCGCCGGTCCTGTAGTCCTTGAGGAAACACCCGTACAGGTCCTCGCCCAGCTCACCGCGGACGATCGGGTCGTAGACGCGCGCCGCCCCGTCCTCCAGGTCGAGCGGGGCGTGGAACCCGGCGTCGGCGAGGCGCTCCCGGTCCGGGTGCGGACGCTCGTCGGTGATCCACCCGGTGTCGACACTGGTCATGAGGATGCCGTCGGACTCCAGCATCTCCTGGGCGCTGGTCCGGGTGAGCTGGTTCAGCGCGGACTTGGCCATGTTGGTGTGCGGGTGCCCGGGCCCCTTGTAACCGCGACCGAACACGCCCTCCATCGCGGACACGTTGACCACGTAGGTGCGGCGGGCCGGGGAGGACGCCAGTGCCGGACGCAACCGGTTCACCAGTAGGAACGGGGCGCTGACGTTGCACAGCTGGACTTCGAGCATCTCCACGGGGTCGATCTCCCCGGCCGTCCGCGTCCAGCTGTTGACCGGGGCCAGGTCGGGGACGAGGCCGCCGGCGTCGATCGCGCCGCCCGCACGGACCCGTGCGGGGTGGGCGGCTCCGGTGGTCAGCGCCAGCGAGGTGAGCATCTCCGGGGTGAGGGCGTGCGGTGCGACACGGTCGATGTCCGTCTCGCCGGCACCCTCCAGGGCCTGTGGCCGCACACCACCGAGCACCAGGGGTTCGGGCAGGCCGGCGCCGGTGAGCGGTCGGGCCTCCGCGGCGATGAGCGGTGCGTAGGAGTCGGGCGAGCGCCGTACGGTCTGCGCGGCGTTGTTGATGAGGATGTCCAGGTGTCCACGCGCACTCACCGAGTCGGCCAGCCGCAGGACCTGGCCGGGGTCGCGCAGGTCGATCCCGACGACGTCGAGCCGGTGCAGCCAGCGGTCGCTGTCGGGCATCGCCGCGAAGCGGCGCACGGCGTCGTTGGGAAAGCGCGTGGTGATGGTGGTGTGGGCGCCGTCGCGCAGCAGCCTCAGCGCGATGTACATACCGATCTTGGCGCGGCCGCCGGTCAGCAGGGCGCGGCGACCGGTGAGGTCGGTCCGGGCGTTGCGACGTTCCCGGTTGAAGGCCGCGCACTCCGGACACAGCTGGTGGTAGAAGGCGTCGACCTCGCGGTACTTCTGCTTGCACACGTAGCAGGGGCGGGCCTTGCGCAGCACCCCGGCGAGCACTCCGGTGCTGCCGCTGGTGAGCGCGCGGCCGTTGGTCTCGTCGTCGATCCGGTCCGGCGCCGCGGTGGCCGTGGCGGCCATGATGGTGCTGTCATGGAGCTTCTCGGCGGCTCGACGCTCCTTGCGTCGCCGTTCCTTGAGGGCCTTGAAGAGGCCGGATGTGGCCCGTTGGAGGGCGAGCGAGTCGTCGTGGTCAGGGGGCAGCGTCTCGGCCTTGGCCAGGACCTCCAGGCATCTCCGAAGGTCCTCCGGGTCGATCCCATCGGCCGTCACTCTGGTCACCGTCTCCGTCATCACCACACCCACCACTGTTCCTGGCGCCCGATCGACCGGGCCAACAGGAACCTTATGCGCAGGTTCGGACCGGAGGCGCCCGGCTCCTCCGACCATCCCGATTCGTATTCGCGCCCGTGAGGGGCGACCATGGGGGAGCATGGGGGAGTCAGCGTCGACATGTGCGGCACGAGAGGTGTCCGCCAACGAGGGAGGCAGCATGTCCCGGCCCGGTTCCGGACCGAGTACGGCAGAGCGCGAATTCGTGGTGCTGCTGGATGAGGAGCACCGTCCCACCGGTTCGGCGGACAAGGCCGTCGTGCACACCGAGGACACCCCGCTGCACCTGGCCTTCTCCAGCTACATCTTCGGCCCTGACGGCCGGGTGCTGTTCACCCGTCGCGCGCTGGGCAAGACCACCTGGCCGGGGGTGTGGACCAACAGCTGCTGTGGCCACCCGGCCCCGGGGGAGTCGATTCCGGACGCGATCCGCCGCAGGGCGCGTCAGGAACTGGGGATCGAGTTGACCGAGATCACCGACGCCCTGCCGGACTTCCGGTACCGGGCGATCTCGGCCGAGGGCATCGTGGAGAACGAGTTCTGCCCGGTGTTCTGGGCTCGTACCGAGGACGAACCCGATCCGAACCCCGACGAGGTGGCCGAATACGCGTGGGCGGGTTGGGAGGGCGTGGTCTCCCTCGCCGAAGACGCCCCTTGGGCTATCAGTCCGTGGGCCGTCGAACAGATCCCGCGCCTGGACGCGGTACGGAGGGGTTGACGCCCGCCCCTAATCCTCCCAGGTGGGGTCGTACAAGGGGTGGCCTCGGTAGACGGCGGCGAGGTACTTCACCGCGAGCCGCCAGGCCAGCAGTTCCGACCAGGGGTCACCCTTGACCTTCACGGCCGTTCCGGAGTCGTCCAGGATGCGCATGCTCGCGGTGTGCGCCTCGGTGTAGCCCTGGAGGATCTTGCGTTTGGCCGCGACTTCGGCCAGGGCTCTCTCCCGGCCTCGCGAACCCACGGGCACGGCTTTGGACGCGCGTTCGTCCTCATCGAGACGTTCCTTCAGGAACTCGACGATGGTCAACGGACAACTCCTCCTCTGTCCCCCAATTCGCTACATAAGGTTCAGTATCTGCCATATGGCCCATTCGAGCCACCCCGGTAGACCCCCGTCGACCGATGTTCCCCGGATGCCGTTCCCGGCCCGGGGCGCCTTAGTCACACCCCTCGAATTGGGGCACGCTGCGGACCACTTCGAGGCCGGTCTCACCGAACCACTCGTCGAGCAGTTCGGACGCCGTCCCGTCCTGGTACATCTCGCCGACCGCCTTGTTCACGGCCTCGCAGGCGGCCACGTCGCCATAGGGCAACCCGACCCCGTACTTCTCGTCGGTGAAGGGATTGTTGACCAACCGGAACCCTTCCGGGTCCTCGGCGAGGAAGCCGGCGAGAATCAAATTGTCGGTGGACACCGCGTCCACCTCCCCCGCGGCGAGCCGCTCGACGCAGGCGCTGTAGCTCTCCGCCTCCTGTAGTTCGGACACGTCGATCCCGAGCCCTTCGGTGATCCGGAGCGCCGAGTTGGAACCCTCGCCCTGGCAGACGCTGCGCCCCTCCAGGTCGCGGACCCCGGCCACGTCGTTCTCGTCGGAGCGCACCAGGATGTCCTGCTTGGCCACGTAGTACGGGCCGCCGAAGATCACCTCGGTCTTGCGGGCCGGGGTGATGGAGTAGGTCGCCACGACCATGTCCACCTCGCCACTGATCAGCTTGTCCTCGCGTTCGGCCGAGGTGACCCCGACCAGCTCCACGTCGGTGGCACCCAGCCGTTCGGCGATCTCGTGGGCCATGTCCACGTCGAACCCGACGAGTTCCCCTTCCACGTCCAGGCCCAACCCGGGCTGGTCGGCCTTGACTCCGATGGTCAACGACTCCTCGCCCACCAGGGACTCCTGGCCCCCCGCCGAGCAGGCGGGCGACACCAGCGTCACCGAGGCGGCCAGGGCCGCCATGGACCACGCGCGACGGCGTCCGAACCACATGTGCGTGTTCCCCTCGATCCGACTGTTCATCTCGATCAGCCCGTCAGCGGTACTCGGCGAGCCGGGGGCGGACCCCGATCACCACCAGGATCAGGAGGATCAGCGCACCGATCGGAAGGCCCCAGGTCCACGGCGCGAGCGCCGCGTTGCCCCGGTCGATGCCGGCGGTGAACTCCTCCTCGTGCAGGTCGATCAGCCCGTCCAGGGCGTCCGTGTAGGCGGGGAAGACCCCGTTCTCTGTGTGGGAGACCCCCATCCGGACGTCGATCGCGGTCTCCAGGTCGCCCTCCCGCGCGGCGGCGCGCAGGCTCTGGTCCTCGACCTGCAGGTCGTTGTAGGCCGCCAGCACCTCGGCGAGCGCGTCCCCGTGCCCTGGCAGCAACGCGTCCTGGGCGCTCTGCCCCAGATAACCCAACGTTCCGGGGTCATCGGGATCGGATCCGTCCGTTCCGGGCAGGTTCGGGAACGCCTCGGGGACCTCGGCGATCCGCGCGTAGTAGTCCTCCAGGTTGCTCGCCGGACGGAACAGCACCTGTTGGGACCGCTCCAGGTAGACCTGCTGGTAGTTGTCGGCGAACTCGCCGTCGATCAGGTAACGGCTCTGGTCGGCCTGCATGTCCGTGGTGATGGCACCCGCGCGCGCCAGCGCCATCGCGGCGTCCAGCCCCTCGTCCTTGGCATCGCTCTGGTGGCCGCCGCTGCTGTTGAGCGCGAGCGTGACCCCGACCGTCAGGACCACGGTCCCGACGGTCGCGGCCAGGAGCGGGGCGTTGAACCGACGACGGAACCGCACCCGCAGGTACAACTGGAGGGCGATGAGGGAGGCCAAGGTGGCCACTCCGACCCCACCGACCCACACCAGGCCCAGCGCGACCGAGGACCGCCCCTCCTCGTGGTTGGTGCGCACGATCGCCGACGAGTCCAGCCCCAGGTTGAACGCCTTGGGCAGAAGTTCGGTGTGCATCAACCGTGTGGCCCGCCGGTAGCTTCGCAGGGCCTCGGGGTCGACCTCCCCCGGCGGGGCTCCGGCCTCGTCGTTGAGCAGCCGGGCCTCCGCGGCCAACTGTTCGTAGGCGCCCACCCCGTCCAGGACCGCCTGGACGTTGTGCTCCTCGACCGTTTCGCCCTCGGTCGGCTCGCTCGACCCGGTCAACGAGGCCGCGTGGAGCAGTGCCTGGTTGGCCTGGGCCCGGCTGGTCTCGTATCCGTTCTCGGCCTCCTCACGTCCCGATCCGAGGTCGTGGTCGGTACCCATCAGGAGGACGTCGGCCACACGGGCGTCCATGTCGGCCAGGGCCAGGTACAGCTCGGTGGTGGCCATGGCCTGCGGGCCTGCGTCCCGGCCCAGGACGTCGAGTCCGTCCCGGGCCTGGCCGAGGGTGACCGTCGCGGACCCGAACAGGCCCACGATGGTCGCCACGCACAGCAGGGACAGCATCCACACCCGGGCCGGGGTGGTGCCCAGGGTCGCTCGGAGCCTCGGTGCCCAGGAAGGAGACCGTGGCGGGGGGCTCTTTCGTCCTGACGGCGAAGCGACCACCGTTCCGTTGGGGAGCGGCGCACCTGGCACCGGACCACCGGGGGCCTGTGGCGGTGGTCCCGGCGGCGGTGAGGGAGCGCCCGGCTCGGGTCGTCCCGCCACCTGTTCGGGGTTCGGGGGCATCAACGGGGTTCACCCCTTCTGGAGGAGGATGGAGGTCCATGCGCCGACGTAGATCCGGTCGCTGTCGTTCAGGGGGACCTCCACGTTGTGCGCTATGGGGTCGGCGGTCCCGTTGATCGTGGTCCCGTTGGTCGAGCCCGGGTCCACCAGCGACCAGGTGTCACCGGGGCGGGCCAACAGAATGGCGTGGACGTGGGAGATGGCGGGGTCTCCCCCGGGCCCGCCCAGGTCGATCTCGGGGAAGAACCCGCGCGAGCGGCTCCCCCGACCGATGTGCACGCGATCGCCCTTGAGGGACACCCTGCGTTGCCTTTGGCCGATGGGGAAGTCGATCCGGTCGGGATCGAGCATCCCCTGGTCGACCATGTACTGGTAGTAGGCGGGGTCGGCGGCCACGATCGCCCGCCAGCGCACCCCCGTCGGAGCGCTCCCGGGGTCCGACATCCTGCGTTGGTGGCTGCCGGACTGGGACGCGAAGTCGTAGCCGCACTCCTCGCAGAAACGGCCGGCCCGGGACGTGCCGCACTCGGGACAGGGGCCACCGCGCTGCGCCGGTACGGGTCCGGGCGGTGGCGGGTTCGGTCCGGGGGGTCGGGGCGGTTCCGGTCGACGCTGTCCGGAAGCGACCGGTGGGGCGGACTGTGCCTGCAGGCGCAGCCCACAGATGTCGCAGAAGTCGTCGGCCGTGGAGTGGTGCCCTGTAGGGCAACTCGGCATGGGGTCCCTCCTACCCGGGTCCGGGGGCACCGCCGGTTCCCGGCCCGTGCTGGCGGGGTCGGGTCCGTACGGTCCGGGTCGAGTTGGTGTCGAGGGTCATCTCGTCGACCTTGTCGACGCTGGGCTTGAGCCGGACGGTTCCGGTGACCGGGTCGATCACGTCGACGACCCGGTCGAGCAACCTCGCCGTCTCCTCGTCGCCCGACTCGTGTGCGAGCACGACGGCCCGCCCCAACCGTGTGGTGGCGGTGGCCTCGTCTCCCTCGCGACGGGCCGTGAGCCCGTCCTGAATCGCCCGGGCCAGTTCCACCTGACCCGTGTAGTGGGCCACCCGGGGGTTGATCTCGGTGGCCCTGGCCTCGTCCGGTGTCCACTCGGCGAGGATGTTCCCCGATGCCAGGACCTCGTCCCGGTCCGGGGTACGGCCGGGCATCACCACGCGCACCCATCCGGCGCGCAGTTGCCGTCCGGGGTCGCTCGCGGGTACCTCGACGCACACGTGGTAGTCGCGGCTCTCGGTGCCCCAGGACCCGGTCGGGTAGTCGTTGGCCTGCTGTACCCGTTGGACGGCGCGGTCGGTGAGGTCCTGGACCGTGGGCGCGACCTGTTTGACGAAACGCACCACGGAGTTCTGCGGAGCCCACAGGCGCAGCGCCACATCGGCGATGGTCTTGCCCATGGACGCCTGGGCCATCGCCCGGAAGTCGGCGGTCATGTCTGCGGGGTCGGCGATGATGCCGGGGCCGCCGCCCAGGAGCGCCGCGTCGATGCGGCGCAGCTCCTCGACCTTCCAGTCGGTGCCGACCCCGCGGCAGTCGCAGACGAACCTGCCCGCGAGCCGCCGGAGCACCCCCTCGAAGACATCGGACATCTCGTTGTTCTGACCGTCGGTGAGCAGGATGGCGTGCTTGATGCCCTCACCACCGGAATCGAACAGCTCCGCGGCCTTGAGCAGCCAGGAACCCATCCGGGTGCCACCGTCGGCGCGCAACCGGCCCACGGCCTCCAGGGCCTCCGCACGGGTCTCGTCGTTCACCTCGGCCAACCGGTCGGCGGTGGGGTAGATCATCTCGGCCTCACGGTGACCGGCGACGACCGCGAAGCGGACACCGTCGCGCAGGGTCTCGATCGCCGCTCGGGCCGCCTGCTTGGCCGCGTTGATCTTCTCGCCGTACATGGAGCCGGAGGTGTCGATGATGATCACCTCCGAGGCGCGCACCGAGGTCCCCACCAGAACTGGGCTGTTGGAGGTCACGCTCACCACGGCGTGCACCTCCGTACCGCCCAACGGCAGGTAGGGGTTCTGGTCCACCTGGACCCGGAACTCGGGGCCCCCGGCCCGGTCAGACGTGTTCGGCACGGCGACCCCCTGTGGGTACGGGTATGACGACGACGGTGATGTTGTCCTTGCCGCCGGCTCTCAGCGCCAGCCCGACGTAGGTTCTGGCGGCCTCCAGGGGCGCGGTGCCGGTGTCCGGTACGGCTTCGGCCAGGGCCTCGGCCTCCGGGTAGTAGTTCCACAGGCCGTCGCTGCACAGCACGACGGCGCCGGGTCCGGTCGGGGTCACGGTGGAGATGTGCGCGTCGATCTCGCCGGAGTCCGCGCCCATCCAGGCGATGAGCGCGTGGGCGTTGGCCGAGCGCATGGCCTCCTCCCGGGTCAGGGCGCCCATCTGCACCATCGCCTCGCTCCAGGAGTCATCCCTGGTGAGCAGGGTGGAGGCGCTGGAGGTGGGACCACCCGAAAGCCAGTAGGCACGGCTGTCGCCGACCCAACCGACGGTCACCGCCCCCGTCTTCGGGCAGGTCACGGCCGACACGAAGGTGCAGGCGGGCGCGGATTCGGGTGATTCGGCGATGGCCGCGACGGCCCGGGCGGCCTGGGTCATCGCCACGCCGGTGGCCTCGCGTGGGTCGGCTCCCCGGCGCAGACGTTCGGCGAGCACGGTCGCGCCCGTCTCGGCGGTGACCCTGGAGGCCTCGTCCGAACGGGGCGAGCTGGACACCCCGTCACAGACCACCGCGACGACCGCGCCCGCCGCGTGCGGAGCGTCGTCCCCGATCACCCGGACGGCCATGGCGTCCTCGTTGCGCTTGTGCCGCAGCCCGCGGTCACTGACCCCGAAGGCCGTCCCGGCGCGCACCTCGACGTGGTCGCGACCGGTGGGCTGGAGGAAACCGCACTTCTCGCAGTAGCCGTCCGCCACCCGCCCGGGGCACCACACGCACAGGTCGGGATCGGCGGCCACGGCCGGATCTTCGCCGGTGACGGGGGGCCGCCACTCTGGGGCCACGTTCGGCGACACCGGTACCGGATCCGTCCGCGGCAGCGTCGCTTCGCGGCGGATGGGTTGCGTGACCTGCGCGTCGACGCCGTCCAGCTCGGGCCTTCCGGGCCCCTCGGGCCTCGTGCCGACGTCGTCGGCCTCGGTGTTCGAGCCGACACCGGCCATGCTCTCCTGGGGCGCGGTCGGCACCGAGTCGGGAGCCGCGGCCTCCGGGTTCGGCACGGGGGCGTGCGCCTCCACGGGCAGGTTCCGGCCGCAGCCCTCGCAGAAGGCGTCGCTCATCGACACCGTTTCGGCGCAGGTGGGGCAGGTCCGGACCATCGTCATCGCCGTTCCTTCGATCCTCACAGCAGTGTCACGGGACGTAGGGAGTTCGCCTTGTCGATGAGCGCGTAACGCTCCAGGAGGCGACCGGCCCGTTGGGCCAAGGACCGGTAGCGACGTTCCAGGTTGGAGCGCACTCCGTCCTCGGTGAGCTCGTCGTCGAGAAGACGGGTCCCCGGGGGTGGGGCCCCGCCGGCCCGGAGCCATTCCAGCGCGGACTCCAGGACCCGTGCGGCCAGTCGATCGACGGACTCGCTGTCC
>NZ_DYZD01000401.1 GCF_020741345.1 Nocardiopsis listeri
CGGGGTCGCAGTCCAGGTCGTGGGGGTAGAGCGCGGGGGCGACCGGAGCGATCGCGGTGACGCGTTCGGCGGCGGCGCAGGCCAGGATCGCGGTGAAGCCTCCGCCGTTGGACTTGCCGGTGGCGTAGACGCGTGCGCGGTCCACGCACAGATCGGACTCGACGGTGTCGAGGAGGTCGTGGGTGAAGGCGACGTCGTCCACACCGGGCGCGGAGTAGGGGGCGCCCTGCCAGGCCTGTCGGTCGTCGTCGCCCTGGCCGATCACCCCTTCGGGGTAGACGACGACGGCGGGCAGTTCGGAGAGTCCGGAGAACTCCTCGGTGCCGGCGCCGGTGTTGCCCCGTCCGTGGTAGGCGAGGACGACGGGCCAGGCACGGTGTTCGTCGTAGTCGTCGGGCAGGTGGAGCCGGTAGGAGCGGTCCAGCCCACCACTGGTCAGGGGGTGTTGGACACTCTGTCCGGGATCTTGGGGCGGTGGGGCGGCGCAACCCTCGGAGCGGTGCGGGGCGATGTCGTCGGGAGCCGGGGGGTCGGCGGCCATGGCGGTGGAGGTGCTCGACAGGATCAGGACCGGCAGGGAGAGCGCGATCGTCAGGCGGGCGAGGGGTCGTCGGTGCGGGCGACTCATGGTGTCCTCTTCCGTCGGGTGCGGACGCCTCGGGGGCGTTTTCGGGTACGGCTGACGGACCCTCGGCCATCGCGGACGCGACCGGGGGTCTGCGGATTCGGTCGGTACCGGGCTCGCGGCGGTGGCGGGTCCGGTGGGTGGAGCCTCTGCGGGGCTCGGTTGGCTTGGGAGGGGTCGGTCCGCCTCGGTGTGGCGGACCGACCCGCTCAAGGGCCGGGTCAGGCCTTGAGCCACTCCTCGACGAAGTCGGTGATCTCGGCGACGACGCGGTCGACGATGGCCGCGCCGTCCTCGGCGGTGGCCCGGGCCGGGTCGCCCAGGACGCCGTTGGCGCTGAGTCGGTCGTAGCGCACCTGGATGGTGGGGGGTCCGGGACGGCGTGCGAGTCGGGGCAGGGCGTCGAGCTCGGACAGGTTCCTGGTACCGGGGGCGAAGCGGTCGGTGTGGACCAGGCCGGGTGCCAGGTGGAGCATCTGCGCGGTCTCGGCCTCACCGCAGTGGCCGTGGACCTCGCTCTTGGGCATACGGGCCACGACGTCGGCGGCGACGGAGGTCAGGGGCGACCACGCGAACTGGAGGTCGGGCAGGTCCGCCAGCAGGTCCTGGGCCAGGGTGGTGAGGGCCGCGTTGTTACCGCCGTGACCCGTGATGACCAGGACCTTGCGCCATCCGTGCGTGTACAACCCGTCCAGGTACTCGCGCAGCACCGTGCGGAAGGTGTCGACGGACAGTGTGAGCGTGCCGGCGAAGGCGACGTGGTGGGGCGAGACGCCCACCGGCAGGCCGGGACCGATCACGGCCCGCCCGGAGAGGCGTTCGGCCACGCGATCGGCCACCGCCTCGGCCCTGACCAGGTCGGTGGCCAAGGGCATCGCGGGACCGTGTTGCTCGAAGGCTCCGGCCGCGAGGATGACGACCGGGCTCTCGGTGACGGCCTCGGCCGCCTGCTCGGTGGTCATGTCGGCGAGGTGGTGCGGGCGCGGCGTGCGGGGTTCGGGGGTGCTCATCGGTCCGCCGCCTCGCGCGAAGCGGCCGCCACGGCGTCCCTGATCGATGTCAGGTGCTCACGGGTGAGGCGTTCGGCGGCCTCGGCGTCACGGTCCTTGACCGCGGTGTAGATCTCCATGTGTTCCGCGTGGTCGCGTTCGCGGTCGTGGTAGCGGTGCCTGATCTCGACCTGCTCGCGTGAACGCACGAAGAGCAGCGCCTCGACGGTCTCCCGCAGCAGGGTGTTGCCGGTGGCCGCTGCGAGCGCGACGTGGAAGTGCACGGGCGCCTCGTCGTCGAAGCGGGGCGGGTGCAGGGCGTTGACGGTGGAGCGTTCGATCTGGGCCAGCCACTCGTCGTCGCGCACGCGTGCGGCCGTGGCCACGATCGGCGGCTCCAGGACCAGCCGGGCCTCGGCCAGTTCCAGGACCGAGTCCCGGCTCTCCCTGGGCAGGTGCGGGTTGACCAGGAGGGTCCGGCTGAACCCGGCGCCCACGTAGGTGCCCGACCCGTGTCGGAACTCCACGACGCCGGTGGCCTCCAGCCGGCGCAGCGCCTCGCGCACGGTCGGGGTGGTGACGTCGAATCGCTGGGCGAGTTCGCGGGAGGAGGCCATGAGGTCCCCGGGCGCCAGGCTCTCCTGGCGGATGATCTCCACGATGTCGTCGGCGAGCCGCTCGGACAGGGAGGGCGCGTTCTTGTTCATATAGTGACTAAATCACTTAGTCTGTTGGTGCGTCAAGTCACATCCGCACCCCTCGTCGAAACGATCCGCACGTCAAGGGGTGTCGACCTCGGATCGGCGCTCGACGACGCGCTCGGCCATGCGTTGCTCCACTCCGTCCAGCAACCAGGTCAGGGCCCGTTCGAAGACCTCCACGGGCCCGAAGGGTGCCTGGAGGCGCTCGATGGCCTCGAAACGACCGGCCTCGATCCGGCGTGTGGCAAGGCAGCCCTCCTGGACGGCGGCGAAGGAGCGCCCTTCGGGATCGACCCGGACTTGGGCGCGGTCGGCCGCGATCACCTTGGCGACGTGTCCCCGGACGAGCCCATCGACGGCCTCCACCACGGCGAGCGCCTCCTCCGCGCCGAGCCCGGTGCCTTCGAACACGCGGATGGCCGAGTCGGTCCACGCGAAGGCGTGGGGGCCGACGAACGGGCCGGAGGTGATCTCGATCAGCCAAGGGTGCTCACGGAAGGAGGCCAGATCCTCACGGGCCCAGGCCTCGACCTTCTCCCGCCAGGTTCCCGGGCGGGCGTGCGGGGGCGGCGACCTTGCGCATCGACAACACCTCGACGCCCTCGGACTCGACGACGTTCATGGCCGCCTCCACCACACGCTGGACGGTGAGCCGGTGGCGGGGGCCGCGCCCGGGTCGACCGAGACCGGTCCACAACAGGTCCAGCGTGGCCTCGATGCCCTTTCGTGCGGTGGTCATTCGCCTTCCCCTTCACCGAACCACTTCGCCAAAACTCCGTACGCCGTTCTAAATCAATCGAACAGCGTACGGAGTTCATTGGAGCACTCATGCCCCCACCGGAAACCCCCGTCCACACGAGGACCTGATCCGGATCGGGTCACCGGTCGTCGTGTTCACCCTGGCCGGCGTGGCCGCGTACGCGCTCATCGACCTGTTCTCCACCGAACCCGACGGCCCCCTGGGGACGGCGATTCGTTCGACCGCCTTCGCCCTGGTGGTCCTGCCGTTGGTGTGGGTTCTGTGCCGCACCGGCGGGCGCACCCTGTCCTCGATCGGCCTGAACATCCCCGCGTCGGCCCTCGTCGTGGGCGCCGCGCTGATCACCGACAACGCCACCCTCGACCCCGCTGATGGTGTTCGCGCAGATCCCGCCCGAGGCGCTGGTCTTTCGCGGCCACGTCCAGCACCTGCTCGGGTTCCGCCTCTCCCGGGTCACCGTGATCCTCGTCCAGAGCGCGCTGTTCGCGGGCGCGGTGTCCCTGGTCGTGGGATCCACCGACGCGCTCCTCGACCTCGTCCTCCTCGGTGTCCTCGCCGGACTGTCGCGCGCGACCACCGGCGGGACCTGGGCCGGGGTGGGCGTGCGCCTGGCGCTGACCGCCACCGCCACCGTGCTGCACGGAGTCGACGTCTCCTTCGGCGCCGACGTCCCCACGACGGCGGACCAGGACCGAGGGTTCAGTCGCGCAGTTCACGCTTGAGGATCTTGCCCGAGGCGTTGCGGGGCAGCTCCGTCACCACCCGCACCGCCTTGGGCACCTTGAACGGGGCCAGCCGCTCCCGGACGTGCTCGACGAGCACCTCGGGAAGCTTGTCGGTGTCGGCACCCGGCGCGGGCACCACGAAGGCGGTCACCGCCTCGATCCACTTCTCGTCGGGCATCCCGACCACCGCGGCCTCGACCACCTGGTCGTGGGCGAAGAGCACGTCCTCGATCTCCCGGGAGGCCACCATCACGCCGCCGGTGTTGATGACGTCCTTGATCCGATCCACGATCTCGATGTAGCCCTCGGCGTCGACGCGCACCAGGTCCCCGGAGTGGAACCAGCCGTCCCGGAACGCCTCGGCGGTCTCCTCCGGCTTGTCCCAGTATCCCCGGCACAGCTGCGGGGAGCGGAAGACCAGTTCGCCCGGCTCCCCCGGGGCGACGTCGTCGCCCTCGCCGTCGACCACCCGGAGTTCCACGAACAGGACCGATCGTCCGGCGGAGGCCGGGCGGTCGGTGTGTTCCTCGGGGCGCAGCACGGTGGCCAGCGGGCCGATCTCGCTCTGCCCGAAGCAGTTGTAGAACCCCAGGTCGGGAAGGGTCGTCCGGAGTCTCTCCAGGACCGGCCCGGGCATGATCGAGGCTCCGTAGTAGGCCTTGCGCAAACTGGACAGGTCGCGGTCGATGAACTCGGGGTGGTTGGCCAGGGCCACCCACAGGGTGGGTGCGGCGAAGAACGCGCCGTGGCGGTCGGTCTCGATCCGGCGCAGCAGGTCGGTGGGATCGGGCGTCTCCACGAGGGTGTTGGTGGCGCCCAGCGCCAGCCAGGGCATGAGGAAGACGTGCATCTGGGCGCTGTGGTACAGCGGCATCGCATGCAGTGGGTCGTCGTCGGCGTTCAGGTCCAGGCCCACCAGGCACGACAGGTACTCGTGGACCAGGGCACGGTGCGTCATCATGGCGCCCTTGGGCCGCGAGGTGGTCCCGGAGGTGTAGAGCAACTGCACCAGGTCGGTGTCGACGACCTCCACGTCCAACACCGGAACCGGCCCCTCGGCGGCGTCGGCCAACAGCGAGCCGGCACCACCGCGCAGCTCCAACACCTGTTCGATCCCGGTGCGCGAACGCAGACCGTCCACCGCGGAGCGCAGCGCCGGGTCGGTCATCACCATGCTGCTGCCGGACTGTTCGAGCAGGTAGGCCAGTTCCTCACCCTGAAGGGCGAAGTTGATGGGAACGTGCACCAACCCGGCGCGGGCGCAGGCCAGGTAGCCGATGAGGTAGGCGTCGGAGTTACGCCCATAAGCGGCGATCCGGTCGCCCTTGGCGGCGCCCAGGCCCAGGAGGCGGGCGGCGGCGCGGGTCACCGCGTCGTCGAGTTCGGCATAGGTCCAGGTGCGGTCCTCGAAGACCAGGGCGGTGCGATCGGGGGATCTCACCGCGCTGCGGTGGAGGATGTCGTCCACGCGGCTGGAGGTGGTCGAAGTGGTCATGGCACCTGCCCTTTCCAAGGTCACGGCCCGAAGGTCGGGGCCGTCGGCACGGATCCCATCCTGTTGTCCCTCCACCCGCGTCCGCAAGGGTCCACGTGGCAGGATGCTCCGGCCTCGGAGCGGGCCCGGCGCACCTGGGCGGGGGGTCCGCCCTCAGGCGGAACATCCGCTCTTGCGACGGGGTGAGCAGACGGCGGAGGGCGGGATCCGGGGCGACCGGCCGAGGGACTGCTCATGGTGGCCGCGCACGACCGGGACCTGCGCGGGGCCCAGAGGTCGGGGATGCGGACGGCGTACGTCGCCCGGCCGGTGGGCGCCCCGCCCACCTGGCGGAACGATTCGACCTGTACGCCGGGGGTCTGGATGATCTGGCCGACCACCTCGGGGTGGGCTGACCGAGTGGTCGGATCGCCCTTGCGGCGGGGTGTCCCATCGTCATACGTTTTGCCTGGTTCAGCGAGTTCGACGGAGTGGGAGCGGCATGAGGATTCTTGTGGTGGGCGCCGGGGCGGTAGGCGGGTACTTCGGTGCTCGGCTGGTCAAGGCCGGTCGGGACGTCGACTTCCTGGTGCGACCGGCCCGCGCCGCGCTGCTTCGCGACCGTGGGCTGGTCCTGCGCACGGTGGAGGGTGAAACCGAGAGCGTGCCCGTGCGCGCCGTCACCACGAGCGAGCTCACCCCCGAGTACGACGTGATCCTGCTGGCGGTGAAGTCCTACGGGTTGGAGGGCGCCGTGGCCGACCTGGCCGGGGCGGTGGGGCCGCGGACGGTCGTGGTGCCCTTCCTCAACGGCATGCGGCACCTGGACGTGCTCACCGAACGCTTCGGTCAGGATCGCGTCTACGGCGGGGTGAGCATGGTGATGACCCGGCTGGGCGAGGCCGGGGAGATCGTCGAGGTCGGCAAGATGGGCGAGCTGATCTACGGGCCGCTGGGGCCGAGCCCCGTGGTGGAACTCGACCAGGTGCACAAGGCCTTGGACGGAGCCGGTTTCACCGCTCGGGCCGCCGAGGACGTCCGTCAGCGGATGTGGGACAAGTGGGTGTTCCTGGCCGCTCTGGGCGCCGCCACCTGTCTGATGCGCGCCCCCATCGGTCGGGTCAACCGGGCCCCGGGCGGATCGGAGTTCAGCGCCGCGATGCTCGCCGAGGCGATGGCGGTGGCCACCGCCGCCGGGTTCCCACCGAGTGAGCACATCCGGACCTTCGCCGAGAAGACCATCGGCGACACCGAACGCGAAACGTCCACGTCCATGTACTGGGACCTGACCCATGGCAACCCGGTGGAGGGCGACCACATCGTCGGCGACCTGCTGAGTCGGGGTCGGGAACTGGGTGCGCCCACTCCGCTGTTCGCGCTGGCCCACACGCACTTGAGCGTGTACTCGGCCGGCCGCGATGGCTGAGGGGCCGTTCGGTCCCGGCCGTCACCGAGGCGACCTTTTCGCGAACCCACCGCACGAACATGATCACCCTTGGTAGTTTTCCTCTGTCCGGAGCA
>NZ_DYZD01000402.1 GCF_020741345.1 Nocardiopsis listeri
GTTCAGGGGACGTCGGCGAGCAGGGCGGCGGTGCCCATGCGCAGGAGCAGGTCGGCCATGGCCTCGCGCGAGAGCGGGCCACGACTGTGCGGGGTGGAGTTGAGCAGGCCGAACGCGGCGTGCACCGAGGCGCGAAGGGCGACCGGAGGAGTATCGGGGCGCAACCGGGCCAGAACACCGACCCATTCCTCCACGTAGCCGCGTTGGAGTCGGCGGACGGCACGCCGGTCTTCGGCGGTGAGGTTGCCGAGTTCACGATCGTGCACGGTGATGAGGTCGGGTTCGTCGAGCGCGAAGGCGATGTGTCCGCGCAGTAGGGCGGTGAGGGCCTCGCGCGGGTCGTCGGCCCCGGACACCAGGGCTCGGCCGCGTTCGGCCAGACGTTCACTGATGTCCACCAGGACCGCGCCGAGCAGGGCCTCCTTGCCCGGGAAGTGCCGGTAGAGCGCGGGGCCGGTGGTGCCCACCGCCCGCCCGAGGTCGTCGATGGTCACACCCCGGTAGCCGTGCGCCGCGAAGAGCCGGGCCGCCGCGCCCAGGATCGCCGCCCTCCGCCCGCCCGTTCTGGGGCCCGTCGCCCTCGACACCATCCGCCCGCCCTCCTGAACCGCTCTCACCCTGGACACCCATGTTAGTAGTTACTAACATCACCGTTGTTAGTGAGCATTAACATCCCTCCACGAGAGGACAACATGAGCAGGGCACCTGTGCTCGGTTCGGCGGTGGACACCGCCGGGCCCGCGTTCGCCGCCAACGACGCCGCGAACCGCGCCCTCGCGTCGGAGCTGCGGGAGCGGATCGCCACCGCGGCCCTCGGCGGCCCGGAGAAGACCCGCGCGCGTCACGTCGAACGCGGCAAGCTCCTCCCCCGCGACCGCGTCGACCTACTCCTGGATCCCGGCTCCCCGTTCCTGGAGATCGCCCCACTGGCCGCCTACGGTCTCTACGGCGAGGACGGTCAGGACGCACCGGGCGCCGGGATGATCGCCGGGATCGGACGCGTGGCCGGCCGCCCCATGGTGGTGGTCGCCAACGACGCCACCGTCAAGGGCGGCAGTTACTACCCGATGACGGTCAAAAAGCACCTGCGCGCCCAGGAGGTGGCGCTGCACAACCGGCTTCCGTGCGTCTACCTGGCCGATTCCGGCGGAGCGTTCCTGCCCATGCAGGACGACGTCTTCCCCGACCGGGAGCACTTCGGCCGCATCTTCTACAACCAGGCCACCATGTCCGGGCAGGGCATCCCGCAGATCGCCGCCGTCCTGGGCTCGTGCACCGCCGGTGGCGCCTACGTTCCCGCCATGAGCGACGAGGCCGTCATCGTCCGCGAACAGGGCACCATCTTCCTGGGCGGCCCTCCCCTGGTGAAGGCCGCCACCGGCGAGGTCGTCACCGCCGAGGAACTGGGCGGCGGCGACCTGCACTCGCGGGTCTCCGGCGTCACCGACCACCTCGCGGACGACGACGCCGACGCCCTGGGCAAGGTGCGCCGGATCGCCGACACCCTCGGCCCACTCGACCCGCCGGCCTGGCAGACCCGCACCCCGCGTCCACCGAGGCTGGACCCCGAGGAGCTGTACGGGGTGGTGCCCGCCGACACCCGCACCCCCTACGACGTGCGCGAGGTCATCGGCCGTGTCGTCGACGGAAGCGAGTTCACCGAGTTCAAGTCCGAGTACGGCACCACCCTGGTCACCGGGTTCGCACACATCAACGGTCACCCGGTGGGCATCGTCGCCAACAACGGCATCCTGTTCGCCGAGTCCGCGCTCAAGGGCGCCCACTTCATCGAACTGTGCGACCGCCGCTCCATCCCGCTGGTGTTCCTGCAGAACATCTCCGGGTTCATGGTCGGCCGTGACTACGAGGCCGGCGGCATCGCCAAGCACGGCGCCAAGATGGTCACCGCCGTGGCCTGCGCCCGGGTCCCCAAGTTCACCGTGGTGATCGGTGGCTCGTTCGGCGCCGGCAACTACTCGATGTGCGGCCGCGCCTACTCCCCCAGGTTCCTGTGGATGTGGCCCAACGCCCGCATCTCCGTCATGGGCGGAGAACAGGCCGCCTCCGTGCTGTCCACGGTGCGCCGCGACCAGAAGGAGGGGCGAGGCGAGGTGTGGTCGGCCGAGGACGAGGAGGCCTTCAAGGCCCCCATCCGTGACCAGTACGAGGAGCAGGGCAGCCCCTACTACTCCACCGCACGGTTGTGGGACGACGGCGTGATCGACCCCGCCGACACCCGCGACGTGCTCGCCATGGCCCTGTCCGCCGCCCGCCACACGCCCCTGGAACCGGTGGGCTACGGCGTCTTCCGGATGTGAGGAACCCTTGAGCACGACACCACGAACCAGCCCGGGGACCCGAGTGCCCTCGCGGGTACTGGTCGCCAACCGGGGCGAGATCGCGCTGCGCGTCATGCGCACCCTGCGCCGGATGGGCGTCGGCACCGCCGCCGTGTACACCGACGCCGACGCGGACGCCCCGCACACCCTCGCCGCCGACGTGGCTCTGCGAGTGGAGCACTACCTGGACGCCGACGGGATCGTCGCCCTGGCCCTGGACTGCGGGGCCACCGGCGTGCACCCCGGTTACGGCTTCCTGTCGGAGAACGCCGACTTCGCTCGCGCCTGCACCGACGCGGGGCTGGTCTTCATCGGCCCACCGGCCTCCGCCATCGAGGCCATGGGCGACAAGATCCGCGCCAAGGACACCGTGGCCGCCGCCGGCGTGCCCGTCCTGGGCGGATTCACCGAGAAGCCCGGACAGCCCCTGAGCGACGACGAACTGCTGCGCGCCGCCGAGGAGACCGGCTACCCATTGCTGATCAAGCCCTCGGCCGGGGGTGGCGGCAAGGGCATGCGGGCCGTGCACGCCCCGGACACGCTGCTCGCCGACGCCGCGGCCGCCCGACGCGAGGCCCTGGCCTCCTTCGGTGACGCGACCCTGTTGGTGGAGCAACTGGTCCAGCAGCCCCGTCACATCGAGGTCCAGGTACTGGCCGACACCCACGGCAACGTCCTGCACCTGGGCGAACGCGAGTGCAGCCTGCAGCGTCGGCACCAGAAGGTGGTGGAGGAGGCGCCCTCTCCCCTGCTCACCCAGGCCCAGCGCACCGCGATGGGCGAGGCCGCCGTGGCCGCCGCCCGCTCCTGTGGGTACGTGGGCGCCGGCACCGTCGAGTTCATCGCCGAGACGGGTCCCCGCGGGGAGCTGTCGTACTCCTTCCTGGAGATGAACACCCGCCTGCAGGTGGAGCACCCCGTCACCGAGGAGGTCGTGGCGGTGCGCGGCGAGCGCGGTGTGGACCTGGTGGAACTCCAGGTGGACGTGGCCTACGGGGAGGCGCTGCCCTTCACCCAGGAGGACGTTTCCTGGGTCGGACACGCGGTGGAGTCCAGGATCTACGCCGAGGACGCCGATCGGGGCTTCCTGCCCTCGGGCGGACCGATCCTGCTCCTGGACGAACCCGCGGGCCCGCACGTGCGCGTGGACTCGGGGATCGCCGAGGGCGGGGCGGTCACCTCCGACTTCGACCCCATGCTCGCCAAGGTCATCACCTGGGGCACGGACCGGGCCGGGGCGTTGAACCGGATGGACGCGGCGCTGGCCTCCTACACCCTGCTGGGCTGCGTGACCAACACCGCCTATCTGCGTCGGTTGCTGCGTCATCCCCGCGTGTTCGAGGGCGACCTGAGCACCGACCTCATCGCCTCCGACCCGCCCGAGCCGGCGCCCGACCTGCTGCCGCAGGTGTACGTCGCCGCCGCCCTGGACCACCAGCTCGACCTGGAGAACGGCCCGACCGCCGACCGGTTCGCGGTTCCGGACGGCTGGCGGATGGGCGGACCCGCCTGGGCCCCGTGGCGACTGCGGGTTCCCGGACACGACGCCGTCATCGTCCGGGTGCGGCGTGACGGCGACCCGGGCCGCTACCGGGTACGTCTGGAGGAACGGGAGCCGATCTCCCTGCGCGCCCGCCGCTCCGCCGACGGTACCCGGCTCACCGTCACCGCCCCCGAACACACCCGCACCTACCTGCGCGCCGACGACCCCGAGACCGATCACCGGTGGCTGGGCGTGGGCGGCGCCGCCTGGAGCGTGCACGAGGAACCCGTCACCGCGGCCTCGCGTGAGGAGGACGCGACCGCCGACGGCACCGTGCGCAGCCCCATGCCCGGCACCGTCCTGGACGTTCCCGTCCAGGTGGGCCGACGTGTCGCCGCCGGTACCACTCTGGTGGTGGTCGAGGCGATGAAGATGGAGCACTCCGTGCCCTCACCGATCGACGGCACCGTCGCCACCGTGGCGGTACGTCCCGGTTCCTCCGTGCCCATGGACGCCGTCCTGGTCACCGTCGAGGCCGATGCCCTGGCCGAGAACCCGGCCGACACCCCTTCCACCTCCACCGAGGAGCAGCGATGAAGCGCCACGAACTGTCCACCGAGCACGCCGACCTGCGGGCCGCCGTGGAGACCTTCGCCCAGACCGAGGTCAAGCCGGTGATCGGCGACTTCTACGAGCGCAACGCCTTCCCCTACGAGCTCATCTCCAAGATGGGGGCGATGGGGCTGTTCGGGCTGCCGTTCCCAGAGGAGCACGGCGGGATGGGCGGCGACTACTTCGCCCTGTGTCTGGCCCTGGAGGAGCTGGCCCGGGTCGACTCCTCCGTGGCGATCACCCTGGAGGCCGGGGTGTCGCTGGGCGCGATGCCGATCTTCCGATTCGGTACCGAGGAACAGAAGAAGACCTACCTGCCCAGGCTGACCTCCGGTGAGGCGCTCGGCGCGTTCGGGCTGACCGAACCCGACGGTGGTTCGGACGCCGGGGCCACCAAGACCACCGCGCGGCTGGAGAACGGCGAGTGGGTGATCAACGGGACCAAGTCGTTCATCACCAACTCCGGGACCGACATCACCACGCTGGTCACCGTGACCGCGGTGACCGGCCGTCGCGAGGACGGTCGGCCGGAGATCTCCGCCATCCTCGTGCCCAAGGGCACCCCGGGCTTCTCGGTGGGACAGAAGTACTCCAAGGTCGGCTGGAACGCCTCGGACACCAATGAGCTGGTGTTCGAGGACTGCCGGGTGCCCGAGGCCAACCTCGTGGGCGAGCGCGGTCGCGGATACGCCCAGTTCCTGCGGATCCTCGACGAGGGACGCATCGCCATCGCGGCGCTCTCCGTCGGTCTGGCCCAGGGCTGCGTGGACGAGAGCGTGCGCTACGCCCACGAGCGCCAGGCCTTCGGCAACAGCATCGCGGCCTACCAGGCGATCCAGTTCAAGATCGCCGAGATGGAGGCCCGTGCCTACACCGCCCGCCTGGCCTACTACGACGCGGCCTCCCGGATGCTCGCCGGAGAGCCGTTCAAGAAGGAGGCCGCGATCGCCAAGCTCATCGCGTCGAACGCCGCGATGGACAACGCCCGCGACGCCACGCAGGTCTTCGGTGGGTACGGCTTCATGAACGACTACGCCGTGGGCCGGTTCTACCGCGACGCCAAGATCCTGG
>NZ_DYZD01000403.1 GCF_020741345.1 Nocardiopsis listeri
AGGAGATCGGTCCCTTCCGTCTGCGCAGCACCGACTCCGTCGTGCGCAACACCTCGCTCCAGCTCATCCAGGCCCAGCTGGCCGAGATCGGCATCACCACCAACATCGAGGTGACCGACGACCTTGGCGGCATGCTCGCCGAGGCCGACTACGACATCGCGCAGTTCGGATGGCAGGGCACGCCCTACTTCGTGACCGCTCCGAGCCAGTACTGGGACAGCGACAGCGGTAGCAACTTCGGTGGCTACAGCAACGACGAGGTCGACGAGCTCGCCGAGCAGGCGGCCAACGCCCCCGACCTCGACACCGCCGCCGACTACGCGAACCAGGCCATGGAGATCCTGGTGCCGGAGGCCTACGTCCTGCCGATCATGCACGAGCCGTACTACTCGTTCGTGAACACGGGCGCCCTCGCGGGCCCCGAGGACAACCTCCAGTCCAGCTACCGGGCCACCTACAACATCGGTGAATGGACCATCGCCGACTAGGGCGGTAAGAGCCCAGGCCCGGCTCCGGGGCACACTCCCGGGGCCGGGCCGATCCTCGCCCACCCCTGAAGGATCACTTCCATGCTCGTTTACACGATGCGACGCGTCCTGGGCGCGATTCCCGTGCTGGTCCTCGCATCCATCCTCACGTTCGTGATGATCGACATCTCCGGCGACCCGCTCGCGGATCTCCGGATGCAGCAGCCACCACCCACCGAAGCGGTCATCGAGCAGGCGGAGGAACGCCTCTACCTGGACCGGTCCATGCCCGAGCGGTACTGGCTGTGGATGACCGGGGTCGGCGGCAACGGCGACATCGGTCTGCTCCAAGGAGAGTTCGGCCCGTCCACCCAGGGGCCGCAGTACGAGATCGGCCCCGCCATCGCCGAGCGTCTGTGGACGACCCTGCGTCTGGTCGGCGCGGCAATGGTCTTCGCGTTGGGACTGGCGATCATCACCGGTGTCATCAGCGCCCTGCGCCAGTACTCCAAACTCGACTACACGCTCACCTTCGTCGGCTTCCTGGCCCTGGCGATGCCGACCTTCTGGCTCGCGGGCATCATGCAGGCGGCCGGCGTCAAGTTCAACCTCCTGGTGGGCGAGCAGATATTCGCCACCATCGGTGACGGACGCTTCCGGGCCCAGGGCGAACCGCTGGGCGACCAGCTCCTCAACGCCTTCGCCCACATGGCGCTGCCGACACTCGTGCTCATGCTGATCAGCTTCGCCTCGTGGAGTCGCTACCAGCGCACCTCCATGCTCGAAGTGATGAACAGCGACTACGTGCGTCTGGCCCGGGCCAAGGGGCTGCGCAACCACGTGGTCATCCGACGCCACGCCCTGCGTACCGCGCTGATCCCCCTGACGACGGTCGTCGCCATCAGCGTCGCGGGCGTGATCGACGGCGCCATCCTGACCGAGGTGGTCTTCCAGTGGCGCGGCCTCGGCGACTTCTTCATCACGGCGGTCGACAACAACGACTCCTACGCGCTGATGGGCTGGTTGTTGCTCAGCGGTGTCATCGTGATCCTGGCCAACCTCGTCGCCGATCTGCTGTACGCCGTGCTCGACCCAAGGATCCGCTATGAGTGAGAACGGCATGTTCGGGAGCGCCCGCAAGGGGGCGAAGAAGAAGGACAGTGCCGACCGGACCCAGCTGCAGACGATCCTGATCAGGTTCACGCGGCACCGTCCGGCGATGATCAGCCTGATCCTACTGGTCCTGATCGTCCTGTTCGCGTTCGTGGGGCCCTACTTCTGGATCTGGGACCACACCGTCTACAAGGAGATCCCCAGCAACCTGCCGCCGGGCGGCGATCACCCGTTGGGAAGCTCCGCGGCCGGGAACGACGTCCTCGCCCAGCTCATGCGCGGGGCCCAGCAGACCCTGAAGGTCGCCTTCACCGTCTCGCTGGTCTCCACCGTCGTCGGCTCCATGTGGGGCGCCACGGCCGGGTACTACGGTGGCCGCGTCGACGCGTTGATGATGCGCGTCGTCGACATCTTCCTCATCGTCCCGCTGCTGGTCGCCGCCGCTGCGATCGCGGGAAACACCGGTGCGGGGGCCTCCTGGTCCGCCATCGCCATGATCATCGCGATCTTCTCGTGGGCGACCATCGCGCGCGTGGTCCGCGGTGTCGTGCTGTCCCTGCGGGAACAGGAGTTCGTGGAGGCGGCCCGGGCATCGGGGGCCTCCGCGCCGTGGATCATCGTTCGGCACCTGCTGCCCAACGCGGCCGGACCGATCATCGTCGCCGCCACCCTGCTGGTGGCCGTGGCCATCCTCGCCGAGGCGGGCATGTCCTTCCTGGGGCTGGGCATCCAGCTGCCGGACATCTCGCTCGGCCAGATGATCGGCAGCGCGCGCACGGCGGTGACCACGCGTCCGTGGTTGTTCTACCCGCCGGGTGTGCTGCTGGTGCTGATCTGTCTGACGATCAACTTCATCGGTGACGGCCTCCGGGACGCCCTCGACCCACGACAGACCAGGGTGCGGCGATGACGACTGAGTACATGAACGAAGAACACGCCACCGCCGAGACCGGTGACGACGTGGTGCTCGAGGTCTCCGACCTGAGCGTCACCTTCCCCTCCGACGACGGCCCGCTTCCCGCGGTCCGCGAGGTCTCCTACGTGCTGCGCCGGGGCGAGGCCCTGGGCATCGTGGGGGAGTCGGGGTCGGGCAAGTCCGTGACCTCCATGGCGATCATGGGCCTACTGCCCAGGAACGCACAGGTGGAGGGCTCCGCGAGGGTCCTCGGCCAGGAGGTCGTCGGGCTCAACGACAAGGCGATCAGCAAGGTCCGCGGGCAGAAGATCGCGATGATCTTCCAGGATCCGCTGACCTCGCTCAACCCCGTCTACACGATCGGCTACCAGATCGCCGAGGCGGTGCTCGCGCACAAGAAGGTGAGCAAGCAGGCCGCGATGAAGCGGGCGCTGGAACTGCTGGAGGTCGTGGGCATCCCGTCGCCCGAGCAGCGGCTCAAGCAGTACCCGCACGAGCTCTCCGGCGGTATGCGTCAACGTGTGGTCATCGCGATCGCCATGGCCAACGAACCGGACGTGATCATCGCCGACGAGCCCACCACGGCGCTCGACGTGACCGTCCAGGCACAGGTCCTGGAAGCGCTCCAGCGGGCCCGCCGGGAGACCGGTGCCGCCCTGGTGCTCATCACCCACGACCTCGGTGTCGTCGCCGGTCAGGTCGACCGGGTCGGTGTGATGTACGCGGGTCGCATCGTGGAGATGGGCCCGGTGGAGGAGGTCTTCTACCGACCGCGCATGCCCTACGCGTTGGGGCTGCTCGGTTCGCTGCCCCGACTGGACGGCGACCGCTCCGACCGGCTCACGCCCATCCTCGGAAGCCCGCCCTCCCTACGGGACCTGCCCTCGGGCTGCGGGTTCGCCCCGCGCTGTCCGATGGCGCGGGAGCGGTGCCACCAGGAAGAGCCGCGGCTGCTGCTCACCAACGGTGACACCGGCCGGGAGCCCTCCGAAGCGGGCGACCCCGCCGTGCACACGGCGGCCTGCCACTTCAGCGACGAGCTGGTGGGGGTGGAGGCGACCGACCTGTTCCGGCCCGGTGAGGCGCGCCAGGAGGAGACCGAGGACGAATCGGAACCGGGGACCCCCGCGGAACCGGAGGTGCTGCTCAGCGCCACCGACCTGGTCAAGCACTTCCCGATCCGCTCCAAGGGCATCCTGCGTCGCAAGGTCGGAGAGGTACAGGCGGTCTCGGGTATCTCGCTGGACCTGCGGGAGAAGGAGACCCTCGCACTGGTGGGGGAGTCGGGCTGTGGCAAGTCCACCACGGCGCGGCTGCTGCTCAACCTCATCCGACTCACCTCGGGCGAGGTGACGTACATGGGCCGACCCGTGCACGGTCTCTCCGACCGGCGGATGCGTCCGCTCCGCAAGGACCTGCAGCTGGTCTTCCAGGACCCGTTCGCCTCCCTGGACCCGCGCATGACCGTCTCGGACATCATCGGCGAACCGATGCGCATCCACGGGGACGGGCACCGCGACGCGCGCAGGCGGGTCAAGGAGCTCCTGGAACTGGTGGGGCTCAACCCCGAGCACGGTTCGCGGTATCCGCACGAGTTCTCGGGCGGTCAAAGACAGCGCATCGGCGTGGCCCGTGCCCTGTCGCTCAACCCGCGGGTGCTGGTCCTGGACGAGCCGGTGTCGGCCTTGGACGTGTCCATCCAGGCGGGTGTGATCAACCTGTTGGAGGACCTCCAGGACGAGCTGGGGCTGTCGTACCTGTTCGTCTCGCACGACCTGTCGGTGGTCAAGCACATCGCCGACCGGGTGGCCGTGATGTACCTCGGCAAGATGGTGGAGACGGCCACGACGGAACAGTTGTTCAGCTCTCCCGCGCACCCGTACACCCAGGCGTTGATCTCCGCGATCCCGCTGCCCGACCCGATCAAGGAGCGGACCAGGGAACGGATCATCGTCACGGGCGACATCCCGAGCCCGGCGAACCCGCCCTCGGGGTGCCGCTTCCGGACCCGATGCCCGAAGTTCGCGAACGAGCTCTCCGACGCCGAACGGACCAAGTGCGTCGAGGAACCA
>NZ_DYZD01000404.1 GCF_020741345.1 Nocardiopsis listeri
CTGGAAGCCGGGCATGCCCACGTCGAACCCGAGGTCGACCACCGCCTCCACCCTCCGGCCGGCCCACTCGGTGGGCACCCGGCCGCGCACCCGGAACCAGGTGGTGCCCCACGCCGGCCCCCAGGCGTCACCCACCCCGGCGGGTTCGTGGGGTGCGGCGATCCCCTCCGCCGCCGGCACCGGTTCCCCGGGCGCGTCCCAACGCGCCACCTCCAAGGGGACCGATGTTCCATGCACCGCGGGCCACACCCTTTCCCGCAGAGCCCGTTCCAGTCGTGCCTCGATCAGCCGCCGGTCGTCATGCACGGTGGGTCTCCGATCACTCGTCCCCTGGCAGGTGCTGCGTACGTTGCCGGCGCCACACCACTTCGTCAATGCTTTGGACGAAGTGGTGTGGGGAGAGTTTCGGGTCAGGGGCGAGCCAGAACCCGGTGCGCGGCGCGGAGCCGTTCGATCTCGGGCAGGTCGGGGCCTGCGCCGGAAACCTCGTCGGCCCAGGCCAACAACCTGTTCAGATGGGGGATCGCGGCCTGGGCGGTCACCTCGGAGCGGCCCGCGACCACCAGGCCGGCGGTGCCGTCGACCGTGACGAGGTCCCCGTCGGTGAGCGTGTGCGCGCCGACGCCGACCACGGCGGGTCTGCCCAGGGAACGCGCCACGACCGCCGCGTGCGAGGCCGGCCCGCCTCGTTCGGTGACCACACCGGCCGCCGCGGCCAACCCGCTCATGTCCATGGGCGAGGTCTCCGGGCGCGCCAGCACCACCGGGCCCTGGGCCGCCATCCGGACCGCCGCCGCGCAGGTGGTGGCAGCCCGGCCCGTCACCACGCCGGGGACCGCGCCGATTCCACGGGCGAGCGGTTCCACGTCGGGTGCGAGCACCACGCGCGGGGTCCGTACCCGCTCCAGGTGCGCGGGCGCCACGCGGAGCAGCGCCTCCCGCCTGGTCGATGTCCCCTCGTCGACCAGGTCCACCGCCACACGCACGGCCGCCGCACCCGTGAACCGGCCCGGCCGGGCCTGCAACAGCCACAGCCGGCCGGACTCGAAGGTCAACTCCACGTAGCAGGCGTCGCGCAGGTCGTTCTCGATGAGCGTCAGCGCACGTGTCAGGTCGGCCCACACCCCCGGTTCGCGGTGGGCCAGTTCGCCCAGGGGCCGGGTGCGGGAACCGCCGGAGACCACCGCGTCCCCTCGACTCCCGAACAGCACCTCGCCGTAGGGGCCGGGCTCCCCGGAGTTCGGGTCGCGCCCGAACGCCACCCCCGACCCGCTGTGTTCGTCCCGGTCTCCGTCCACCATGACCTGCACGACGACGGCGGTGCCCAGGTCGTGCGGGATGCCTTGCAGGGTCCGGTAGGTGCGGGCCCGCGGGGTGTGCCAGGAGTCGAACACGGCGCGGATCGCCGCCCGCAGCTCCTCTCCGGGGTCGGGACCCGCGCCCAGTCCGAGGACGGTGTCCATCATCCCCGGCATGGACACGCTCGCCCCGGAGCGCACCGACACCCTCAGCCCGTGTCCGGGACCGCCGAAGGTCCGGCCGGTGACGGACTCCAACCGGGCGAGGGCGAGGTCGATTTCGGCGTCCAGCCCCATGGGGAACACGCCGGAGTCGAGATAGGCGCGGCACCCCTCGGTCGTGACGACGAAGGCCGCCGGAACCGGCAGCCCCAGCCGCATCAGGCCGATGAGCCCGTGCGCCTTGGCGCCCAGCAACTCGGGGGTTCCCCTCTCGTCCACCGTGAGCGGGCGCGTCCACCGCGGGTCGGGGCTCATCGGGCGATCCCCAGGGTGGCGAGCAGGTCCTCGTGCAACTGCGACCACACGGTGTGGAAGGAGTCGGTGGCGTCGGCCACCTGGTCGAGTCCACCGGCCTGGGCCCGCTCCAAAGCTCCGGCCAGACGTACCCGGTAGCGCCCGAACCGGGGCAGGGCACGGGACAGGTCCGCGCAGACGTCGGCGGTGCGCCGTTCGAGGTCGGCGAAGGCCGCCAGCACCCGGGCGTCGTAGGCGGGGTCGGCGTGGTCGTTGGCGGTGACCACCCCGTCGAGGGAGCGCAGTTGCCAGGCGCCGCACAGGTCGAGCGCCTCCGGATTGAGTTCCTCGAAGGCCTCGTGGGTGCGGACGGCCAGGGCGCGGGCGCCGGTCCGATCGAGTTCGGCGCCGATGCGCCTCGCGTCGGAGATCCGGCCCGCCTCGGTCGGGCCCCAGCCTCCGAAGGGCCCGGGCGTGCGTGTGACCAGGCCGGCCACGGCCAGGTCGATCAGCTCGGACTCGACGTCGTCGTGGTTCAGCCCGGTGGCCTCGGCCAGGCGTTCGATACCGCAGAACCCGACGACGCGCAGGCCGTGCAGGACGAGTAGATCGTGCGGTGTGCTCACCGGTGGCATGCGGATCGGCCCTCTCGGACGATGAAGTTCGAATGTCGACACCATTGGGATGATGTGAACATCTCCAGTGTAGGTCGAGGTCGGACGGCGGCCGCACACGACGACGGCGCGCGTGGGAGGGCGTGGCATCCTGGGAGGCCACAAGTCCGCGCGGGGAGGAACAACACCAGATGAGCATCGACGCGCCGCGCGAGCGGCCGGTGATCGGATCGCTCGCCGAGAGCAGCAGTCTTCGGTCCCGGGTGACGGAGGTGCTGCGTCAGGCCATGGTCGCCGGTGAGCTCGAACCCGGCCGGATCTACTCGGCGCCCGCGCTGGCCGAACGTCTCGGTGTCTCGGCGACCCCCGTGCGCGAGGCCATGATGGAGCTGACCAAGGAGGGGCTCGTGGAGACCCTCCGGCACCGCGGGTACCGCGTGGTCGAGCTCGGCGAGGTGACCCTCGACGAGATCATCGAGGTGCGCGAGCTCATCGAGGTGCCCACGATCGGGCGGGTCGCGGCGATGGCCACGCCCGAACAGGTCGCCCTGCTCCGGCCGCTCGCCGACCGGCTCAACGAGACCGCCGCGGCCGGGGACCTGCAGGAGTTCATCGCCACCGACACCACCTTCCACCTGCGCCTGCTCGGCATCGCCGGGAACCAGCGGCTGGTCGAGGAAGTGGGCCGACTGCGCGGGATGGCGCGCCTGTCCGCGCTGCGCCGGTTGTACGAGGAGGGGCGCCTGGGCGCCACCGCGCGGGAACACCACGACCTGCTCGACCTGGTCGAGGCGCGGGACGTGGCCGGGGCGGAGGCCTTGATGCGCCGGCACCTGGGGCACGTGCGCGGGGTGTGGGCCGGTCGCGAGGAGGGCTGACCGCGGCTCGCCAAGCCCGTCCCCCACAGGCTTGGCGGTCGTTTCGAGGTCACCTCGGGGCGACCCGGGGTGACGGACTCCTCGCAGGTCACAGCTTGATCGCGTCGCCCGGATGTCTTGTCATGTGCAACGTAAAATTGTACGTTGCACGTATTCGCATCATGAGGCCCACATCACGTGGCCCACGACACGAGGAGTGCTGAGTGTCCCCCACACAGTCCGCGGTCGGCCGACCGGCCACGAACCGCCGTGTGCTCATCGGCAGCCTCAGTGGCAGCGCGATCGAGTGGTTCGACTTCTTCCTCTACGCCACCGCCGCCGCGCTCATCTTCGACAAGCAGTTCTTCCCCAACGACGACCCCGTCATCTCGTTGATGCTGTCGTACCTGACGCTGTCCCTGACCTTCTTCATCCGGCCGTTCGGCGGCATCGTCTTCTCCCACATCGGCGACCGCATCGGACGGAAGAAGACCCTGGTCATCACCTTGTCGCTGATGGGCGGCGCGACCGTCGCCATCGGTCTGCTGCCCAACTACGACCAGGTCGGCATGCTCGCCCCGATACTGCTGATCCTGTGCCGCGTCATCCAGGGCCTGGCCATCGGTGGCGAGTGGGGCGGCGCCCTGCTGCTCGCCTACGAGTACGCGCCCAAGGACCGCCGAGGCTTCTTCGGTTCGGTGCCCCAGACCGGCATCACCATCGGCATGCTCCTGTCCACCATCGCGTTCGGACTGGTCAGCATGCTCCCCAACGACCACTTCGAGGCGTGGGGCTGGCGCATCCCCTTCATCGCCAGCATCATCCTGGTCTTCGTCGGCCTGTGGATCCGCAAGGGCCTGGCCGAGACCCCCGCCTTCCGGGAGGCCAAGGAGAGCGGCAACGTCGCCAAACTGCCCATCAAGGACACCCTGCGCGACCACTGGCGCTCCGTCCTCGTGGCCGTGGGCGCCAAGGTCGTCGAGACCGCGCCGTTCTACATTTTCGCCACCTTCGTGGTCAGCTACGCCACCGGCACCCTCGACATCCAGCAGTCCGTGGTGCTCAACGCCGTCAGCGCCGGCGCGTTCGTCAGCACCATCGTCATCCTGCTGATGGGCCGACTCTCCGACACCCTCGGCCGCCCGAAGGTCTACCTCGGCGGCACGGTGATCATCGCCGCCGTGTCCGTCCCCTTCTTCATGCTGCTCGACCTGCAGATGAACTGGGCCGTGTACGTGGCCGTCGTGCTCGCCCTCGGCGTGGCCTGGCCTCCGGTCACCGCCACCCTGGGCACCCTCACCTCCGAGATCTTCACGACCCGGGTCCGCTACACCGGCGTGACGCTCGGCTACCAGATCGGCGCCGCCCTCGCCGGCGGTACCGCGCCGCTGCTGGCCACCTGGCTGCTCGCCCGCTTCGACGGCGCCTGGTGGCCCATCGCCACCTACCTGGTGATCTTGTCCGTCATCTCCTTCACCGCCGTCGCCGTCTCCGGATCGGTCGTGCGCAAGGAGACCGCCGCCATCGCACGTCGCGAGGGCGTCAACGAAACCGAGGTGATGTCTTGAACGGCCTGCCCTTCGTCGACGGTGACGAGGTCCGGCGCCGGATCGATCCCGACCGCGCGCGCACCCTCATCGAAGGGGCACTGAAGGCGGGGTTCGATCCGGCCGACGACCCGGCGCGCGCCCACGCCGACGCCGGGGCGGGGCACCTTCTGCTCATGCCCTCGACCCTGGGGGACTGGGTGGGCGTCAAGGTCGCCTCCGTGGCACCCGACAACCCCGCGCTGGGGCTGCCCCGTATCCAGGCCGTCTACGTGCTCATGGACGCCAAGACGCTCACCCCGCGGACGCTCGTCGACGGGGTGAGTCTGACCTCGCTGCGCACCCCGGCCACCTCCGCGGTCGCGGCCGATCACCTCGCCGGCCCCGACGCCTCCCGTCTGGTGGTGTTCGGCAGTGGGCCCCAGGCGGTGGAACACGTCGTCGCCATGGCTCGGATCAGAGGGCTGGGCGATGTCCGCATGGTCGGCCGCACCCCGCACAAGGTGGAGGCCGCCCTGGCCGGGCTCGCCGAACGCGGGATCACCGCCGAGGCGGGTACCACGGCCGACGTCGCCGACGCCGACATCGTCGTGTGCGCCACCTCCAGCGCCGAACCGCTGTTCGACGGCTCCTTGGTCCGTGACGGCGCCTGCGTCATCGCGATGGGCTCGCACGAGATCGATCGACGTGAACTGGACTCCGCCCTGATGGGACGCGCCCAGGTCGTGGTCGAGGAACGCGGCAGCGCCCTGCGCGAGTGCGGTGACGTGGTGCTCGCCGTGGAGGAGGGTGCCCTGAGCGCCGACGATCTGGTCGGACTGGCCCCACTGGTGCGGGGTGAGGTCGCCCGCCGCACCGACCGGCCCAACGTGTTCAAGGGTTCGGGTATGTCCTGGCAGGACCTGGCCGTCGCCGTGGGCGTGGCGCCCACCGACTGACCTTCGTCCGATCGCGCCGAGGGGCCCGCCGCGACGCTGTTCGGCATCGCAGCGGGCCCCTGCGTGTGACGGCGGGTTCCGCCGCCGGTACGCCCACACCGTCGAACTCCTTCGCGAGGCGACCCTTCTCATGGAGCGCGACCCGGTCTGGGCCTCCTGTCGCGGGCCCGTGCCGGGCTCGGAATCGCCTGGTGCCAAGGGGTTCCTCCGTCGCCGAATATTTGAGAGCTCAAGTGACTGGATAATATCTTCCTGGGAAGGTATGCTGTGGCCAGGCGAGTGGGGCGACGAGGCACCACCCGGACCCTGTGGAAAGGAACCAGGTCATGGCCGCCAACGTGACGACCCGGCAGAACAACGACATCGCGCGAGTCCTCAACCCGAACACCGCGATGGACGCGGTCACCCTGCACGTGGGCGACCTCGAACTGATGAGCTCCTACTACGCGAACGCCCTCGCCCTCGAACCGGTGGAGGAGCGCGCGAACGGCCGCCACGTCCACCGGGTCCTGGGCCGCGGCGCCATCCCCATGGTCCGGCTCATCTCCACTCCGGACCTGCCCGCCGTCGACCGTCGCGAGGCCGGCCTGTTCCACACCGCCTTCCTCTTCGAGGACAGGCAGAGCCTGGCCGCCACGGTCCACCGCGCCGCCCAGGACAGCCGCAGCCGCTTCGTCGGCTCCTCCGACCACCTCGTGAGCGAGGCCTTCTACTTCACCGACCCCGAGGGCAACGGCATCGAGCTCTACATCGACCGTCCGCGCTCCCAGTGGAGCTACGCCCCCGGTGGTGAGCTGCGCATGGCCACCGAATACCTGGACCCCAACGCCTTCCTGCGCGAACACCTGGACCAGGCCACCGTGGACGCCGCGCCCCGCCTGCCCGGCAAGGTCGGCCACGTCCACCTTCAGGTCGGCGACATCGACCGGGCCCGCGACTTCTACGTGGACACCCTCGGGTTCGAGACCACCGTGGGCAGCTACCCCGGTGCCCTGTTCGCGTCCGCCGGCGGCTACCACCACCACGTCGCGATGAACACGTGGAACAGCCGGGGCGTGGGACCGCGCGCCTCGCGCCTGGGACTGGGCGACGTCGCCGTCACGGTGCCGGCCCGCGAGGACCTCGACTCGCTGATCGTTCGCCTGAAGAACAAGGGCACCGGCTTCGCGGACAACGGCCGATCCGTCTCGGTCAAGGACCCGTGGGACACCCAGGTCACCATCAGTCTTCCGGACACCGGTGTGGAGGACCTTCTCAAGGCCTGACCCGCACCGGAAACGGGCCCCGCCTTCCTCATCCCTCGGAAGGCGGGGCCCCGAACACCTCCCCGGCCTCGACCGGAGGCGTGGGGAAAACCCGGTGCGTCCGAGGCCGGGGCCGTGGATCATCTTCGGCATGGAGATACTGCGCCGGGCGGTCGGACACGACGCCCGAACGGCCGCCGAGGTATGGCTGAGGTCCTTCGACGCCGCGTTGCCCACCGTGTCCCGGGCGCACACCGACGACGAGGTGCGCGCCTGGTTCGCGGCCGTGGTCGTTCCAGGCCATGAGACCTGGGTGGCGCAGACCCATGACGGGCGGACGGTGGGTGTCATGGCGCTGGACGGCGCCGACCTCGATCAGCTCTACCTGGACCCCGACCACCGTGGCCGCGGTCTGGGGGACCGGTTCGTCGATCTGGCCAAGGAACGGCGTCCCGACGGGCTGGACCTGTGGTGTTTCCAGGTCAACGCCCCGGCTCTGCGTTTTTACGCCCGGCACGGATTCGACGAGGTCGAACGCACCGACGGCGCCCGCAACGAGGAACGCGAACCCGACGTCCACCTGCGATGGCGTCCCTGATGACGAGCCGCTCGAAAGCGGGCCGCCTCGACTCGGCCGGTCGCTCTCGACTCCCTTCCGGTGCGCTCGGAGCATCCCGTGCCGCCGCCCCGAACCTCGGGTGGGCCAGAACCCGAACGATCGATCCCGCATCGGCCTCCCCGCGATGTGTTCGGGCGACACACCCCCTACGGAACACAGGAAGTCATCACGTGGTGTGAGTATTTCATCGCGGAAGGCGATGAAAGTCGGCGGCGGTCGGATCGCGCACATCCGGACCGCCCACTCACGGAAGACCGAGCGAGATGGCCACGTTCCTGTACCACCTGGGTAAGTTCTGTTACCGGCACCGGTGGTGGGTGGTCCTGACCTGGGTGGTGCTCGTGGCGGCGCTGGGCACGGCCGCGTTCGTCTTCCGGGCCCCCGTCTCCGACTCCTTCTCCATCCCGGGTACCGAATCCCAGGACACCGTGGACGCCCTCCAGGAACGCTTTCCCGAACGCAGCGGAGGCCAGGCCACCGTCGTTCTCCAGGCACCCGAGGGGGAGGAGGTCACCTCCCACACCTATGAGGAGGCCGTGCGCGAGACCGCCGCGCACATCGAGGACCTCGATGGAGTCGAATCGGTCACCGACCCCTTCGACCTCCACGACCAGGGCCATGAAACCGCCTTGGAGAGCGACGAACTGCGCTCCACCCTGGTGGAGGAAGGCCTGGAGCAGGCCCGCGCGGAGTACGACTCCGAACTGTCCGACGCCGAGGACGAAGCGGTCGAACAGGCGCGCTCCTCCGTGGAGACACGGTTCCCCGAAGGTGCGCCCGGTCGTGACGACGCTCTGGAACAGGCCGAGGAACAGGCGCGCGAACAGGTCCGGGCCCAGGCACCCGCATTCGACGAGGACGAGGTGCGCCCCAGGGTGGAGTCCGAGGTCGACCGCGCCATCACCGAGGACGACCTGCCCACCGAGGCCGAGGAACGGCTCGACGAACAGGTCTGGGAACAGATTCCGGTCGTCTCGGAGGACGAGAGTACGGTGCTGCTCACCGTCCAGTTCACCGAACCCGACGGCGGCGTGCCACCCCGGGTCGTGGACGAGTTGCTCGACAGCGGAACCAAGGCCGAGGACTCCGGTCTCACCGTGGCGTACAGCGGACAGTCCATCACCGCGGCACAGGTCGCCGGTGTCAAGGGAGGCGAGGGCGTCGGTCTGGTGGTCGCCCTGATCGTCCTGGCGGTCAATTTCGGGGCGATCGTCGCGGCGGGCGTCCCCCTCCTCATGGCGCTGGCGGGCGCCGGCGCCGGCATGGGGCTGCTCTACGCGCTTTCCCGAGTCCTGGAGCTCACCAGCACCGCCCCTCTCCTGGCGTTGATGTTGGGGCTGGCCGTGGGCATCGACTACAGCCTGTTCGTGCTGGCTCGACACCGCCGGCAACTCTCCGACGGCATGGATCCTCAGGAATCCACGGGCCGCGCCATCGGCACCGCCGGCAGCGCCGTCACCTTCGCCGGTATCACGGTCGTGATCGCGCTCCTGGGCCTGGGCATCGTGGGGATCCCCTTCCTGACCGTCATGGGTGTGGCCGCGGCCATGACCGTGGCCTTCGCCGTCCTGGTGGCGCTCACCCTGCTCCCCGCCGTCCTGGGCCTACTCGGAGCACACCTGAACAGGGGTCGGCTGCCCGTCCTGGGAAGGCGTGCCGAACGCGCCCTGACCGCCGAGTCGACCCTGGGGTCCCGCTGGGCCGACGTGGTCACCCGACACCCGCTGCCCATCACCATCGCCGTGCTGGTCGTGCTGGGCCTGACCATGCTTCCGCTCCCGGGCATGCGTCTTGGCCTGCCCACCGACGAGTCCAGCGCCCCCGACAGCACCCAGCACCGGGCCTACGACATCATCACCGACGAGTTCGGGGAAGGGTACAACGCCCAGTTCCTGGTGGTGGTGGAGTCGCCGGACACCGACGACGCCGACCGGATCCGCGAGGACCTGGAGGGCCTCGACGGTGTCGACGAGGTACGGCCGCCGCTCTACAACGACGACGAGGACACCGCCATGCTCGTGGCGGTGCCGCACGAGGGGCCCTCGGCGGTGGCCACCGAGGACCTCCTGCACGAGATCCGCGACGCCCGGGCGGGCTGGGAGGACGACACCGGAGCCGAGGTCTCGGTGACGGGGGCGACCGCGACCAGCATCGACACCTCCGAACGCCTCTTCGAGGCCATGCCCCTCTTCCTCACCGTCGTGGTGGGCCTGGCCCTGATCCTGCTGATGCTGGTCTTCCGCTCCATCCTGGTTCCGGTCAAGGCCGCGCTGGGCTTCGTGCTGAGCATGGGCGCGGCCCTGGGCACCACCGTCGCGGTCTTCCAGTGGGGCTACGGCGCCGACCTGTTGGGCGTCACCCCCACCGAAACGCTGCTGTCGTTCCTGCCCATCGTTTTGATCGGCACCCTGTTCGGGCTGGCCATGGACTACGAGGTCTTCCTGGTCAGCCGGATGCGCGAGGACTTCGTGCACGGGGGCGACGCGCGCCGGGCCGTCGTGACCGGGTTCTGGGCCAGTGCTCGCGTCGTGGTGTGCGCGGCCGTCATCATGATCGCGGTGTTCGCCTCGTTCGTCTTCAGTGACAACACCACCATCCAGCCGGTCGCCTTCGCCCTGGCGGTCGGTGTGCTGGTGGACGCCTTCCTGGTCCGGATGACGCTGGTCCCGGCCGTCATGGCCCTCTTCGGGAAGGTGGCATGGTGGCTACCGAAGTGGCTGGACCGGGTTCTGCCCGACGTCGACATCGAAGGTGCTCGTCTTCGCTCCGACGACGTCGGGACCGCGACGAGGGGGCGCGAGCGGCCGGAGTGAAGGTGCGCGGGCCCCGACACGTCGGTGCCCGTGAAACATCGATGTCGTCTGGATTCGGGACGAAGGCCGTGATTCATCCGTGAGCGGACAGGGAGCAGTGCACGAGTGCCGAGGTTCCGGGCAGGGTGAAGCGGGCGGGGGCGAAGTGCCCCCGATATCGAGCAGACCACGCCGGCCCCGCCCTGCGCCAGGCCACACCGACCCGCCTGTGGACAACCCGCACGCCCGCCGATGATCGGTGACAGGGCCCGCGAACGCTCACAGGGCCTCGCGTGGATCCGTGGGCACCGGGTTCTTCTCCAGGATCTCCGGGTAGAGTCCTCCGGCCGCGCGCAGGGCCTCGGCCGCCCTGCGCTTGAGCGGATCGGTGGTGTCCACGTTCAGCAGGATCGCGTTCGCCCTGGTCACACGAGGCACCCCCTTCTCCCCATCGCCCAGCAGCATCTCCAGATGTCCAAGGGACAGCAGTGCCCCGGCCAGTCCGGGCCAGGTTCGAGGCGCGTCGCGGTCGAGCAGGAGATTGCGCACGGTCAGGGCCGCGTTCGCGTGTAGGAGGGTCTCCTCCAACAGCTCGGAGTCGGCCCGTTCCTCCTGCGCCGCCCGCACCGTGGCGTTCACCCGGGCGACGACCACGTCGTCCAGGGTCGAGGCGTAGTTGTCGGCGAGCTCGGGGGCGTCCCGGATCAGCGCCTCGAAGTCCTGGTCGGGGATGAACTGCTGGAGCAGCGCGAGCGCCTCCGCCCCCGCGTTGACCGCGTCCTCGAAACGGCCCAGCTCGGTGAGCGCCTTGCCACGCATCCGCGACGCCATGGCGATCTTCAGGACGACCTCGCCCGAGGCCCGACCCGTACCCAGGGATTCGGTGGCCCGGCGGTACTCGGCGGCGGCCGCGTCGAAGAGGATCTCGGCCCGGGCGACCTCGCCCTGACCCAGGTGGGCGTGGGCCCGGCCCATCAGTTCGTCGGCCCCGTCATAGCGGTCCGGCGGCACGGACGAGGGTTCGAAATCCCCCGAACCCTCCGAGCCCTGGGCGGACCGTCCCGGCCCCGCGGACTCGGCCGCACACGAGGTGCCCGAGGCCTCCACCGGCTCGGCCTTCTTCTTCCTGCGTCCGCCGAACCGGCGAGCCACCCTGCCACCTCGTTCCGTGTCCTTCGCGTCCTGTCCGACCGCGGGAACGGCCGAGGGCCGGCATGCGGCGCGAACCCGCCGCCACACCCTATGCCAGTGCCAACGGGCCTCCCGAAAGCGGTGGAACGCGAGCGGCCCGGTCGACGCGATGACACGAGTGGACCGGGACCACCGGTCCCACCGGGAACCGCTCCGGCGAACGGCTTTCGGTCAGGGCTTCGTCACGAAGGCGAGGCCGTTCTGCTGCGACGCCTTCGCCAGGTCGGCGACGGAGACGACGTGGTGGCCGCCGTAGCCGTCGGCGGAGGGGTCCCAGATGGTGATGGTGCCCGCGCCACGGTCGTAACCGCGCACGGAGACGACGTGCCCGAAGTTCGAGTCGGTGTCGATCCACGAGGCCTGCGAGCCCCGGATCCCCATCGGGACGGCCTTGCCCAGGACCCCGACGTCGTGGGCGACGGCGTCCATGAGCACCTCGGGGTCGCGGCCGTCGACACGGTTCATCTCGTAGCCCAGGTCGTTCAGGTAGCCGTTGTAGACCCGGTTCAGATCCGCGGCGTCGGTTCCCACCGAGTCGGTGTTCATCTGCTCGGCGAGCGTGTCCTGGGTGACCTTGACCCCGAAGGTGCGCAGGCTGAGCTGCACGCTCGTCGGGGAGCACCAGGACGGCCGCTTCTGTCGCCAGGGCTTGTGGGTGACCTCGGCCTGGTCGGGCGCCGCCTCGGCCAGGGCCCGGGGCACCACCGAGGAGGCGGCCGGTGCACCGACGGACGAGGTCGTGGTGGCCTCGACCGGTGCCGCCACGGCGGGTGCCGTACCGAACACGAGTGCTCCGGCGGTCACGAAGGCGCCGAGGATCAGGTGGCTTCTGCTCAAGGGGTCTCCACGTCGGGCGAGTCCCGACGGGGCCGGGCCGGACGCGCGTGAGGGTGATGATCCGGGGACCGTACCTTTTCACGAGCAAAAGGTTCAAACGGGGTGATCGGTCCGGTCGGTGGCGCGTCGGAGGTCGTCCACGGACCGAACACCGCACGTCCACGGCGACCATCGAGTGATCCCCGAAAGCGCCCCCTAGCCGTCCAGGCCCAACTCCTCCACCACGGTGACCACCCGAGCCCGTGCCTCTCCAGACAGCCCACGGATGGGGGAGGGCAGGCTCGGGCCGCGCACCAGGCCCAGGTGTTCGGCGACCACGGCGACCACCCGCAGGCTTCCGTGCTCGACGAACAGGTCCCACAGGGGCCGCAGCCGCTCCGAGGCCGCCACCGCGCCCGTCGCCTCACCCTCACCCGCGGCGCGGCCGATCGCCAGGCTCGCCTCCGGCAGGGTTCCCCCGATCACCGAGTACCAGGCCTCGCACCCGGCGTTCAGCCCGGTCACGGCGAACGGGTCGCCGGAGACCCCGATGGTCACCTGCTCGGGCAGCAGTGCCCGCAAGCTCCCCACCCGCTCGCGCGCCGCCCCCGGATCGGCCGGCACCCCGGGGATCTTGATCGATGCCACCCCCGCAAGCTCCGCCACCGCCCGGTACAACTCGTCTGTGAAGGTGAAACGCGTGGTGCCGGGGTTGTCGTAGACCACCAACGGCACCGACAGTTCCCGGGTGACCTCCTCGTACAACCCGAACACGTCCTCCGGGGTGAGCGGTTGGTAGGACACCGGTGCGAGCAGCACCGCCGACACCCCCGCCGCCTGCGCGTCCTCGGCGTGGGCGAGCACGTCCCGGCTCCGCACCGCCCCGATGCTCACCATCACCGGAACGTCGCCCGCAGCTTCGACCGCCGACCGGGCCACCCGAGCGCGTTCCTCCCGGTTCAGGTAGGCGTACGAACCGGTCGAGCCGAGCGGAGAGATGGAATCGACCCCCGCCACGACCAGGCGGTCGACCAGACCGATGAAGGCGTCTTCATCGACCGTTCCCTCGGCGGTGAACGGAGTGAGGGGGAAGGCACTGAGGCCGGTGAACTTCATCGAACTCCTTCGAACGGATCCATCTGCGCGGATCCATGTGAACGGGGGCGAACGCCCCCTGGCCCATGTCTACCTGCGTAGTGGCCGCCCGGGACACCGGCCTGCTCACGGAAAACGCCCGGGACCGGCCTGCACGGGATCCGGGCACTTCCACAGGGCAGGATGTCCCACATGAGGAGGCCCCCACCTTTCCGCCCCTGGGACGCCCGCTCCCGTCTGCCCCCACCCATGCCGGGCCCTGCGCCGATGCGACAGGCCTGGGTGGACGTCGCCTTCGTGCACTGGCGGGTGGAACCCTCGGCCGTGGCGCACCTGTTGCCCTCCGGAGTCCGCCCGGACACCATCGATGGATCGACCTACGTGGGCCTGGTGGCCTTCCGTGTCCCCAGCACCCTCGTACTGGGCGGCGTGCCCGTCGGCGCGTTCAACGAGGTCAACGTGCGCCTGTACTCCGTGGACCGGCATGGGCGGCGCGGCGTGGTCTTCCTGAGCATGGACACCGACTCCGCACCCATGGTCGCGGCCGCGCGAAGCCTGTCCGGCCTGCCCTACACCTGGTCG
>NZ_DYZD01000405.1 GCF_020741345.1 Nocardiopsis listeri
AGGAGTTGGCGGGGCGGGCGCGTGGCCCGCCCCGGTTGGTCATCGGTCAAAACGGCGGGGCGTCGTCGCTGAATCCGGGCCGGCCGCCCTGCCCCCACGGGTCATCGCTCGGGGCCCCTCCGAACCCGCCCGGCTGCGGGGCCTGTGCGGGGCTGTAACCGCCCTGCGGAGCAGACGGGGCACCAAACCCGCCGCCACCCTGCCGCTGCGTCTTCGTCACCTTCGCGGTGGCGCTACGCAGAGCCGGGCCGACCTCTTCCACGTCGACCTCGAAGACGGTGCGCTTCTCGCCCTCGCGGGTCTCGAAGGACCGCTGCTTCAGACGGCCCTGCACGATGACGCGCATGCCACGCTGAAGGCTCTCCGCCACGTTCTCCGCGTACTGCCGCCAGACACTGCAGGTGAGGAACATGGACTCGCCGTCCTTCCACTCCCCCGACTGACGGTCGAAGGTGCGGGGCGTCGAGGCCACACGGAAGCTGGCGACCGCGGCTCCACTGTTAGTGAAGCGCAGTTCAGGGTCGTCGACGAGGTTGCCGACGAGCGTGATCTGGGTTTCGCCTGCCATGGATCGGCTCCGGTTCGAGATAGTTCGGATCAGGCGGTTCGCCTGGTCCCCGCATCATCCCTGTCGCCTAGGACAAAACGAACGGGCGGGGAACAGGGGGTCGGGCACCGAAGTGCCTAGTGAACCTCGGGACGCAGAACCTTGGTGCGGAGCACGGACTCGGCGATACCGAACTGCCGGTTGAGCTCCTTGACCGTCTCGGTCTTGGCGGTCAGGTCGATGACCGCGTAGATGCCCTCGGAGTTCTTGTCGATGTCGTAGGCGAGACGACGCTTGCCCCAGATCTCCGTCTTCTCGACCGAACCGCCGTCCTCGCGGACGACGTTCAGGAAGTTCTCCAGCGACGGGGCGACGGTGCGCTCGTCGAGGTTCGGGTCGAGGATGACCATGATTTCGTAACGACGCATAGGCGTACGTTCCTCCTCTGGACTGTCGCGGCCATGGAATCTCCATGGCAGGAGGGCAGGAGCCCGGGGTCTCACCTTCCCGATCTGACCGGGGGCGCACCACTCGGGCTCTGAGCCATACGGGAGTCAAGGTTACCAGCAGCCGAATACCACCCGGGATGCCTTGTGGATGCCGCCGGACACTCCCGATGTCGCATCGACGTTCGGGGAAACGAACGGGGCCGGTGCCCGAGGTCCTCCCTCGGGCACCGGCCCCGCGAACCGGCGGCGTACCGCCCGGTCGGCCCCGGCCTACTCCCTGGGCCTGATCAGGCTGTTGTTGGTGCCCTGGTTCTGCTGCTCGCCCTCACCGGGCGGCCCGGGCATCGTGGGCTCCTCTTCCTCGCAGTCGGGCAGGTACGGCCAGATACCGCACTCCTCCGGGTCCTCGGGCTGCTCGGTCTGCTCGCAGTCCGGTTCCAGAGGATCGCACTCCTCGGGGCTCTCCTCGGTCTCGCACGTGGGGTCCACCGGGTCGCACTCCGGCTCGCTGGGTTCCTCGCTCGGAGTCTCGCTGGGTTCCTCGCTCGGAGTCTCCTCCGGGCTGGGCGTGGGCAGGTAGCTCATCTCGTCACCGACCCACTGGGGTTCGGGGAACTGCTGGTGCTCCTGCCCCTCCATGGCGGTCTCCATGAAGGCCTTCCAGACCTTCGCGGAGGTGGTGCCACCGTAGACGTCACCGAGCTCGGCGCCGAAGTCGAGCGGCTGGGCCTCGGCCCGGCTCAGACCCACCGCGGCCGACAGTTGCGGGGTGTACCCCACGAACCAGGCCGAGACGGCGTCGGAGGAGGTACCGGTCTTGCCCGCCACGGGGCGACCGTCGTCCAGGGCCGCGTTACCGGCGCCGCCCTCCAGGACCGCCTGCTGCATGGCGTAGGTGGCGTCCGCGGCGACCGCCTGGCTGAGGACCTCCTTGCCGGCCTCGATCTCCTCCGAGTCGTCGGGGGTGAGGACCGTCCCGTCCGCGGTCTGCAGTTCGGTGACCATGTGGGCGGGGAAGTGCCGCCCCTCGGCCGCGAAGGTGGCGTACCCGCTGGCCATGTCGAGCGAGTTCACCTGGTGCGTGCCCAGGGCGATCAGCGGACCGACCGTGGACGTGGTCTGCCGGTCCGGGTGCACGCCCATCTCGACCGCGAGTTCGTCGACCCGGGACTCACCGACCTCGATGGCCAGTTCCACGAAGCTGGTGTTGACCGAGTCCGCGGTGGACTGGATGAGGTCGACCTCGCCGTAGTCGACGTCGCCGGAGTTGATCACCGGGCTGGCCAGTCCGGGGAACTCGCGTCCGCTGTCCCCGTTGAACCGACTGCGCAGACCGATGTTGTCGGACAGGGCCCGGGCCAGAACGTAGGGCTTGTAGGCCGAACCCGCCTGGGTCTGGTGGACCAGGGAGTTGTTGATCACCGTGGACACGTCGGGCCCACCGTTGAACGCGACGATCTGTCCGGTGGTGGGCTCCACCGCGGTGAGGCCGTGCATGGTGTCGTCGGCCGCGCTCTCGGGAAGGACGTTGAACGCCTCCTCGGCCGCGACCATCAGTTCGGGGTCGAGGGAGGTCTTGATGACCAGACCCTTGGTGGCGATGTCGGAACCGGTGATGCCCGAGCCCTCGTAACGCTGTTCGACCTCGTTGATCACGGCCTGGCGGACGTACCCCAACCTGGGATCGCCACTCGTCTCCTCGGGGTTGTAGTCGATCCGTTCGGGGATCTCCAGGGCCTCGGCCTCGGCCCGGGGAAGACCACGATCGCCGCCGGTCTCCTCGTGCATCAGCGCCAGCTGGTTCTGAACGTAGGGCCAGCGCTCGTCGTTGAGGTAGGTCTCGGTCCAGGAACCCTCTTCGGGGTTCTCGAAGTTGCTGGGCATCTGGATGATGAGGCCCAGGAAGGCGCCCTCGGCGCTGTCGAGCTCGCTCACGCTCTTGCCGAAGTACTCCTGGGCGGCCATCTCGATGCCGGAGGCGCCACGACCGAAGTAGATCGTGTTGAGGTAGATCGTGAGGATCTCGTCGTGCTCGACCTGCTGGCTGAGCTTGATCGAGATGAAGATCTCGCGGATCTTGCGGGTCAGCGGCTCTTCGCCCTGAAGGTCGTTGTAGTAGCCGCGGGCCATCTGCTGGGTGATGGTCGAACCACCACCGGCCTCGCCACGGGAGAGCAGGGCACGACCGATACCCATGATGTTGATGCCCGGGTCCTCGTAGAAGGTGCGCTGCTCGGCGGCGAGCACACCGTCGATGACCGTTTCCGGGATGTCGTCGCGCTGGACCGCGACGCGCTGGACGTCTCCGGTGGTGAGGGCGAGCTCGCCCTCCTCTTCCTCCCCGGCGCCGGCCCAGTAGATCTGGGTGGCGGACATCTGGTTCTCGGCGTTCTCGTCCAGCTCGTTGGCGTCGGGGGCCATGGAGTACAGGACCGCGAAGGTGGCCACACCGGCGATGAACATCAGACCGCAGAAGGCCAGGGCCGGCTTCCACGCCTTGGACATGAAGCGCTTGAACCAGTGGCGGTCGTCCGGCTCCTCCTCACGGGAACGCCGACGCCCACCACCACCGCCACGGCCTCCCGCGCCCCCGGCGGCTCTGGAGCCTCGGCCCGGAGCGCGACGGCCCTCGGAGCGGGAACCGTGTTCGCGTTCGCGGGGGTCACGAGGACCCGCCGCGGCTCTACGGCGACCACCGGCGCGCGGGTCGTCGGGACGACGACGGGGGCGGTCTCCGTCCTCGGGGCGGCGCCGCCTGCCCTCTTCCGGGCGGCGCGGACGCTCACCGTCCTCGGGGCGGCGGCGTCGTGCGCCTTCGGGGCGTTGGGGTCGGCCGCCTTCGGCGCGACGCCGTCCACCCTCGGGGCGCGGACGTCCTTCGGCGCGGGCCTCGGCCTCGGGCGGGCGCGGCCTACGCGGGGCGGCGTTGTCATCGCCTCCCCAGAAGCCTCCATCGTCCGCGGGCTCGGGACGGCGTCGTCCGCCGGCACGTTCTTCCCGGGGCGGGACGTCGGCCCTACGCCTTCCGCCGTCACCGCGCGGACCGTCGCCCGGGCCGTCGGCCCGGCGACGGCCGCCTTCGGCACTCCGTCGTCGTTCGGTACTCACGTGGTCCTCGATTGCCTCTCACGGCCGGTCGGCCTGACGATTCCTTGGTGGAAAGGGGGCTGTCCCCCTGGGGGATCGGTGATTCGCGACCTGTTCACGGTGTACCGGCGTGGTTCTGGGCCGGCTCAGCCTGGTTTCCACCGCTGTTGCCTGTCGTTCAAGGCTTGCTAAAGAGACGCCCAACCCCGGGCGCGGGTTTTCAACAGGTCGCGAAGACGTTGGCCGCTACTTCCTCCTGGTCGTTGGCCTGCGGGTGCGCATCCCCTGTTCAGCGGCCCTTTCAGGCCGATCTGAACGTCGCCGCGGCGGTGGCTCCGTTCGGGGGTTCTACCGGCCGCACACGCAAATCATGAGTCACGGTAGAGCGATCGAACGGTATTGCACAACCCACGCGCGAGGGTATCGCGCACTTCGCCCGACTTGTTGCGGCGCGTCGGTTTGGAGGCGTCGCCGCAGGTCACGGCTTCGACCATGGCCGACCCGACTTCTGTGACCGCGATCACCAAAGTGAGCAACCGTGGACATCGGCCCAGTTGGGAGCCGTGATGTGACATCGCCCCCGCGAGTTCCGCGGGACGGGAGGACCTTCTCCCGTTCACTGTGGGACATGAGACCCCTCTGGCGCCGCCTGACATGCGTTCTCACGATGAAAGCGAAGATAGAGTCATAGCAGACAAACCAGCCAGACAAGCACAGTTCGCCCTCGTAACCGACGGCCCTGAGGGGGAACAGAACCTTCGTGCGCGCTGCTGACCACATACGGAATACGGACGCAGGATGACGAGCCCCGGACCGCCGTCGGCGCGGGTCCGTCGCCATGCGCTGTGGAATCCATGTTCGCGAAGAAGAAGGAGCAAGGACCAATGGGTTCGGTACGTGTAGCCGTCGTGGGCGTCGGCAACTGTGCGGCGTCACTCGTCCAAGGCGTGCATTACTACAAGGACGCCGACCCGGAGTCCCGGGTTCCTGGCCTGATGCATGTCCGGTTCGGCCCGTACCACGTGCGCGACATCGAGTTCGTCGCCGCCTTCGACGTGGACGCCAAGAAGGTCGGCCACGACCTCGCCGACGCGATCGTCGCCAGTGAGAACAACACCATCAAGATCTGTGACGTCCCGCCGACCGGTGTGACCGTCATGCGCGGCCCGACCTACGACGGTCTGGGCATGTACTACCGCGAGACGATCCAGGAGTCCTCCGAGGACGCGGTGGACGTGGTCGCCGCCCTCAAGGCGAGCAAGGCCGACGTCCTGGTGTCCTACCTCCCCGTGGGCTCGGAGGAGGCCGACAAGTTCTACGCCCAGTGCGCCATCGACGCCGGCGTGGGCTTCGTCAACGCCCTTCCGGTGTTCATCGCCTCCGACCCCGAGTGGGCCGAGAAGTTCACCAAGGCCGGGGTGCCGATCGTCGGTGACGACATCAAGTCCCAGATCGGCGCGACCATCACCCACCGGGTGCTGTCCAAGCTGTTCGAGGACCGGGGCGTGGTCGTGGACCGCACCTACCAGCTGAACTTCGGCGGCAACATGGACTTCAAGAACATGTTGGAGCGCGAGCGCCTGGAGTCCAAGAAGATCTCCAAGACCCAGTCGGTCACCTCGCAGATCCCGCACGAGCTCAACGCCGGCGCGGTGCACATCGGCCCTTCGGACCACGTGCCGTGGCTGGACGACCGCAAGTGGGCGTACATCCGTTTGGAGGGGCGCGCGTTCGGTGACGTCCCGCTGAACCTGGAGTACAAGCTGGAGGTGTGGGACTCCCCCAACTCCGCCGGCATCATCATCGACGCGGTCCGCGCCACCAAGATCGCCATGGACCGCGGCATCGGTGGCCCGATCCTGGCTCCCTCCTCCTACTTCATGAAGTCGCCGCCGGAGCAGTACAGCGACGCCGAGGCCCACGACGCGGTGGAGCGCTTCATCGCGGGTGACGAGTAACCCGCGGGTCGCTCGGTCAGAGGCGGCGCCCGGGGCCGCAACGGCCCCGGGCGCCCCCATCCCCGGCCCCTCCCCCTCCTCGGGCACCGTCGGCTCTCCTATCCTTGACGGGTGTCCTTCTTCGGCGATCTGCGCGCGGTCCTCCAGGGATCCCGGTTCCGTCGGCTGTTCGGTACCCGGTTGGTCTCGCAGTTCTCCGACGGGATCTACCAGGCCGGGCTGGCCGGCTTCGTCTTCTTCAATCCCGAACAGCACACCGGTGCCGGAGAGGTCGCCGCGGCCTTCGCCGTGTTGCTCCTGCCCTTCTCCGTGGTCGCCCCGTTCGCCGGGGTTCTCATCGACCGGTGGCCCCGCCGTCAGGTCCTGTTCCTGTCGTCTGTGTTCAAGGCGGCCCTGGCCACGGTGACCGCGTTCCTGGTCGCCAACGGCGAAGGGCCCGCGTTCTTCGTCGCGGCGCTCCTGGTGTTGAGCGTCAACCGCTTCTTCCTCTCCGGGCTCTCCGCGGGACTGCCGTACGTGGTGTCCCGCGACAGGCTGATGATGGCCAACGCCGTCACGCCCACTTGTGGCACCGTCGCGAGCTCCCTCGGGACCGGTGTCGGTCTCGCCATCGGGATGATCGGCGGCGAGCAGGCCCTGGGCACCGGGGTGATCCTGTTCGTGGCCGCGTTGGGCTTCGCCGGGACCGCCCTGGTCTCGCTCACTCTGCGGTACCGAGAGCTGGGTCCGCACCTGGAACAGGAACCGGAGGAGGTCCGGGCCGCCCTCGGCAACGTGGTGCACGGCATGGTCTCCGGGGTCCGGCATATCTGGGAGCGCGTCCCGGCACGCGCCGCGCTGCTCACCATCGGCGGCCACCGGATCCTGTTCGGCATCTCCAGCCTGGTGACCCTGCTGCTGTACAACAACACCTTCACCGGGGGCGGTGTCGCCGGTCTGGCCGGGTTCTCCGTGTCCGCGGGGCTGCTCGCGCTCGGGTTCTTCCTGGGGGCCGTGGCCACGCCGTCGGCGACCTCGCGGATCGGGGCGAGCGCCTGGGTGGCCTCCCTGTTGGCGTCGGCGGCGGTGGCGCTGCTGGTGTTCGCGTTGCCCTTCTCCCCCGGGCTGTTCCCGGTGGCCGCGTTCGTGCTGGGCTTCGTCTCCCAGGGGGTGAAGGTCACCGTCGACACGTTGGTTCAACGACATGTCGACGACGCGTTCCGCGGTCGGGTCTTCTCCGTCTACGACGTGCTCTTCAACGCCACGTTCGTGCTGGGCGCGGCACTGGCCGCGGGGCTGGTCCCCCGCTCCGGGGTGAGCGTGCCCGTGATCACGGCGATGGTGCTGGCCTTCCTCGCGATGAGCTGGGTCTGGACCGCTCGGTCGCGCCGCTCGGCCGGTTCCGACGTGGAGCGTTCCACCTCCTGAAGTCGATCTGTCGACCCGTCGACTCGTCAATGAGTAGCCGAAGGGTCACTTAATGTAGTGTCCCCGCAGTGACTCATCGATGAGGAGATGGTGACCATGAGCGTCGGCCACGGACTCGGCAACCCCTCCAGCGCCTTCGGAGCGCGCGGGGTCACCAAGAGGATCGGGACGGTGCGCCGACAGCTCCCCACCCGTGGTGACCGGCTGCTCGATGTCGGCTGCGGGGACGGCACCTACACGGTGGAACTCTCCGAGGGGTACGTGAGGGTGGACGCGATCGACGTCGAACCCGCCCGCCTCGAAGACTTCGCCTCGCGCGTGGCCGGTACCGACCTGGAGGACCGGATCGGTCTGCACAAGATGTCGGCCGACGCGCTCGCCTTCGACTCCAACACCTTCGACCGGGTCACCGCGTTCGAGGTACTCGAACACCTCGACCACCTGGCGGAGAGCCTCGCCGAGATCCAGCGGGTGCTCAAGCCCGGTGGAGCCTTCTCGCTCACCACGCCCAACCGGTGGTTCCCGTTCGAGACGCACGGGGTCATGTGGGGGGAACGGCGTCGTTCCGCGCTGACCGCCCCGTTCCTGCCGTGGGTCCGTCCACTGCACGAGCGGATGTCGGACGCGCGGGCGTTCACCACCCAGGAGATGGGGCGCCTGTTGCGCGACGCGGGCCTGCGGGTGCGGGCCATCGACTACCTCATGCCGCCGTTCGACCGCCGGATGCGGGCCCTCCAGCCCGTCTCGGACGGCCTGGAGGGCACCCCGGCCCGGGTCTTCGGCATGGCGATGGTCGTCACCGCCGTCAAGCCGGGTCTCAACCCTTGAGGTGATCCGCCGCCCAGGAGCGCAGCTCCGCGGCGGCCTCCTCCTTGTCCATGGGGCCGTTCTCCAGGCGCAGTTCCAGCAGGAACCGGTAGGCCTTGCCGATCAGGGGTCCGGGCTTGACGTCGAGGATCTCCTGGATCTCGTTTCCGTCCAGGTCGGGGCGGATCTTGTCCAGTTCCTCCTGTTCGGCGAGTTCGGCGATGCGTCGCTCCATGTCGTCGTAGGACCGTGAGAGCGTCGCGGCCTTGCGCCGATTGCGGGTGGTGCAGTCGGCGCGTGTGAGGATGTGCAGCCGCTCCAGCTGATCACCGGCGTCACGGGCGTAGCGGCGCACGGCGGAGTCGGTCCACTCTCCCTTGCCGTAGCCATGGAAACGAAGGTGCAGCGCGACGAGGTGGCCGACCTGGGCGGTCACGTCCTTGGGGAAGCGCAGCGCGGTGAGTCGCTTACGGCTCATGGAGGCGCCCACCACCTCGTGATGGTGGAAGGTCACCCGGTTGCCGCCCTCGAAGGAACGGGTCTTGGGCTTGCCGATGTCGTGCAGCAGCGCGGCCAGGCGCAGCACGAGGTCGGGTTCGTGCCCACGGGACCGCTCCAGGTCCATGGCCTGGTCCAGGACCGTGAGCGAGTGTTCGTAGACGTCCTTGTGCCGGTGGTGCTCGTCGATCTCCAGGCGCATCTTGGGGATTTCCGGGAGCACGTGCTCGGCGATGCCCAGATCCACCATGAGTTCGATGCCCCGACGCGGGTTCGAACTGAGCATGAGTTTGGTGAGCTCGTCACGGACGCGTTCGGCGGAGACGATGGAGAGCCGGTCCGCCATGTTCCGGGCGGCCTCGGCCACCTCGGGGGCCAACCTGAAGCCGAGCTGGGCGGCGAAACGCACCGCTCGCATGATGCGCAGCGGGTCGTCGTTGAAGGAGTCCTCCGGGCGCCCCGGTGTGCGCAGGACCTTGTCCCGCAGGTCGGCCAGGCCGCCGAAGGGGTCAACGAACTCTGCGCTCGGCAGGCGCACCGCCATCGCGTTGACCGTGAAGTCACGGCGCAGCAGGTCGTCGTGGATGTCGGTGCCGTAGGACACCTCGGGCTTGCGGGACTTGGGAGAGTAGGCCTCGCTGCGGTAGGTGGTGATCTCCAGTTGGAGCCCCCTCTTGCGCAAACCCACCGTGCCGAACTCGATGCCGACGGTCCACACCGAGTCCGCCCAGCCGTCGACCAGCTTCAGGATCTGCTGGGGTACGGCGTCGGTGGTGAGGTCCACGTCGTTGGAGACACGCCCGAGGAGAGCGTCGCGCACCGGGCCGCCGACGATGGCGAGCTGTTGGTCGTGCGCGGCGAAACGATCCCCGAGATCCTCGGGGATCGGGCGGATCGAGTCGATCAACGCGGTGATCGCCGCCCGCTGCTCACCGGTCGGCTCGCTCACCGCGGGCCGGGTACGGGCGGTGTCGTTCTCACTCGAAAACTCTGTGTTCGGCACACCACGCAGATTAAGCGGCCGTGCGGGGTGACCGCGAATCGCCGACCTGCTCGCGCCGCCTCTGGCGCTCACCCCGCACCGGATGAAAGGCTGTCCCCGCCACGCGCCGGGCGAACGGGCGGACCAGAACCCGGGTTCGGTGGACACGGTATCTTCTGGTGGAGTGGTGGCCCGTCACTTTCGTCCTGCGGCCACCGGCCCCGCCTCACGCCGAGCGCGCCGCGCGGGCACCCCGATCCGTCCCCGCCCCGTCATTTCACGTTCCCGGCGGGACGGACCCCTGGCCCCGAATCAGGAAACCGGTCAAGCGTTGCGTCGAACTGCTTCCGCGGCCGCGGTCATGGCCATGACCGCCGCGCTGCTCCCGATCCCGGCCACGCTCTCACCCGTCTCGGCGGAACCTGAGAACGAGGAGTCGGTGCCTTCGCTCGTCGTGGACCGGATCACGCCGGACGCCATCGACGAGGACAGCACACTGCGCGTGTCCGGTGAGGTGACCAACGCCACCGACACCTCGGTCGAGGACGTCACCGTCCGGATCCGTTACTCGCGACACTCCTTCGACTCCCGCGAGGAGATGGACGAGTTCGCCACCGGTGAGGGCTGGCAACCCGACGCCGAGGGACCGGAGAAGGAGTTCAAGGGCGGGTTGGAGCCCGACCAGGGCCTGGAGTACTCGCTCAGCACCCCGGCGAAGGACCTCGACCTGGGGTCCTACGGCGTGTACCCCATGGTCGTGGAGGCTCTGGACGGCGACGGCGAACGGCTGGGCGCGCAGTACACCTTCCTCCCCTACACCGGGAAAGACGACGTCGACGAACTCGACCTGGCGTGGGTCTGGCCGCTGATGGACGAACCGCAGCGCGCCGACGACGACACCTTCCTGAGCGAGGACCTGCACTCGTCCGTGGCCGAGGAGGGGCGCCTGGGACGTCTCCTGGCCGCAGGAGCCCAGGTCCCCCTTTCCTTCGATCCCGGCGACGAGGACCTCGTCGAGGAGCTCGGGCTGGAGGAGGAAGGGCCCGAGGAGGACGAGCCCTCACCCGACGCCGAGAGCCCGACGGCCGAGGAGTCCCCGAGCGAGGCTTCCCCCGGCGATGAGCCCACCGGGGACGACGCCACCGCGGAGGAGTCCCCCTCCCCCGAGGCGAGCGCGTCCGCGGAGGACGGCGCCACGGAGGGCCCGCAGGCCCCCGAGGAGACCGAGGAGGACGCGGAGGGCGAGGTGGAGACCCCCGCACGGACCGAGGGTGTCCCCATCACCTGGGCGGTCGACCCCGGCACCATGGACGACGTCCTGCGCATCGCGACGGAGGAACACGACGTCCTGGAGGACCTGTTGGAGGTCCCCGGTGGGACCGAACCGGAACGCCACCAGCGCGCCGCCGACGTGCCCGCCCAGGTATGGCTGCGCGAGGCCCGCCGGGTCCTGCCCGCCGACACCGTCGTCACCACCCCGTACGCCAACGCCGACCTGGTCGCGCTACTGCGCAACGACCTGCACGTCGACGCCGACGCGTCCCTGACCCTGGCCCAGGAGGCGGTGCGCCGCTCCCTGGCGCTGGAGGCCGACACCGGGTACGCGTTCCCGGCCCGTGGTCTGATGGACGAGAACGTCCAACAGCTGTACTCCTCGCACGGAGCCCATCGATTCATCCTGCGTGAGTCCGCGATGCCCACCGCCTCCTGGCTCTCCACCACCCCCACCGCGCAGGCCCCTCTCACGGCCGCTGAGGACGACGAGGAGGACCCGTTCGCCCTGGTCGCCGACGCGGGCCTGACCGAGGTGCTGTCCATGCCCTCGCACGGCCCCGGTGAGTCCGCCCTGGCCTTGCAGCGGTTCGCCGCGGAGACCGCGATGATCGCCGGTGAGGACGTCCGCGGCGACCGTGTCGTGGTGGCCGCTCCCCCGGCCGGTTGGGACCCCAGCACGGAACTGGCATCCGGTGTCCTCGAAGCCACCGAGGACCTGCCGTGGCTCTCCGCCGAACGTCTGGACGAGATCGAGCCGACCGCTCAGGACGACCGGGAGGAGACCCGGTCGGGTCTGCGTTACCCGGACCGGGCCGCCGAACAGGAGCTCGGCTCCGGCTACCTCGGCGAGGTCGAGGACGTGAGTCGGGACGTGCGCCTGTTCAACAGCATCCTCGTCGGGGACAGCGACCCCTTCCGTCCGGCCATCGTGCGTCTGGAGTCGGTGTACTGGCGTGAGCGCGAGGCCCGGGCCGGGGCGACCCGTTCGGTGGTCGGTCAGTCGGTGCAGGAGCGGATGCAGGACGTACGGGTCATTCCGGGCGAACCGGTGACCCTGGCCAGCAGCACCGGGATCACCGGTGTACTCGTCGCCAACGACCTGGAGGACGAGTCGGTCTACGTTCACCTGTCGATCTACTCGGAGAACTCCGAGCGGCTCGGCATCGGCACCTACACGTCGGACTTCCAGATCGCCCCGGGTGCCAAGACGACCGTCTACGTCCCGCTGTCGGCGAGAATCAACGGGACCACCGCGGTCCACGTGAGCCTGCAGAACTCCAACGGTGAGCCGATCAGCCCTCAGGACACCGTGATCCAGGTGAACGCCACGGGTCTGGGTACTCAGGCGCTGCTCATCAGCGGGATCGGGCTGCTGATCCTGATCGCGGCCCTGGCCCCGAGGGCACTGCGCAAATGGGCTCGCCGACAGGCCGCCAAGGCCAACGCGGCCGAGGGCGGCGTCACCGGCGGCGACGAGGACGACGAGACCGAAGAGGAACCGAGCGACGGCGAGGACGCGAAGTCCGAGCAGGACGCGAAGGACACCGATTCCGAGGACACGTCCCGCTCCGAGGACACATCCGGGTCCGAGGACGAGTCCGTCCCCGAGGACACCGGACCCGGTGAGGACCGGTCGAATGACGGCGACACCCGCACGTGAAGCCCGAAGCCGTGTCGACGAGATGACGGGGCGACATGACGACATGTCGCCCCGTCGACCTGTTCCCTTGTCCACACGTCACCACGCCCGCACCCCTCACGAGGCTCCGGCCCCCGGAGTCGCGGCTCGATACCTCCGATGAAAGGAACCCTGATCCACGGTGGTCACCGAATCCCCTAACGGCGACGAACAACCCCCTCGTTACGCGCCGAGGCACAGCAAGCACTCCGACGGGTCCCTCCCCGGCGACAGCGCGATCCGGCCCTACTCGGGCCCCGCACCCTCCTACGAAGAGGGTGAGTTCCCCGAGTCAACGGACGTCCCACGCGACCCCGCACCCGACGCCGAACCCGTGGCGGACAAACCTGCGGCGGACGAGGGTTCCGGCGGCATGATGCGCTCCAGCGCGATCATGGCCGTGGGCACCATGGCCTCCCGTCTGACCGGCTTCGCTCGGACCATCGTGCTGGCCGCGGCCATCGGCACCCACCTGCTCGGTGACGCCTACCACACGGCGCACACGATCCCCTTCATCCTGAACGACCTGCTCATCGGCGGCCTGATGGCCTCCGTGGTCATCCCGTTCCTGGTCAAGCGCCGCAAGAACGACCTGGACGGTGGCAAGGCCACCGAGGACCGCCTGTTCACCTCGATGGTGCTGGCACTGCTGGTGGTGACCACGGTCGCGATCCTGGCCGCCGAGGCCCTGATCTGGCTGTACGGGTCCCGGTTCACCCCGCTGCAGTTCGAGGCGTCCGTCTACCTGGCGCGTTTCCTGCTCTCACAGATCTTCTTCGTGGGACTGAGCGGTCTGCTCAGCGCCATGCTCAACACCCGGAACAAGTTCGGCGCCGCCGTATGGGCTCCGGTGCTGAACAACGTCATCATCATGGGCGTGGCCGGGCTGTTCCTGGTCGTGGCCGGGCCCGGGAAGACCCCCGACACGGTCACCGGCCCCGAGCTGACCCTGCTGGGCGCGGGTACGGCGGCGGGCATGGCCATGCAGGCCCTGGTCCTGTTCATCGCCCTGTCCCGCACCGGTTACCGGTGGCGTCCCCGCCTCGACCTGCGCGGATCCGGGCTCGGCGAGGCGCTTCGCACCGCCGGCTGGATGATGCTCTACACCCTGCTCACCCAGGCCGGGCTGTGGATCACCACCAACATCGCCAACGCCGCCAACGTCGCGAGCATCGAAGAGGGCCTGGACGTGGGTGCGGGCATCAGCGCCTACAACCTGGCCTACCAGCTCTTCCAGCTGCCCTACGCGATCATCGCGGTCTCGCTGATCACCGTGCTCCTGCCCCGTATGAGCGCGCACGCCGACGACCGGAACTGGGACGCGGTCCGCTCGGACTTCTCCCGCACCCTGAGGATCTCCGCCTTCGTGTTGGTGCCGACCGCCTTCGCGGTCGCGCTGTTCGCCGAGCCGCTGTCCGTCCTGGCCTTCGCCCGCGGGTCGGTCTCGGTGGCCGACGCGTCCGCCATCGGCCAGATCCTCGCGGTGATGTCGCTGGGTCTGGTGCCGTTCACGGTCTTCCAGCTGATGCTGCGCGTCTTCTTCGCCATGGGGGACACCAGGACCCCCGCCCTCATCGGTGGCGCGAACCTCGCCGTGCACAGCGCGTTGGCTCTGGTCGCCTACCTGCTGCTGCCGCCGAACATGGTCGTGGTGGGCGTCGCCGCGGGCTTCATGCTGTCGTTCCTGTCCGGTCTGACCATCGCCGGTCAGGTGATCAGTCGTCGTATCGGGGGACTTGACGGAAAGCATGTGATTGGCACATTGTTGCGGCTGCACCTGGCCGTCATCCCCAGCATCGCGGTGGGCTTCGGTGTGCTCTGGTTCTTCGACGCCTACGTCGGTCCCGGCCTGTTCACCTACGTCGGCGCTCCCCTGGTGGGTTGCGTCGCCGGTGCCCTGCTCTTCCTCGTGTGCGCGCGCGTGCTGCGCGTGCCCGAACTGAGCGCCGCGGTGGAACTGATCCGCGGTCGGCTGCGTCGTTGATGTTCGCCCCCTCGTTCCGGCCCCGCACCCGCCGGCCCACGAACCCGTAGCCGCACCCAGCCAGAAAAGGAACGCCCGACGGTGTCCAGCGACAACCCCCGTCAGTACGCCGACGGTTCCGAGAACGGACCCGCGGACCCTCCGAAGCAACGTCCCGGTCGTCAGATGGTGATGCCCGGGGACGTGCTCGACGCGTACGAACGTTCAGAGCCACAGGGTGAGCCCGAAACCGGTCTGAAGACCCTCCGGGATCCGAGCGAGATCGGCGACGTGGGTACCGCGGACCGCGCCGGCCTGGAGGACGGCGACGAGATCGGTGGTTCGTCCCACACCGGCCCGGGCAACATCGCCAAGTCGACCGCGATCATGGCGATCGGCACTATCGCCTCACGTGTGACCGGCTTCGTCCGGACCATCGTCCTGGCCGCGGCGATCGGTACCCAGCTGCTGGGCGACGCCTACCAGACCGCGGGCATGGTCCCGTACATGATCTACGACCTGCTCATCGGCGGGTTGTTGGCCAGTGTGTTCGTGCCGTTCCTGGTCAAGCGGCGCAAGAACGACCAGGACGGTGGCGACAAGACCGAACAGCGTCTGGTCACCCTGATGCTGCTCGGTCTGTTCGTGCTGACCCTGATCTCGGTACTGATCGCCGAGTGGTTCATCAGGATCTACGCGGGCGGGTTCGGCGGGGCACAGTACGAGGTCTCGGTGATCCTCGCCCGGTACCTGGTGCTGCAGATCTTCTTCATCGGCGCCAGCGGTCTGGCCAGCGCGATGCTGAACGCACGGAACAAGTTCGGCGCCCCCATGTGGGCCCCGGTGCTGAACAACGTCGTGATCATCGGTATCTGCCTGTGGTTCCTGAGCATCGCAGGCCCGGGTCGAACCCCGGAGACCATCACGCAGAGCGAGATCGCGCTGCTGGGTCTGGGGACCTCGCTGGGCCAGGTCGTGCAGGCCGCCGTGCTGATCTGGGCGCTGTTCGCGGCGGGCTTCCGCTGGCGGCCGCGTCTGGACCTGCGTGGTTCGGGTCTGGGCGAGGCCGCCGGCGCCGCCTCCTGGATGATGCTGTACATCGTGGTCGCTCAGGTGGGAGCCCTCGTCTCCACCAACGTCGCCACGCGGGCCGGCGCGATGTCGGCGGAACTGGGTTACGACAGTGGATCGGGTATCGCGGCCTACAAGTTCGCCTCGATGCTGTTCCAACTTCCGTACGCGATCATCGCGGTCTCGGTGATCACGGCGTTGCTTCCCCGCATGAGCGAACACGTCGCGGCCGGGCGCAAGGACCAGGTCCGCAGTGACTTCTCCCGGGGCTTTCGTCTCTCCTCCGTGCTGATCGTGCCGATCGCGGTGGCGATGATCGTCTTCGCCGTCCCGTTCTGCGTGATGATCTACGCGCAGGGCAGCACGAGCGCCGAGGACGCCGCGGCCATCGGTCGGATCCTGATGGTCTTCTGCGTGATGTTGATCCCGTTCACGCTGTTCCAGCTGCAGATGCGTGTCTTCTACGCGCTGGGCGACACCCGTACGCCCGCTCTGGTGGCGATCCCCTCGGAGATCACGCACGCGATCACCGGGGTCGGCCTGCTGTTCGTGTTCGCGGAGACCCCGCAGCACATCGTGGTGTGGCTGCCGGTCCCCTACGGTCTGTACTACATCGTGGGCTCGGCGATCATGTGGTACCTCCTCCACAAGCGCCTCAACGGCCTGGACGGACGTCGCACCGTGGTCACCTTGTTCAAGCTGCACGTGGCCACCGTCCCCGCGGCGCTCTTCGGCATCCTGATGATCGTGGTCTTCAACGGTCTGCCCGGTGATCTGTGGCCGGCTCTCTCGTCGATGGTGGCCGGAGGACTGGTGGGTGCCGTACTGTTCGTGGTCGCGGCCAAGTTCCTCAATGTGACCGAAGTCACATCGTTCCTGGATTTGCTCAAGACACGGCTGCGACGCCGCTGATCACCTGGAATGGATGACCTTGGGTAGTCGGACACGAATACGTCCAGGAAGGTGGATGGGTAATCAATGTCCTCCAAAGAGGCTGTTCACGCGTCCTAGCATGGACAGACACCGCTTTACCGCTAGAGCATCGTTTATCCGAGCTGCCCGAAGGGAGGCTGGGGACAGCAGACAGGGCCGACCCCCTCGTGTGAGCCCGTATGGGAACCACGCGACTCAGCGGCACTGGCACCCGTCACTCCCATCATGAGCACCTTCCTGATCGAACCCGGGGCGAAGCTGGCCAACCGCTACCGACTCGACCACGTGGTGAGCGAGACCGGTGGTGCGACCCGGTGGAAAGCCACCGACGAGACGCTGGCGCGTCCGGTCGCGGTATGGACCTTCGCCGACGGTTTCCCCCGAACGTCAGAGGTCGTACGCGCCGCCAGGGCCACCAGCCGTGTGCCCGACGCACGCGTGACCCAGGTCTTCGACGCCGACGACACCTCACCCGTCCCCTACGTGGTCGAGGAGTGGGTCATCGGCTCCTCCCTGGCCGAACTGCTCCAGCAGGGCCCCATGGAGCCCGAACGCGCCGCGGGCCTGGTCGCCGAGGCCGCCGAGGCCATCGCCGCCGCCCACGCCAACGGCCTTCACCACCTGTGCCTGTCCCCCGGCAAGCTCATGTGGAGCAGCGGCGGAGCGGTCAAGGTCACCGGTATCGGGGTGGACGCCGCGCTGCTGGGCAGCAACGTCCCACAACCCGGCGCCGTCGACGCCCAGGGACTGGGCAACCTGCTGTACGCGGCCCTCACCGGTTACTGGCCGGGCGGACCACAGAGCGGCCTGCCCGGCGCCCCCCAGGGACCGATGGGCCCCTACCCTCCCGGTCAACTGCGTCAGGGCATCAGCGAACAGCTCGCCACCATCACCACCCGCGCGGCCCTGCCGCAGCTGGCCGGACAGATGGTGCCGGGTCCGCCCATCTCCACCCCCGCGGAGTTCTGCGCGGCCCTGGCCGAGGTCCCCCGTCTCATCCCCCTGCCCGTGGCCCCTGCGGAGGCGGTCCCCCCGCCCGAGCCGGGCACCTCCCGGCGCACAGGTGAGTTCGACACCACCACCGGCCCCCGTCGCAGTGCCCGGAACGGTTCCACAGCCGCGCGTTCGAGCGGTTCCCGTCCCCCGGCGAACTCGCGGATGGAGCAACGCACCTCCCGTGACCGGGGAACATCGACCAAGCGCCTGCTCATCGGTGCCGTCGCCGTCCTGTTGTTCGCCGGTGTGGTCGCGGGCGCCTGGACACTCGGCACGAACCTGCGTTCGGGCGCCGAGGAAGAGGCCGACCCCACCGCGGACGAGACCGAGGACGCCGTCGACAGCGCCGAACTGGAGGTGCTCACCATCGCCGGATCCGACGGGTTCGACCCACTGGGCGACGGCAGCGAACACGGGGCCAACGCGGGGCTCGCGCACGACGGCGACCCGAGCACCCAGTGGAACACCGAGGGATACAGGGACCCGATGGGTACCGAGAAGGCCGGCGTCGGCCTGCTCATCGACCTTGGTTCGGCCAAGGAGGTCCACGAGCTCGACCTCCTCACGCCCGAAAAGGACTTCGGCATGCAGATCCGGGTCGGTGACGACATCTCCGCCACGGAACCGGCGGCCCTCGATTCCGCCCTTCCCGTCGCCTGGGAGGGCTCCGTCAACGGCTCGGAGACGGTGCGGCTCGAAGAGAGCGTGACCGGACAGTACGTCGTGGTCTGGTTCACCGATCTGCCCATGGACGGCGACCGCTACCGTGGAAGCGTCAACGAGGTCGAGGTACGCGGACTCTAGTTCTCTCTAGTCGTGGGGTATGTGATCAGCGCTGATGGAAGCGGCCCAGGAGCTCCCTGACAAGGAGCTGTTGTCCAGGCACGCTCAGGGTGACGAACAGGCGTTCGCGGTACTTGTTCGCCGACACCGTGAGCGCCTCTGGGCTGTCGCCATCCGGATGATGCAGGACCCCGAGGAGGCCTCCGACGCCCTCCAGGACGCCTTTCTGTCGGCCTTCCGCGCCGCGGATCGTTTCCGTGGCGAGTCCCAGGTCACCACCTGGCTGCACCGGATCGTGGTGAACGCGTGCCACGATCGACTCCGGCGCAGGAAGGTCCGGCCGGCCACCCCCACCGAGGACGAGACGCTCGACGTCATCTCCAACGACCGGCTCGGTCGGACCGGCGGCGCCCCCGACCACGCCTCCCAGACCGAGTCCCGCCTGGACGTACACGCCGCCCTCGAACAGCTGCCGTTGGACCAGCGCATGGCACTGACCCTGGTGGACATGCTCGGGTACCGGGTCGACGAGGCCGCCGAAATCCTCGAAGTCGCCACCGGCACGGTCAAGAGCAGGTGTGCTCGAGGTCGCGCCAAACTACTTCCTTCCCTGGCTCATCTAAGGAACCCTGGGTCTTCCCAGGACGTCACATCTGGGAGAGGAGGTGCCAACCCATCGTGACGTCCCATCCTGAGGTGGAGGCACTCGCCTTCTTCGCCGAGGACCTTCTGGAGCCCGACGAGGAACGCTCTGTGGCCGACCACATCGAGACCTGCGCCGTCTGCGCCACCACCATCGACGAACTCGCCGGGGTCACCCGCGCGCTCGCCGATGTCCCGGCGCCCACGATGCCGCAGGACGTCGCCGACCTCCTCGATGGTCGGATCTGCGAGGCCGTCTCGGAACGCTCGGCCGCGGACCGCCCCGCCGGGGGTCGCGACACCACAAGACCGACGGAATCGGGTGCGCCCGCGTCAGTCACCCCGATCAACCGGAAACGACGCGGTTTCGGTCTGCCCAAGCTCCTCATGGTGGCCGCCGCGTCGGTGTTCGTCATCGGTGCCGGTACCGCGGTGGTCGGAAACCTGATGACCGACGAACCCGGTACGGGGGCGGCTTCCCAACTGTCGGAGGACTCCGCGACCGAGGGCGCCCCGGACACCGCACGGTCCTACTCCGCGGAGGGTGTGGCCAGCGGCACCGTCTACACCGAGGAGGACTTCACGACGCAGGCCTCGGCGGTCCTGGAGCGGACCGAGGACGACGACGGCATGGGCGTCGAATCGGAGGAATCGGAGACGTTGCCCCAGGGGGCGCAGGAATGCGTGGCCCACGTGGAGGCGTCCACCGACTCCCACGTCACCTTGGTCGACGACGCCCGCTGGGAAGGTCCCGAGGGTACCGACCGCGTCTGGGTCCTGTTCACCCGGGACGGCGATGGTGTCGGAGTGCTCGTGGTCGACCCGATCTGCGCCCGCGGCGGTGACCTGGACTCGGCCCTCCTCGCCGAGGGAGGCCTCTAGCGGGCTACCGCCGAGCGGGTCCGCCTTCTCCGGGGCGGACGAGGCCGCTCTCGTAGGCGACCACCACCAGACCCACCCGGTCCCGCACCCCGAGCTTGGCCAGTAGTCGACCGACGTGGGTACGTGCCGTGGCCGGGCTGAGGTGGAGCTCGGCGCCGATCTCCTGATTGGACATGCCCCGACCGACGAGGGTGAGGACCTCGCGTTCCCGGTCGGTGACGCCGGCCAGGCGCTCACCCGCGTTCGGCGGGGGCTCCACCCGGGCCAGGCGCTCGACGACCCTACGGGTCACCCCCGGGGACAGCAGGGCGTCCCCGGCGGCGACAGTACGGACCGCCTCGCGCAACTCCCGGGGGCCGGCGTCCTTGAGGAGGAACCCCGCGGCTCCCAGGCGCAGCGCGCCGAACACGTTGTCGTCCTCCCCGAAGGTGGTGAGGACCACCACCCGGGTGTCGACATGTCGGCGCCCCGACGTGTCGACACGTCGACGTTCCAGTTCCCGCAGCACACCCGGTCCGTCCACCGCGGGCATCTGCAGGTCGAGCAGTAGAACGTCCGGGCGGAAACGATCGATTTCGACCAGTGCCTCACGCCCGTCGGAGGCCTCCGACACCACCTCGATGTCGCCGTCCCGTTCCAGCAGCGCCCGCACCCCGGCCCGGACCAGCGGTTGGTCGTCGGCCAACAGCACCCGGATCACACGCCACCCCCGACCGGCAGACGAACACCGACCCGGAAACCACCGGCGGGCACCGCCTCGAACTCCACGGTCCCGTCCGCCATGCGCACCCGTTCCCGCATCCCGGTCAACCCACTGCCCTCCCGCACCGGCACCTCCACGCCCCTCCCGTCGTCGGTCACCGTGACGACGAGTCCATCCTCGTAACGTTCCAGGAACACCGTGGCACGCCGGGCCCTCGCGTGCCGCAACGTGTTGGT
>NZ_DYZD01000406.1 GCF_020741345.1 Nocardiopsis listeri
GTGGCCGGCCACTCGTTCGCCCCGGATCCCGCGCCCCCGCCCCCCTGCGGACGACCTCCCCCTGCTCCTCCGGGTTCTCGATGGCCTCCAGCGCATCCCGGTGGTGGCTTAGATGAGCGACCTGACGAACCCGCACCCCACGCCCCGGCCGAGGGAGGAACTCCCTGGCGTTCCGGTCCCGGTGTGCGCTGAAACGCACCTCAACTCATACGGCTCCATCCGCCGCTGTTGCCTGCCCACCGGCCACGAGGGTGATCACATGGAGGCCGGTGGCGACACCTGGGAACCGCCCTCTGTCGTACTGACGCGCCTGTATGAGCGTTGGGGGCGCACCCATCGATTCGCTTGGACGGGCCGGTTCTGGATGGCCACCCATCACAACCCCCGCAGCCACTGGCGCAGCGAGATCGAACCCACCCCGGAACTCCTGGAAGCGAGCCTGCGCCGCCACCACGGCGCACCTTCCGGCCCTGACCCCGAGAACGCACCCCTCACCCCAGAGGAGGAGTGGGCCTGGCGGCAACAGGGTGAGCGGTTCAAGCGCCAATGGGGCTTAACCGAACCGGGCAGCGGTTAGAGATCCCCGCGCCCCTTCGCGCGGGGCTCCACCGGGACACACGTTGGGCCCGTCCCTCTTCCTTTCCCGGCTGGAAGAGGGACGGGCCCGGTGCCCGGTACGGCCGGTCGACATCCAAGGTTCATGCTTCGCGTTCCGGGGCCCGGGTTGACGCCTGCCTCAACGCCTGGCCGAACTACTTCGTGACCAGGGGGTGTCCTCACCCGGACGGGGACGATCATGGCAGTCGATGTCCTGCGGGTCCTGGCCGTCGATGAGGTAGGCCTCCACCGCGTCGGCGACACACGGATACATCTGGTCCCCCTCGTCGTCTGTGAGGGAGGCGCCGTAGTAGACGTGGCCACCGTTGTCGACGACGCTCACCAGCGGGCTGTCGAGCCGATCGGCCATGTCGGCCGCGCCCTGGTACGGGGTCCTCGAGTCGAACTCGCCGGCGATGACGAGAGCCGGGGTCTCCCACTCGCGGGTCAGGTCGACGGTGGGCTCGGTCGGCTGGTTCTCGGAGAACAGGCACACCGGTGGTCCGGCCTGCGACGCCGCCTGACCGAAGGCGTGGGCGTCACGGAGCTCGCGCACGTCGGCCCGGTACCGATCCGGGTCCGTGGGCCACTCGGCCTCGCAGAGGAGCGACCAGACCAGGTGCGGGGGTCCCTCCAGCCGCCCCAGCTGTTCCTCGGCCTCCTCCGGGTCCTCCGGCGGCATCGGGATGTCGGGTTCCCCCGGGGGCTCGGGAGCCTCAGGAAGGGGGGTCTCCTCGGCCAGGGCCTTGAACAACAGGGCAGACTCGTCCCAGGACCCTTGGTCGTCGGCCGAGATGCTCACCAGGCTGCGGAAGTAGTCCTCGTCGTAGATCATCCCGCTCTCGGCTTCCCGGGGTTCCTCCCGGAGCAGCTCGGAGGTCTGTTCGAACGAGCGCAAGACTTCTTCTCGCGTGGCCCCGAAGCCGAACTCGTCGTCACGCTCGGCCAGCCAGTCCGTGTAGCGCTCGACGTTGTCGGTCGCGGCCTGGGACTGGGACAGGAAGTTCTCGCGCCAGACCCCGTCGGGGTCGACGGCCGAGTCGAGTACGGCCCGGTCGAGTCGCTCGGGGAAGAGAGTCCCGTAGACCGCGCCCAGATAGGTGCCGTAGGAGGCGCCGAGGTAGTCGATCTGTTCCTCCCCCAACACCGCGCGGACGACGTCCATGTCGCGGGCGGTGTTGGCGGTGGTGAAGTGGGGTCGCAGGTCGCCATCGGCCTCGTCGCACGCCTTGGCGTACTCGCGCTGGTTGTCGAAGTGTTGTTCGAGCTCCTCGTCGGTGGGGTGCGTGTCCAGGAGGGGAGGGTCGACCTCACAGTCGAGCCAGGTCGAGGCGCCCAGGCCTCGCGGGTCCATGCCGATGACGTCGTAGACCTCTCCGAGCGGGGTGGAGCCGATCTCGTCCGCGGTCAAACGCCCGGTCGCACCGGGTCCGCCCGGGTTGGTGAACAGGACGCCCTGTCGTTCCTCCTCGTCGACCTGGGCGGGCCTGCGGCTCACCCCCACATGGATCCGTTCGCCCTCGGGAGCGTCGTAGTCGAGTGGGACCTCCACCGTCGCGCAGTCGAGACCGGTGAGGAAGAAGTCCTCGCACTCTTCCCAGTCCACGTCCTGGTCGTGGAAGGCGGCCGGCGCCCGGTCCTCGGTGGGCTCTTGTCGGTCGTCGGCGAAGGAGACCGACGGTAGCGCTCCGGTCAGGGAGAGCGCGAGGCCGGTCGTGACCACGGCGGCTCCCGCTCCCGTCAATATTTTCGCTGTTCCCACTGCGCATTCCTCGCTCGTTCGGGCCACCGGTCTCATGCTCCGTGGCCGGAACCGGTTGTCGGCCGGCGTTCGAACGGCAATCTAGTGAGGGGAGCACCACGAGCGGATCCACCTCGCTGACGAAACCGGGGGTGGCGATAGTAGGGTCCTGCGGCGCTCGGGAACGAGTCGTCACCGACGAAAGTCGATGGATCACGAGCACGGGCTATCGAGGCCTTCCGCGCGAGCGAACCCCGGCGGTGCACCCGCCGACCTGTGCCGCCCGTCCTTTCGGAGGTCGCAGGTATCAACGAGCCGGATACCGCACCTGCCGCACAACGCGGCGCTGACCCGTACGAAGCGGCCTGACGATCATCCGTTCCCGGGCCGGTCGGACGAGTTCGTGGGCGTGATGGACGACGTCTGGTGGAAGGCTCCGCCACCGACCTCGGCAACGACGAAGGCCGGTGCGCCGGTCCATGTGCGATGGGCCCGGCTCACCGGCCTTCTCTGCTTCCCGCTTGGGCCTCTGACCTGCGGATTCTGCGGAGGGTGTGGGATTTGAACCCACGAAGCCCCGTCAAGGACT
>NZ_DYZD01000407.1 GCF_020741345.1 Nocardiopsis listeri
GACGGTGTCGCCGTCGATCTGGGAGCTGTGGCCCTCCTGGGCGCGGACCGCGCCGGCGAAGTAGCGGAAGTGGTCGATGGCCAGCGGTATGTCGGCGGCCAGGCACTCGCGGACCGCCTTGCCGTTCTCCCAGGACTCGGCGACCGCGATCCGTTCGAGGTTCTCCTCCATGCGGTCGGCGATCTTGTTGAGGATCAACGCGCGCTCGGCGGCGCTGGTTCGGCCCCACGCGGGCGCGGCTCCGTGCGCGGCGTCGAGTGCGAGTTCGATGTCGTCGGCACCGCTCTGGGCCACCTCGGTGAAGGTGCGCCCGGTGATCGGGCTCGGGTTCTCGAAGTAGCGTCCCTTGACCGGCTTGACCCACTCGCCTCCGATCCAGTTGTCGTAACGCGGCGCGTACTGGACGACGCTGCCGGCCTCACCGGGGGGAGCGTAGATCGCCATTGGTGTGCCTCCTTCGACGTGGGAGCGCCGGTGGTCGCCGCCCCGGCGCGAAGTTCCCAGGGACGGTCGGGTGTGACGCTAGTTACATCGAGGTTGCGACCACGTTGCAACGGTGCGTGAACCCGTGTTCAGTAGCCCGACCTGCGCAGACGGACCCGCAGCGTGGCGTGCCGGGGCGACCCCGGGTCGGTGGCGCGCAACGCGGCGTCGAGCACCCGGGGGTCCTCGCGCCACTCCGGCTGTTCCGACCACGCCAGCAGGGTCCTCGGGTCGGCGTGGGCGGCGAGCACCTCGCACACCTCCGCCTGGAGTTCGTCGCGTTCCTCCACCACCCCCGGAGCCTCCGAACGCGGCAGCACGTGCCCCTCGTAGACGTTGACGGCCTGGCGATAGTCGCCCTCCCCCAGGTGTTCGCGCACCTGGTCCAGGTCGGTGCGCACCGGCCGGAGCAGCCGGTAGGGGCGAGAGGCGAACAGGTCGTTGCCCAGCAGGCGACGCATCCTCGACATCTCCGCCCGGATCGTCACCGGTGAGGCGTCGCGTTCGTGCAGCAGGACGCCGAGGGCGTCACCGGTCAGACCCCGTGGATGCCGCGTCAACAGCAGGAGGATCTCGGAGTGGCGGGTACTGAGCTCGACGGAGCGACCGTCCACTTCGAGGAGTCCCTGATCGCGACCGAGCACCCGGAATCGGGCCGGGGTGCGCGGATCACGCGGGGCGGGCGGCGGTCCGCTTAGCCGACGGGCCCGGATCTCCATCTCCGCGGCGGCCGCCGCGGCTCGGACCAGCGCCAACGCCTGCGGCGAGGCCAGGTGGTCACCACCGGTGAGGTCCAGGACCCCCAGGAGCGCGCCGGTGTCGGGGTCGTGCAGGGGCGCGGCGGAGCAGCTCCAGTGCTGCACTCCCCGGCTGTAGTGCTCGCTGGCGAAGACCTGCACCTCGTGGTCCAGGGCCAGGGCGACCCCGGGCGCGTTGGTGCCGACCGAACGTTCGTGCCAGTTCGCGCCCTCCACGAAGTGCATCTCCTCGGCACGGGTGCGCAGCCCGTAATCGCCCTCCACCCACAGCAGGCGCCCGGACACGTCGCCGACCGCGAGGATCTGCGGACCCGGGGCGCCTTCGAGCAGCAGTCGTCGCAGCAGCGGCATGGTGGCGGCGAGCGGATGCGCGTCGCGCTGGTCGTCCAGGTCGGGTCCGGTGACTTCGAGTCGGGGAAGGGTCAGGTCCGGATCGATCCCGTGCCGGGCGCTGCGCCGCCAGGACTCGCCGACCACGGAGCGCACGCGACCGCTGAGTCGGCCGGAGTCGGTGAAGCGTTCGTGCGCGACGGCCACGTCCCGGCGCACACTGTCCGGGTCGCTCTCCCACGACCACGCGTTCCATGCCCTGGACATCGGTGGGTCCCTCCGTCGCGGTGGCTGCGCTCCCGGCGTCCTCTTGCCCTAGGCCCCTGATTGAATCCCCAGGTGAGGGTCTTGACAAGGGGTTCACCGGAACTACTGACGAGTTGCCCCGCTCACGACATGTATGTACCCGCGAGGCCCCATGTCTCACTGAGACCAAGGTGCCCGATTCCGCTCTTGCCAGGGCGTTCTGCAACACTTCGTGCATGCGCAATCCCCCTCGGCGTCCACCCGGGTACCCCGTACCACCCGCGCCTCCCCCCGGCTCCGGTCACATGGGTGGCCGCAGGACCCGGCACGGAAGAGGACGTCCCGTGCACGCGACCACCGGTGGTCCATCGTCCTCGCGATCGCCGCGGTGTCGTTGTTCTTCGGGCCCTACTTCTACAGCCATAACGCCTTCCTCCCGGGCCCCAACGTGCTGGAGCGGTTCGACGACGAGGAGGGAACGTACGCGGTCCACTCCTCCGAAGTGGGCCATGGCCCGTCCTGTTGGTTCTACGCGCCGGATGGAGGGATCGCCGGCAACGTCTCCCGCGTACCGGGCGGCAGCGACGTCAGCTTCGGTTCATGGGGAGTCCGAGGCGAGTTGGAGACCCCCCGAGCCCGGCACTCACAGGTTGCACCGCAACGGAAACTCCGACGAGTACGCCCTCGGCGGTACCGGGCCGATCCGCGCGTTCGAGCTCGTCAAGGTCCTCGTCACGATCACCGCTCTCTTCGTCGCCCCGTCCCTCCTCCTCGCGGCGATCGTGGTCGCGGTGGTCACCACCGTGCGTCGCCGTTCCGCCGTCCGTCAGCCCTGATCCGACCCAGCAGGTACCCCCATGTCGCAGCCACTCGAACCGTCGCCTTCCCCCGAGCCCGGAAACGAACGGCGACCGACCGGCCCACCACGTCTGGCAACGCCCGCTCAACCCCCGGCGGCTCCACCACCTTCGTATACGTACGGCGGAGCGTGGGCCCACCCGGTCCCCCTGCAACCGCCACCTCCCACCGGGCCGCCCGGTCCCCCTGATCCACCCGGCCCTCCGGGTCCCCCCGGGCCTCCGCCGGACCCACCGCACCGGCCGACTCCGCCGATCCCTCCGGAGCCGGACCCGAAGGCGATCCGTCCGAATAGGCGCTGGTACTGGGTCGGCGGCTCCCTGCTGCCCGCGGCGATCGTCTTCATGGTCGTGGTGTTGACCCTCACCGAGTGGTTCGAAGTGCCCTCTTGGGTGGGCGTGCTGACCATCCTGGTGCTGGTCCTCGCCATCTTCGCCACGTTCGGCATCGTCCTCGGTGTGTTCATCGCCAGGTCCACTCGTCTGGCGCAGCTGAACGCCGTGCGAACCCGGGCGACCATCGCCGCCGAACAGGCGAGATTCGGATTCCGCCCCATGCCCGCGCCATCGCGAGCACCTGCGACCCCGGCCGCGGACCGCCGCCCCCGCCGCAGGTGGTTCTTCCTCGTCCCGCTCATCCCGCCCGCCTTCGTCGGCGTCGGGTTACTGCTCTTCCACCTGTTCGGCGGCGGGCTGCCGGGCCCCGACAGGACCCCCGAGCTCGTCTCCGACGTGGTGGAGGGGAGCGGATCCACCGAGTTCTACGTCCGGACCGAAGACGTCGGAGAACTCGGTCTGTACGCCTCCCCTGCCGAACTCCACGTCGGAGACTGCCACATCGAGGGACCCGACCGCCCCTGGATCTCCGAACGCGAGGTCGGCCATCGTTGGAACGACTGGCGACTGGAGTACGCGGTCAACGTCTCCACACCGGGTCTCTATACACTGACCTGCGAGGGAGCCCTTGAACAGTCGCACGTGGTCGCGGAGACCCGCACCGCCCACGAGGCCGATCGGCGGGGCATGTTCCTGGTGTTGACCATCTTCGGAACCGTCCTCCTCGGAGTCGTCGCGATGATCGCGACACTCGTCACCCTCGCGATCCGGCGGGCGACCTACCCGGACCGCATGGCGAGACGGGCACGCGAGGCGGCCGGCCGAAACGGTTGACCGGGTTCGTGCAACGAAGTCCGACCGGCGCGCGTCTCAACGAACACCGCCGGCGGACCGCCCACCGGCGCTTTCACACCCGGTCGAGGTAGAACTGCGATGAGTCAGCACCCGCCTTACGGTCACCCCGGCCCCCACGGCCGCCCGAACATCCACGTCGACGCGCGTGAGGTCCGCCCCGGGAGGGGCTGGTTCGTCATCGGCGCCCTCGTCATCGCCGGTGGCATCGCCACGGCGATCGTGGGTTTCGTGCTCTCCCTGGTCTCCACGGTGAGCATCCCCGACTTCGAGGCCCGGGTGACCTCGGGTCAGGAGAGCTCCTTCACCGTGGCGGACCCCGGGTTCCAGCTCGGTCTGTACTCGTCCTCGGGCGGCGGCGGACAAGCGTGCGTCCTGCTGCTGCCCGACGGCGACCGGTCCGACTTCGACAGCCCCGGGTACAGCCACAACGTCGACATCGGCGCCGAGAGCTGGTCCCTGGTGGGGACGTACGAGCTCAGCGAGGCGGGTGAGTACACCCTGTCCTGTTCCGATGACTCCACCACCACCGAGTTCGCGGTGACGAACAACGGGGACGGTGGCGTCGAGATCGTGCGGGGCGTGGGCTCCACCATCCTGTGGGCTCTCGTCCCGTCCTTCCTCGGTCTGGTGCTCGGGCTGACGATCATCGTCACCACGGCGGTGCGGCGCGGCCGGTTCCAACGTCGACTGATCGCCGAACGACAGCAGCGGTACCACGGTCACGGGCCCCGCTAGGGCACACCCGCTCGCGCCGCGCACACCTTCGCATCGACATCCCCCGGGAGTGCCCGTGACCGCCGATATTCCGTCCCTTCCTCCCCTGAAGCCCCGCGATCCCGTCGAGATCGGCGGGTACCGGACCGTGGGTCGCCTCGGTGCCGGCGGCATGGGCGCCGTGTACGCCGCGCGGTCCCCCGACGGTGGGCTGGTCGCCGTCAAGCTCGTCCACGGTGACCTGGCCGCCGACCCCGAGTTCCGGGCACGGTTCCGACGCGAGGCCGACCTCGTCGGTCGGGTCGTCGGTCCGTGCGTGCCGAGGTTCCTGGCCCAGGACACCGACGCGGACCAACCCTGGTTGGCCACCGAGTACGTGTCGGGGCCGACCCTGCGTCAACACGTCCGCGCGCACGGGCCCCTCACCGGAACGTCCCTGCACGCCTTCGCGACCGGTGTCGCCGAGGCGTTGCGGGCCGTTCACGCCGCGGGGATCGTGCACCGCGACCTCAAACCGGGCAACGTCATCCTCGCGCCCGACGGACCCAAGGTGCTGGACTTCGGCATCGCACGGGCCATCGACGAAACCGCCATCACCCGAACCGGCGGGTTGTTCGGCACCCCGGGCTGGGTCGCCCCCGAACTCCTCAGGGGCGCTCCGCCATCGGTCGCCGCGGACGTCTTCGCGTGGGGCGGGTTGGTCGCCTACGCGGCCACCGGGCGTTCCCCCTTCGGGACGGGGTCGGCCGAGACGATGGCGGTGCGGGTCCTGGACGGGAAACCGGACCTGGCGGGGGTTCCGGACTCGCTGATGCCGCTGGTGCGGGCGGCGACCGGTCAGGATCCGCGGCAAAGACCCACCGTGGAGCAGGCACTCGCGGAACTGCTCGGCGCGGACCGGGCCACGATGGTCGGCCCGGGACCGGAGGCCACCGAACTCGTCACCCAAGTGCTGCGGAAGGGGTGGGAGGCGCCGCCCCCGCCCACCGTCTTCACCGGGGACCCGGTCCCGCGTCGGCGTCCGAAGCGGCGTCGGTCCCTGCTCCTGGCGGGGGCGGCCGTGTCCGCGTTGGTACTGGTGGCGGCCGGCGCTTGGGTGGCGGGCGACCGGTTCGCGCGAGAGCCCGAGGAGACGGGCGTGGGGGCCGGCGGAGAGACCACCGA
>NZ_DYZD01000408.1 GCF_020741345.1 Nocardiopsis listeri
CCCGCCCCCACCGTGACCGCGAGGCCGGGAGCCGTTCGAGTTCGACGAGCACGCGCGGACCAACGAGGACCCTTTCGTGCTCGGGGCGGGCAAGGGGGAGCACAAGAGCGTGGCGTGGATTCGTTGTCATCGCCGCAAGAGGATCGGTCCTCGGCCCCGCCCATCGGCCAGAGGCGGGAGCCACCGGCTCGATGGACCACGGAGCGAGAGCCCCGTATGTGCTCGCCTGCGTCCATCCGAGCGGCGTCCGAGACGGTCGAGTCCGGCCACGAATCCGAGTTCATCCCGTACCACTGCCACCCCTTCAACGCGCAAGCGGGAAGACGGGATTGCCCAGAGCGAGTTATTGTTACTTTATGCAACTAGACAATTACATAACGTTATGCAAGCGGGCTGCTCGGGCATTCCAACCTGTGGCGCCGAAAGGGTTCCGCCGGGCGAGGATCGGCGGACCAGGCGCCTCCCGGACCGGCAGGGAGTCGGTCCGCGTCGGAAGGACAAAGCATGAACCGCAAGACTGTCGCTCGTATCGCCTTCGCCGCTGTCGTCGCCCCGACCCTGGCCTTCGGTGCTCCCGCCGCCGCGATGGCGGACAGCTACTTCTCGGCCGAGTCGACCGCCGCCGGCATCAAGGGCGCTGCCGGCCACAGTGTGAAGGCCGTGGCCGTGGACGGTAACCACAAGCACGGTGGTGGCTCCTACTTCGAGCACAACGCCAGCGCGGCCGGTCCCCTGGGCGCCGCCAGCAACAACACCACGAGCGCGGCCAACTAGCTCTGCTCCTGCCGGGCGCGGTGAGTCCCGTACCGCCGCGCCCGGCCCATGCGCCGGAGGAAGAGGTAACACCAATGCCCTCAGTAAGAGGAGCGCTGTGCGTGGGTATCGCGACACTCGGCTTGACGGTGGTAGCACCCTCGCTGGCGATGGCCGACACGGGTTTCCAGAACGACTCCGGCTCCGCGGGCCCGGAGGGCGCCAGTCTGAGTCTGGTTCGCAGTCACGTGGACGATGACGGAAACGTGAGCTACGAACATGTGACCTACACCGCTGGGCCCGAGGGCGCGGGAGTGGAACGGACCAAGAGCAAGTCCGAATGAATTCTCACGGTCGGGGCGGGCGGTCGTCGACCGCCCGCCCACGTGTGTGTCCGGGCCAAGGGTCCGATCGCACACACGGTGAGCGGAAGGAAGAGATGCGCCACCATTGGAAACCCGTGCTCATGGGGACGGCCCTGGCCTTGTGCTGCGCGAGTGTGACGGGCGCGGCACACCCTGACACCACCGGCGCGAAACCGGGCGCACCACTCCCGGTAGCCCAATCCGGCGACACCGCCGAATGGCCGCCGACCTGGCTCGACGCCTCGTCGACGGAGTCGTGGTCCGAAGCGGAGGAGGAGACCCTACGCCTGGTGAACCAGACGAGGGATCGGAACGGCTGCGATCCGGTCGAGGTCGACGAACGCCTCACCCAGGCCGCTCGCGAACACAGCCGGCACATGGCCGAACACGGCACGGTCACCCACGTCGGTTCACAGGGGCGGTCCTACACCGAACGGGCCAAGGCCGCGGGGTACGACCGGCCCTCGGGAGAGGTCACCGCCGCCGGCTACGACACGGCCGCCGAGACGGTGCGAACATGGGTCGACAGCCCGGGGCACCGACGGGTGATCATCAATTGCGACTCGGTGGACACCGGTGTCGGGGTGGTCACCACCGAGGACGGTGTCTACTGGACCCAGGTCTTCGGCTTCGGGTCCTGAGGCCACCTCACCGTCCACGGAACGGCCGACGCGCACGCGTACGCCGGGCCCGTCCGCGGTCGGGGTCGCCAATACTTTGAAACCCGCATGCTTGACATCCTCCCGGGTCTAAAAGCCCGGGGTTCCCATCTGCTCCCACGCGAGGTGCGTGGTCCGCTGCAGGCGGGTTCCTGCTTCGTTGCGCTGCGCGGGCACAGGTGCCCGTCCGACCTGCGCTCCACAGGCTGACACCGCCAGTCCGGCGGCCTTGGCGACGTTGACCGCCGCGTTCACATCACGGTCCAGGACGGACCCACACGCCCCACACGTCCACCCCCGCACGTGCAGCGGCTTGGGTCCGTCTTGTACACCGCATGCAGAGCAGACTTGAGGGGTCGGCTCAAAGCGACCGATACGCACAAGGGTGCGTCCGTACCGGGCGGCCTTGTATTCGAGCATGTTCACGAACGCCGACCATCCGGCGTCGTGCACCGACTTGGCCGGACGGATGCGAGCGAGTCCCTTCACCGCCAGGTCTTCCACTGCGACCGCTTGGTTTTCGCGGATCAGCTTCGTGGAGAGCTGGTGGTGGAACTCGCCTCGCGCGTCAAAGACCCGCGTATGCGCGCGAGCTACCTTGAGCCGGGCCTTCTTCAGCTTCTTCTCGGCCCGGCGCAGGAAGCGGGGGAGTCGATCTTTGTGCCGTCGGACAGGATCGCGAAGTGCGCAAGACCAAGGTCGATGCCGACCTGACCATCTGCCTCGGGGAGTGGAGCTTCGTCGCCGGCGTCGACGACGAACGAGGCGAAGTACCGTCCGGCCGCGTCCTTGATCACGGTCACCATGGACGGGGCCGATGGCAGATCCCAAGACCACTTGACCGCAACGTCCCCGATCTTGGGGAGTCGGAGTTTGCCGCCTGTGGTGATTCGCCGGTTCGCGTTGGTGGTGAAGCGGATCGCTTGCCGGTTGTCCTTGCGGGACTTGAATCGGGGCGGCCCCATCTTGGGGCGTTCGCCTGTGAGTCCGGCGAAGAAGTTCCTGTACGCGGTGTCGAGGTCGTGGAGGGACTGCTGGAACACCACCGAGGACACCTCGGCAAGCCATGCTCGTTCTGGGGTTTCTTCGCGGCGGTGAGCTGTTGGGACAGTTCACCGGAGGTGACGAACGGCAGTCCTGCTTCACCGGCGTCCTCGCGCACACGCAAGGCGTCGTTGTACGCGACCCGCGCACCCGAACGCCCTGGACAGCGCTGTGCGCTGACCGGGCGTCGGGTAAACGCGGAACGAGTACCGAAGCTGCATGACCGCATTCTGCCATTGGTCTATGTCACCTCGATGGGAGACGAAGCCCGAAATACGTCGGGGCGATTCACCCCCGACCTGAAGGACGGAGCACTCCCGCCAAGCCGCTCGGCAGGGGAAGGCTCCGTCGGTCGACGGGACCTTCCCCCACGCATGCGGTTCGCCGCTGCCGGCCGTGGTCGATCGCAGGACACCGTGCCCCGGGCCCACCGGGCGCGACGCACCGGGTCCGCGCGGCGAGCCCGAACGGGCACGGGCGTGGGACCCGGGACGCCACCCGACCGGTCCGGCGGGCTCAGCCCACCGGCTCCGATGTGCCGTCCACGGCCTCCCCCTCTGGGGCCGGGCCCGGCACGGAGTCGGTGCCCTCGCTGTTCTGCGAGGTTCCTGCGGGTCGTGGCTGGTCCGGTTGTGGGGCGCTCGGTGTCAGGACGAACAACAGCACCAAGAGCCCCGCGGTGACCGCGGCGATCAGGGCGCAGGCCACCCATGGCCGCCAGCTCTGTAACCCCGGGTCCACCGGGGCGTCCGGGTCATCGGTTCCGAAGGCCTCAAGACGGCCGGCCAGCTCCGGGGCGTCCTCGCTGAGCTGTTTCTCGATCTCAGCGAGGATCCTCCGTTCGTGCTCTCTCAGGGACATGGCACCCTCCTCAGCCGCCGGGGGAAGGACTGTGTCGTCACCGGGTGCTAACAGTCTCCCCCAGGCGGGCTGCCCTTATCCAAACGTCCACAGGATTTTCCCGGTCCCTTTTCGTCCGATTCGTGAAATCGGGACAGGGGGCCCGTTCCCGCGAGGGCCATAGGTCCCCGATCGACGGGGAAGGAGGTCCTCAGCCGGGGTAGCACTCGACCTCGGTGGCCTTGACGCCGGCCCAGACCTCCTCGCCCCGGACGAGCCCGAGCTCGGCAAGGGCGGCCGGGGTGATGTCGGCCGCCAGGGACAACGCGCCCTCCAGGTTCACCCGCACTTGGTCGCCGAAGCGTTCGATCCCCTCCACCCGTAGCCGCCACATGTTGCGCGGGCTGCCGTGGGGGTGCTCCTGGTACAGGGCCACCGCGCGCGGCGGAAAGGCCACCAGAACGGGCCCATGGTGCGCCTCTCGCGTTTCCACCCTGGTGGGCTCCGCCCCGCCGTCCCCGTCCAGGGTGACGGTGCCCTCCTGGGCCAGGCCCCGGAACAGGTTGAGACCCACCAGTCGGGCGACGTAGGTGGTGCGGGGGCGACGCGCCACCTCGGCCGGTGTGCCCTCCTGCACCAACCGGCCTTCCTCGATGACGGCGATGTGGTCGGCCAACACCATGGCGTCGAGCGGATCATGGGTGACCAGGACCGTCACCCCGTCGAACTCCTCCAGCAGGTGTCTCAGGCGTGAACGCACCGCCACCCGGGTGCTGGCGTCCAGCGCGGCCATGGGCTCGTCCATCAGCAACATGCCGGGGCGGGCCGCCAGGGCCCGGGCCAGGGCGACCCGTTGGGCCTGACCACCGGACAGCCGTCGGGGTCGGGACGCGGCGTGGTCGACCAGGTCCATGTGCTCCAGCAGGGCGCGGGCGCGTTCGCGCGCCTCGGCGCGTCCCACGCCCTGGCAACGCGGTCCGAAGGCGACGTTGTCGAGGGCGCTCATGTGCGGGAACAGCAGGTAGTCCTGGAAGACCATACCGATGGGGCGGTGTTCGACGGCCGTGGTGGTGTGGTCGTCGCCGTTCAGGCGGATGTGTCCGCCGGTGAGCGGCACCAGACCGGCCAGGGCGCGCAGGGCCGAGGACTTGCCCGCCCCGTTGGGCCCCAGCAGAGCCAGGATGCGTCCAGGTGGGCAGGACAGGTGCACGTCCAGGTCGAACGAACCTCGGGTCAGTCGCAGGTCCGCGTCCAGGCCCGGGTACGAGGAGGAGCCCGGTTCGGTCGGGGTGCGGGTGGCCGGGACGGCCATCAGGCGTTCACCCACCTCTCGCGCAGGGTGGCAAGGACGGCCAGGGAGACCAGGAGCAGGACCAGACTGAGCACGATGGCGGCCTCGGGGTCGCGTTGCATGGCCATGTAGACGGCCAACGGCATGGTCTGGGTGGTGCCGGGGAAGTTCCCGGCGAAGGTGATGGTGGCGCCGAACTCGCCCAAGGCGCGCGCCCAGCACAGGATCGCACCCGCGCCGATGCCGGGCAGCACCATGGGCAGGGTGACACGGGTGAAGACGGTGACGCGGCTCGCCCCCAGGGTGGCGGCGGCCTCCTCATAGCGTCGGTCCGCGCCGCGCAACGCCCCCTCCACACTGATCACCAGGAAGGGCATGGCCACGAACACCTGGGCGATGACCACGGCGGCGGGGGTGAAGGGCAGGGTCAGCCCGAACCAGGCGTCCAGGTACTGCCCGATCAGTCCGTTGCGGCCCAGCACGAGCAACAGGGCCACACCCCCGACCACCGGCGGGATGACCAGGGGAATGGTGACCAGCGCGCGCACGAAACGGCGGCCGGGGAACTCGGTGCGCGCCAGCAGCCAGGCCAGCGGGACCCCGAAGAGCAGGGAGAGGAGTGTGGCCACCGTGGCGGTGGACAGCGACAGCCACAGGGCGGCCAGCACATCGGGGTCGGTGACGCGCTGGACCATGGTGGACCAGGGCGCGCGCACGAGTAGCCCGGCGAAGGGCAGGACCAGGAACGCCAGTCCCACCAGGGCGGGCAGCACAAGGATCCAGGGCACCCGTCCCGATCGGGTGCGCGGGGCACGCCGGTCGGGGCGGGTCACGACGGCGGTCACGGGGTGCCGAACCCCGCGTCCTGCAGGACCGGGGCGCCCTCGGTGGTGACGAACTCGACCCAGGCGGCGGCCAGGTCGGGGTCGCCCGACGCCGAGAGGACTCCGATCGGGTAGTCGTTGATCGCCTCCTCGGACTCGGGGAAGTCCAGGCCCTCCACACGGTCCCCCGCGGAGATGACGTCGGTGGCGTAGACCAGGCCGGCGTCCACCTCGCCCAGTTCGACCTTGGTCAGGACGGCCCGCACGTCCTCTTCGAGGGTGACGGGGGTGATGTCCAGGTCGGCGGCCTCCAACGCGGTCACGGTGGCGGAGCCGCAGGGCACCTCCTCCGCGCAGAAGGCCACGTCGACGTCGTCCTCGGCCAGGTCGTCGAGGTCCTCGATACCGGCGGGGTTGTCCGGCGGCACGGCGATCTGCAGGTTGTTGGTGACGAAGACCCGACCGTCCTCGCCGTTTTCGGCGGCCCAGTCGGAGTCCAGGCCCTCGCCCTCCACGACCTGGTCCATCGTTTCGGTGTTGGCGGCGGCGAACACGTCGGCGGGCGCACCGGAGTTGATCTGCTGGGCGAGCTCACTGCTACCGGCGAAGTTGAAGGTGACCTCCACCTCCGGGTTCTCCTCCTCGAAGGAGGTGGCGATCTCCTCGAACACGTCGGTGAGGGACGCGGCGGCGAAGACGGTGAGTTCGCCGCTGAAGGCGGTGCCGTCGGCCTCTCCCCCGGCCCCTTCGTCGGTGTCGGCGTCCCCACCCGAGCAGGCGGTCAGCGCCAGGGCGAGTGCGGCCGTGACCGCGGTCAGTCCGTGGACGTTGCGCCTCGTGCGGGGGGCACGGGTGGTGGACTCAAGCATGGTGTTCTCCGGTGGTCTCAACGACGACGTTGGTGGACTTGACGACCGCGGTGGCCACGGTTCCCACCTCCAGACCGAGTTCGTCGGCGGCCTCACGACTCATCAGGGAGACCACCCTGTGCGGCCCGGCCTGGAGTTCGACCGCGGCCATCACCTGGTCGCGGATCACACTGGTCACCAGGCCTTGGAAGCGGTTGCGGGCGGAGGAGACGCGGCGGCCCGGATCGTCGTCGGCACCGGCCCGCATGAAGGCGGCGAGTTCGGCTCCGTCGAGGTGGCGACGCCCGGTGGCGTCGCGCTCGGCGGGCAGTTTCCCCGAGTCGACCCAACGTCGGACGGTGTCGGCGCTGACCCCGAGTAGTTCGGCGGCCTCACTGATCTGGAAGGTGGGCATACGAAGAACCTACTAGTCGCATATGCGATGGTGTCATGGACCTTCGGCTAGCAGTTCATAACTTTTCGCTTGTTCTCCTGTGGCATGCACCGATTCCGCACACACGGCGGGCCCGTCCCCCGGGGCGGATTCAACGGGCCCGTCGTGTGTTCCGGTGGTCGGATCAGCTGCGCACGTCGGCGACCTCGCTGATCGGACCCTCCGCGCGGTAGTCGTCCAGCGCGGTGACCACGTAACCGGCGCCGTCCTCCAGGGGATCGGTGTCGGTCAGGGCGGACCCACCGGTCGTACCGACCAGGTTGTCCGCGGTCAGCGCCGTGCAGTAGGCGTCCTCGTCCTGGGACTCCAGGGCCTGGACGGCCTCGGCCGACAGCCGGTACAGGGCGTAGAAGCGGGCGTCCTCGGTCTCGTCCCACTCCACCTCGACGCCGCGATCGACGTTCTTCGCGCTCACGTCGTCGACCGCACCGACCAGGGGACCGTCGCCCTCGGGGTTCTCGATCACCGGCGGCAGGGCGGAGTCGGCGTAGTGACCGTCGAGCAGGTGGTCGACCACGTCGCCGTTATCGCGCAGGTTCTTGATGGAGAAGTAGATGTCACCGGAGACCTCGTCGAGTTCACCGGAGTAGTCGAGCTGGTTGCTCAGGGCGTCGTCTCCGGTCCAGCCGTCCTCACCGAGGCGGTAGGCGCCCTGACCGACGTACAGGTCGACGTCGGTGCCCTCGACCTCGTTCGACCACCAGTCGGTCATCGCCTCGTAGTCGGCGGTCTCGAAGCCGCGCTCCCAGTAGAGCTGGGGGGCGACGTAATCGACGGTGCCCTCCTCGATCCAGGTGCGGGTGTCGGCGTACTGGGCGTCGTAGGACTGTAGGCCGGAGCTGGGAGATCCGGAGGGGTCGGTGCTGTCGTTGCGCCAGATGCCGAACGGGGAGACACCGAAGCTCACCCAGGGCTTGCTCTCCTGGATCCGCCCGTGCACGTCCCGCATGAGCTGGTCGACGTTGTCACGCCGCCAGTCCCCGCGGTCGTCGAAGTCGCCCCCGTGGGCCTGCCAGCTGGCGTCGTCGTCGAAGGTCTCGCCCTCTTGCGGGTAGGGGTAGAAGAAGTCGTCGAAGTGCATGCCGTCGACGTCGTAACGGTCGACGACGTCCATGATGACCTCGGTGACCCACTCACGGACCTCGGGGTTACCCGGGTCGACGTAGGCCTCGGTGCCGAAGTCCACCAGCCACTCGGGGTTCTGCTCGACGGGGTGGTCGTCGGCGAGGTTCTCCACGTCCGGATCCTGCAGGCCCACGCGGTAGGGGTTGAACCAGGCGTGCAGCTCCAGACCGCGCTCGTGCGCCTCCTCGACGGCGTATTCCAGCGGGTCGTAGCCGGGGTCGCCGCCCTGTTCACCGGTGAGGTAGCGGGCCCACGGCTCCAGCTCGGAGTCGTAGACGGCGTCGGCGGTGGGGCGGGCGTGCAGGAAGACGGCGTTGAGGCCCATCTCCACCGAGTCGTCGAGCCAGGCGTCGAGTTCGGCCTTCTGCTCGTCGGCCGACAGCCCCGGTTCGGAGGGCCAGTCGATGTTGCGCACGGTGGTGAGCCACGCTCCGCGCATCTGACGCTTGTCGTCGTGGGCCTGGCAGGAGACGGGAGCCGCGATGCCCTCGCCGCCGGGCTCGGGGGCGTCGTCGGAGGAGGGGTCCTGGCCGTTGGTGGAGCAGCCCGCCAACAGCACGGTGGCCGTGGCCGCGATCGCCGCCCACCGTCCCCCGGCGCGTGGCTTGGTCAGGGCCCGTGCCATGGATCGCATCAAGTTCTCCTTCGGGGATGTCCGCGCGTCGCCGTTCGGCCTGGCGCCACGCCGGGACCCAGATTAAGGCAAGATGTCAAGTTTCGGATACGATTCGGCCAATGTGTGGATAACGTCGCACAGGACCTACCACGGGAATGTCGTCCCAGGTCAATGGAGTACCGCGGGGACGGACACCCGGGGGTGCCCGCTCCCCCGAAGCGGGGTTCTAGACTCGAGTCCCGTGAACGCAGTGCAGAGCCCACCCGAACTCTTCGTCCGTACCGTCTCGTTGCCAGACCGCACCGGCGGCCTGATCGACCTGCTGCCGGAGGGAACACCACTGGCCTGGTTGAACGGAGAAGACGGCCTCGTCGCGTGGGGACGGGCGGCGCGCTTCGAACCCGACGTCGCCCCCCAGTGCACCACCCCCACCGACAACTCCCGTATCGGGCAGGCGGCCCGCTGGTTCACCGACCTGCTGAAGAACGCCCGTGTCGAGGACCAGGTGGGCCTGCCCGGCACCGGCGCGGTCACCTTCGGCACGTTCACGTTCGCGCCCACCTCCACCGGTTCGGCGCTCGTGGTGCCCAGAGTGCTCATCGGCAGGCGCGGTGACCGCTCCTGGTTGACCACCATCGGCGAAGAGCCGGACCAACACCCCGAAGAAGCACTGCGCACGGTCACCGAGCCGCGCCCCGTGGGCCCCCTGGACTGGCGGCCCGGTTCCCTCACCCCGCAACGGTGGAAGGACGTGATCGCCCAGACGGTCACGCGCATCCGGGACGGCGAACTCGAAAAGGCCGTACTGGCCCGCGACGCCCACGCCGAGGCCGACGCGCCCCTGGACGTGCGAATGCTGCTGAAGCGACTGCACGCCCGCTTCCCCGACTGCTTCACCTTCTCCGTCGACGGCATGGTCGGTGCCACCCCCGAGCTGCTGCTGCGGGTGGAGGGCAGCGAGTTCGATTCCCTGGTGCTGGCCGGCACCCGCCCGCGCGGAGAGGACGAGGAGTCCGACCTGCGCCTGGGACGGGAAATGATGACCTCGGCCAAGGACGTGGAGGAACACGCCTTCGCCGTGGACTCTCTACGCGCCTCGATGAAGCCGCTCACCGAGGAACTCACCGTCCCGGACCGACCGCACCTGCTCAAGCTGGCCAACGTCCAGCATCTGGCCACCAGCGCCCACGCGCGCCTGGCACCAGGCGTCTCGGCCCTGGACGCCGTGGCTGCGCTACACCCGACCGCCGCGGTGGGCGGCACCCCCACCGAGGCCGCCATGCGACTGATCGCCGAGACCGAGGGCATGGACCGTGGCGGCTACGCCGGCCCCGTGGGCTGGCTGGACGGCGCGGGCAACTCCGAGTGGGGCATCGCCCTGCGCAGCGCACGCGTGGACGGGACGAGCGCCCGTCTGTACGCGGGCTGTGGGATCGTCGCCGGTTCCGACCCCGAGTCCGAACTCGCCGAGACCGAGGCCAAGTTCCGGGTGATGCGCGAGGCCCTCACCGACCCCGGGAAGTGAACCGGCCCCGGTCCTCCCCCACGACGGAGAGACCGGGGCCGGTGGTCGGTGTTCGTTTCGCGCCGCCGCCTCACTTCGGCGCGTTCGATCGGGTATCAGTCGCCGACGTCGCGGCCGCCCTTGTGCCAGACGCACACCACCGACGGGCGCGGGAAGTCGCCGTCCGGCCAGAGGCTGGTGGGCTCCTCGACGGTGCCGTTCTCCCCCGGGTGCTGCGGGGCGAGGAACACCGTCTTCTGGTCCTCGGAGATGAGCGGACCACAGGTCTCGGCTTCGACCGGGACGGTGGCGAAGGTCCGCAGCTCACCGCGGAAACGCCCCTCGACCGGCATCACGTGCAGGGCGTCGTTGGTCTGCAGGGTGCCCGGCTGACCATCGGTGGAGATCCACAGGTTGCCGTGCTTGTCGAAGGCCAGGTTGTCCGGCGCCGAGATCGCCATGACCTTGGACTTGTCGAAACCGGCGTAGTACGTGGAGTCGTCCTCCGGGTCGCCGCACACCAGGGGCACGATCCAGCCGAACGTGGTGGCCGCCGAGTCGGCGCCGTCCTCGATGATCTCCAGGACGTGACCGAACTTGTTGGGGCCGCGCGGGTTGGGCTCGTCGGCCTGGCCCGGTTCGCGGGCGTCGTTGTTGGTCAACGCGCAGTACACCTTGCCGGTGACCGGGCTGGGCTCGACGTCCTCGGGGCGGTCCATCTTGGTGGCGCCGACCGCGTCCGCGGCCAGGCGGGTGTACACGAGCACCTCTGCCACGGAGAACCCGTCGACGAAGCTCTCGGAGTCGGTGCACAACGCGACCCACTCGCCGGTGCCGTCGAACTCCCCGTCGGAGGGCGGCGTTCCGGTGCCGTCGATCTCCTCGGCGGGGCTGTTGCCCTCCAGGCGTGCCACGTAGAGCGTGCCGCTGTCCAGCAGCGTCATGTTGTGCTTGTGCGAGCCCTCGAGGTACTTCTTGTCGCTGACGAACTTGTACAGGTAGTCGAAGCGCTCGTCATCGCCCATGTAGGCGGCCACCCGGCCGTCCTCGGTGATGTTGACGTTGGCGCCCTCATGCTTGAAGCGGCCCAGCATGGTGCGCTTGACCGGGGTGGAGTCGGGGTCGTGCGGGTCGATCTCCACGATGTACCCGAAGCGGTGGGCCTCGTTGGGGTGCTCGGCCAGGTCGAAGCGCTCGTCCACCCGGTCCCAACGGCGGCCGGAGTAGTCGGTGGGGAAGCCGTAGCGGGCGTAGGCCTCGGTGTCGGGGGCGCCGACGAAGTACTGGTTGAAGTTCTCCTCGCCGCTGAGGACGGTGCCCCAAGGCGTCATTCCGCCGGCGCAGTTGTTGAGCATGCCCAACACGTTCACGCCCTCGGGGTCGGCGTCGGTGCGCAACAGCTCGTGCCCGGCCGCCGGACCCGCCACCCGGAACGGGGTTTCGAGGGTGATACGACGGTTGAAGGGGCGCTCGCCCTCGGTGATCAGCTTCCACTGGCCGGTACCGTCGACCCGCTGCAGTTCCACCACCGAACCGCCGTGCGCGGCCATCGCGACCTTGATCCACTCCGGGTCGGCCGACTCACCGTCGGTGTACCCGGCGAACATGATCTCTTCGTTGGTGTACTCGTGGTTGACCCACAACAGACCGTGGTCGTCGTCCAGGGTGAAGAAGCCGACGTAGTCGCAGTTGTAGCCGAACTGTCGGGCCTGTGCCTCACCGGTCTGGTTCGCGAAGTCGAACTCGGGGGCTCCGGGCAGGACGGGGTCGCCCCAGCGGACGATGACGTGGTGGTCGTAGCCCTCGGGGACGGTGACCTCGTCACGGTTGTTGGGCAACACGGTCTTGAACGTGGGGCGCGGCGCGGGGTGCGGACGGTTCGGGCCGCGGTCCGCGGCGGCGGGGCTCAGGGCGGCCATGCCCAGGGAACCTGCGCCGGCGCCCACCAGTGCCCCCTTCAGGGCGGCGCGGCGGGACAGCACGCCCTGGAAGATGTCACCGAAGTAGGCGTTGTCGCTCTTGTTGGGGGCGGGGTGGAAGCAGGCGTTGCCACATCGGTACAGGCACGTCTTCGCGGATCGACCACCACCGACACCGCCGATGAGCGGCAGCAGGCGACGGCGGGGCGCGGATTCGGGCACGCGTTCTCCTCGGAATCGGTAACTGCTCCGCGTTCCCGAGGGGGCTTGCGGGGCTCCGCTCGGGGGCACGGAGTGGTGCGGGCAGTGGGTCCTGCCGGTCGCTCTCGACCTTGGCCGAGGTTCCACACGTTCGGGTGAAACCGGTGTGAACGCCCCTACAACTCCTCTACACGGCTGAGGTCACCCCACATAGAGCAATCGCATGAACACCCACGGTCGGACCTCGTGGTGATCCTCGCCTACCCGTTCCGCCACGTCCACATGCCTCGCCCAGGTGAGGCGGGTCACGTTTCGGTCATCCCGTCGAGTCGGTCCGTCACTCCCTCGACGTCTCGTGTCCCTTTTCCGCCAAGGGGTCTGGGAGCGGAACGAAAACGGGCGATACCGGGGAGGGCGTCGACCTCCCCCGAACCTTCACCGTCAAGGCGCCACCCACCAACCGGCCCGCTCAGTCGAAGAGTCGGCCGATCAACGCCCCCTGCCCGGACTGCAGCACGTGCGCGGCGGTGAGGGGGATCCAAAGGCACTCGAACCGGATGGGCTCCCCCACACCGTCGTTCTCCTCCACCGAGGCCCACCGCTGTGGGACCGGGCCGTTGACCGCGAGTTCGAAGACGTGGCGACGCTGGACCTCGAACCGGTAGGGCGTGATGTCGTACTCCACCACGCCGAGCGGGCGCACCACGCGCAGCCCGCCCAGACCGGTCTCCTCACGGGCCTCGCGCAACGCGGCGGCCTCGGGGTCCTCCCCCGGTCTGACGGTCCCGGCGGGGACCTGCAGGCCCACCTCCTCTGGAGGATGGTCCACGTGCCGGAACACCAGCAGATGTGCTTCCCGCACCACGTAGCACAGCGCCTTGTCCCGGACCGTCCGCCCACTCGGCCTCACCTCTTTCGCCTCCGCAGGACGAGGGCCACCGGGACGATCACCACGGCGGCGGCCACCATCGAACCCCCGAACGTCATCAGCGTCACGTGGTCCCCTCCGGTGAAGGACAGCGCCAGGTTCGCCTCGGTGTGCAGGATCGTGCAGACCGTCATGCGCCGGCAGAACGAACCGACCATCACGGCCGCCATGGTCAGGGGCAGCGCCACCGAGCCGCTCACGAACCCGAGCAACTCCAGCGGAGGAAGTCCGTAGTACCGCACGTGCCAGAAACCGAACAGGAGGCCGGTGAGGACGGCGGAGATCGGCCACGTCATCCAACGGTTCAGGGTGTGGAACAGCAGCCCCCGGAAGCCGACCTCCTCCCCCAGGGAGCCGAGCGTTCGCGCGAGGACCATCACCAGGACGGGGCCCCGGCGACCGAGGCGGGGATGTCGGGGGCCTCCCCTCGCACCACGGACACTCCGAGGAAGTAGACCCCGCCGGCCAGGAGGGACAGCACTTCCATGGCGGGCCCGGTAAACGGTTGCACCGCGAGCAGTCCGACCGCACCGATCAGGGACGCGACGAACCAGACCGCCAACGCGACGATCCCGCGTCGCGAGGATCCGGTGTCGGGCACCTTCGCCGCGTCCGGCCGAGCCGGGGTCAGAACGTTTCGGCCAAGGCGGTGTCGACGGCGTCCTGCAGGCGACGGCGCAGGGCCGCGCTGCCGGCGCGTTCGGTGCACACCTCGATGATCCGCAGCCCCTCGCCCAGGAGGGCCTTGGGCAGGTCGGTGGCCCACTCGAGCCGGGTGTAGGGCAGGTCCGACAGGGCCGCCACCCTCTCCATGGACACCCCGTGCGGGGTGCCGAACACTCTCTCGAAGTCCGGGTGACCGGCCTGTTCGAGACCGGAGAAGATTCCGCCGCCGTCGTTGTTGACCACCACGATCGCCAGATCCGGTCGCGGCTCGCCCGGGCCGATGATCAACCCGTTCTGGTCGTGCAGCAGCGCCAGGTCGCCGAGCAGGGCGTAAGCGTGCCCCTCCCCCTCGCTCTGATGGGCCAGCGCGGCGCCGATGGCCGTGGACACCGTCCCATCGATGCCGCTCACACCCCGGTTGCCCACCAGACGCACCCCGCAGCGGGGGTGCATGGTGGCGTCCAGGTCGCGGATGGGCATGCTGGAGCCGGCGAACAGCAATGAACCCGCGCTCATCTGCGAGGCGAGGTCACGGGCCAGACGCGGCTCGGTCAGGGTCTCCTCGGCGTCCAGTACCCCGTCGACGGCCTCGCGAGCGGCGGCCTCGGCGCGTTCCCAGGAACGCGACCAGCCGGTGCACGCCGACTCGTCCCGGTTCACTCCGGCGGGCGGGGCGACCGCGGCGACCACGTCGGTGGCGGTGCGGGCGGGATCGGAGAAGTCGTTGAGGATACTCGCCGCGGGGTCACCGACCGTGGTGGCGGTGACCACCACATGCCGTTCCGCGCGGCGGAGGTAGGCGAGGATCTGCCGGGAAAGGTTGGGTTTTCCCACGCTCACCACGAGTTCGGGGGTGTGGGCGTCGGCGAAACCCGGCACGGCCAGTAGTTGCCGGTAGGTGGAGACGGCGCCCGAGCGGCGGGCGTTGGAGGTGGGTTCGGCCAGCAGCGGCCATCCGGTCAGTTCCGACAGCGCCAGGAACGGTACCGGGTCGTAGTCGCCGTCACCGCAGACGATGACGCCGCGTTCGACGTCGGGCAGGACGTAGGGCGCGGGCTCGGTGCGCGGGCCGGGTCGTGAGATCCAGGGGCGACCGTCGGCGCGTCCGTCCAAGGGCTCGATCCACTCGGGGCCGCCGCCGGTGGCCTGGTCGGGGGTGAGGGGATCGCGGAAGGCCACGTTGAGGTGCACGGGGCCCGGGCGTCCGCCCTGGGCCGCGGCCCAGGCACGACCGCTCAGCGAACGCCAGTAGGCGACCATGCCGGGCGCGGGGTCCGGGGTTCCGACCTCGGCGAACATACGCACCGCGTCGCCGTACAGGCCGATCTGGTCCACCGTCTGGTTGGCGCCGGTGCCGCGCAGTTCCGGGGGCCGGTCGGCCGTCAGCACCAGCAGCGGCACCCCGCTCTCGTCGGCCTCCATCACCGCAGGGTGGAAGTTGGCGGCCGCGGTGCCGGAGGTGCACACCACCGCCACGGGGCGCCGGGAGGACCGGGCCAGCCCCAAGGCGAGGAAGGACGCGGAACGTTCGTCCACTCGCACGTGGACACGGATCCCGGGGTGCGCGACCAGCGCCAACGCCAGAGGGGTCGAGCGCGACCCGGGCGCGACGACGGCCTCGACCAGCCCGTAGCGGGCCAGTTCGTCGACGAGGACCCGCGCCAAGGCGGTAGACGGATTCATGCAAAGTCTTTCGTTCGTCGAGGTATCGACCAAGTATCACCGCGCGGTCGGACCGCATCGCACAGAGCCCCACGTCCGCGGCGGCCACGCTCCCACGCGCACACGCGTCGCCGGGGCCGCTTCCAGTGAACCCCGTTCGGGAGCTCTCGGCGACCGAACCCGGCTGTGATCTCCTGCCCATCCGGTCGTCCATGCCCGGCATATTGACCGTAAACCCAGGTCAAAACAGGGGCGAATCGCACTCTTCGGATTCTCAGGGTGTTTCCGCCTCGGCCGCGTTCCGGGCGCGTTCCCGCCAGGCCGAAGCGTCGATCTCCACCTTGGAAAGCGCTTCCTCGTCCACGGTGACCGGCCGGACCGGCAAAAAACCGTCGACCGGCAGGAGGGAGTCGGTGGTGACGTCGCCGGTCAGCATCTGCATGGTCGCCAGCCCACAGGCGTAGGGCAGATCGGGCAGGGCGGCGGCCAAGGCCACACCCGCGGCCAACCCCACCGAACTCTCCACGGCGCTGGAGACCACGACCGGCAGGCCACAGGCCTCGGCCACCCGTAGCGCGGCCCGCACCCCGCCCAGGGGTTGGACCTTGAGCACCACGATGTCGGCGGCCTCCGCGGCACGCACCCGGAGCGGGTCCTCGGCACGGCGGATGGACTCGTCGGCCGCCACGGGCACCTCCACCCCGCGGCGGACCGCACCCAACTCCTCCAGAGAGGCACAGGGCTGCTCGACGTATTCCAGGTCGAAGCGGTCCAGTTCCCGGACCA
>NZ_DYZD01000409.1 GCF_020741345.1 Nocardiopsis listeri
CGCGCTGGTGGCGACCCGACGCCGCGCGAGCGACGCAGACCCGACCACCGCGTGATTTCGAGGGACGGCGGGGCACTCGCAACGGGGGTCCCACCGATCCCACCGACCACATCGAGCTCAGGCCCCACGCGAGTGTGCACGCCTGAGCGGGCGGAGGCCGAGCCTCCCCCTCATGACCCCGCTCTCCCTTGGTGGGTGCCGTCGCGCCCGCTCAGCGCCAACCCACCGCCCCCCGCACCATCCCGGACCCGACGCGCGATCGGGACCGGTCACCAGTCCCCCGACACGATTGGAACCACCGATCACATGAGCACCGACTCAACCCACGAGGGTGACAGCAGAGCCCGGCGGGCTCTGCGTTCCCTCACCGCCTATGTGAGCGCGGCGGCCCTCGGGGCCTCCCTCACCGTGGCGGCCGCCCCGGCCGCGATGGCCGACGAGGCGCCCGTCTCCCTGGACGGCGGTTCCGCCACCTGGGGCGTCAAGCAGTCCTTCCGAAACTACATCGGCGGCCCCATCGCCGGGGGCGAGATCACCGCGTCCGACGGTGCCGGCGTCAACGACGACGGGACCTTCGACTTCCCGACCGTGGACGGCTCCGTCTCCAAGGAGGACGCCTCCGGCGAGGTGAGCTTCGGCGGCCGGGTGGTCTTCGCGGGCCACGACTACGGTCAGGGCGCGGTCCTGGAGGTCCACGTCGCCGACCCGCGCGTGGAGTTCGACGGCGACGGCTCCGCCACCGTGTACGCCGACGTCACCAGCCGCGAGTTCAACGGCGCGAACCCGGACGTGCCCCCGGGTGACCTGATCGAGTTCGGCGAGGTCACCGTGGCCGAACTGACCGGCGCCGAGCTGGTCGTGGACGGCGACGACCTCGCCTTCACCTCCGAGGCGGGCACCCTGCACGCCGACGCGGTCGAGGCCTTCGCCGAATTCTATGGTGCGGGCGAAGCGATGGACCCGCTGTCCTTCACCACCACGGCCGTGGAGGGCGGCGAGCCCGGCGATCCGGGTGAACCCGCCCATGATCCGAAGGTCACCGTCTCCAAGACCGAGGAGCTGAACCCCGAGGGCGAGACCGTCACCGTCGACGGCACCGGTTTCCGTCCCGGTCAGGGCGTGTACGTCGCCCTGACCGCCGCCGAGCGGTCGGCGGACTCCTTCCCTGAGCACCACACCGGCGCGGTGTGGTTGCGTGGGGCCGACGCCCCCGGTGACGAGGGCATCTTCTCCACCGAGGTCGAGGTGTCCGGTGCCTACGACGCCGAAGAGACGACCTACGACTGCGTCGAGACCCGGTGCTACATCGCGGTCTTCAACGACCACACCGACATCGGCAACCGCGACCAGGACGTGTGGACCCCGATCTCCTTCGCCACCGAGGACGACGGTGGCGACGATGGCGATGGTGACGGCGACGGGAACGGTGACGGCGGTGAGCTCCCCGAGGGCGACCTGACCGTGTTCAACGGTCGCGCCGACTGGGGCGTCAAGGAGTCCTTCCGCAACTACATCGAGGGCAACATCGCCGCCGGTGAGATCAGCACCTCGGAAGGCGCCACCCGTGGCGACGACGGGATCTTCTCCTTCACCGACGCCACCGGTGGGGTGAACCTGGACGACGTCACCGCCGAGATCGACTTCACCGGCACCGTGCTCTTCGAGGGCCACATCTACGGTGACGCCGACCCCCTGCTGTACATGTCCGTCACCGACCCGCGCGTGGAGATCGACGGCGAGGCCGGCACCCTGTACGCCGACGTGGTCAGCAAGTCCCTGACCGACGCCGAGCTCGTCACCTACGACGACGTCGCCCTGGCCGACCTGGACCTGTCCGGCGTCGACGCCGAGGTCGACGAGGGCGTCCTGAGCTGGGGACCGATCCCGGCCGCCCTCACCACCGAAGGCGTCCCCGCCTTCGCCGACTTCTACGTCGAGGGCGAGCAGCTGGACCCCATCTCCCTGGCCGTGAGCGTGGACGAGAACGTCCAGGTCCCCGGCGGCGGCGAGGGCGGCGGCAACGGTGGCGGCGGCGAACCGACCCCCGGCCCCGGTGACGGCGAGGGCGGCGGCAAGCCCGGTCTGCCCAACACCGGTACCGCCCTGGCCGGTCTGCTGGCGGCGGCCGCGGTCGCCGTGGCGGCGGGTGGCGCGGCCATCGCGGTCTCGCGCCGACGCAACGGTGTGGAAACCGCGGGCACCGAGGTCTGACCGCCCCGCCCGTAGCGGACACGACGAAGGCCTTGGCTCACCCGGTGGGGTGGGTCAAGGCCTTTCGAGTGCGACCGAAAGAGCCGCCTATTTCATCATCTCCTCGTACGCCTGCTTGCACTCGGGGCACACGGGGAACTTCTTCGGGTCCCGGTTGGGGACCCACACCTTGCCGCACAGGGCGATCACCGGGTCGCCGGTCACCGCGCTCTGGGTGATCTTCTCCTTCTGCACGTAGTGCGCGAATCGCTCGCGATCACCATCGTCGTGCGAGATGTCCGGCCTGGTCTCGCTGTCCGGAAGAACCTTGTTCAGGACGTCCATCGACATCGTCCTCACACCTTTCAACGTCTGGATCCCACGGTATAGGGTGCGGCGGCCCGTCTCAGTCTCACCGAGGACAAGCCTGCGCTCAGTTCATGGTGGGATCGTCCGGGTAGGTGGACAACAGGGCCATCTCTCCGCCCTGTCGGCGCAGGACCCGCGACCACAGCCCCTCGGGGGCGACACCGAAGAGGTCGTCGGCGAAGGCGTCGACCACGAACCAGGCGCCCTCCTCGATCTCCCCTTCGAGCTGCCCCGAACCCCAACCGGAGTACCCGGCGAAGACGCGCAGTTCGGCCAGTGAGGAGCCGAGCACCTCGGGCGGCCCGTCCAGGTCCACAACGCCCACGCCGTCCAGTCCTGTTCCGGGGAGCGGGCCCGCCAGCGGGGACCAGCCCGGCGGCGCCTCCTCCGGGACGGCGCTGCCCAGGGCGATACCGGAGTCGGTGCCCACCGGCCCACCCGAGAACATCACCGCCGGGGAGCTGGCGTAGGCGCCCCACGAGTTCACGACCTCGTCCACCGGAAGTTCCAGCGGCCGGTTGAGGATCACCCCGAGGGTGCCGTCGGCGGCGTCGTCGACGACGAACACCACCGAACGGCGGAAGGAGTCCTCCTGAAGCAAGGGGGCGGCCACCAGTAGGCGCCCGGTCAGAGTCGACTGGTCCATGGTCCACCTTTACCCGAAAAGCGACCGGTCGGACGCCCCCTCAGGACGGTTCGGCGAGGTGTTTCAGTCCTTGCTCTCCTGGCCGCGCAGGGCGGCCTCACGGACCGCGTTGGCCACGTGTGTGGACAGTTCCGAGTGGAAGACGCTCGGGATGATGTAGTTCGGACCGAGTTCGTCCTCGGTGACGACGTCGGCGAGGGCCTCGGCGGCGGCGACCATCATGTCCGAGGTGACGTTGTGGCTCTGAGCGTCCAGCAGGCCGCGGAAGAATCCGGGGAAGACCAGCACGTTGTTGATCTGGTTCGGGTAGTCGCTGCGTCCGGTGGCCACGACCGCGGCGTGCAGGTGCGCGATGTCGGGGTCGACCTCCGGGTCGGGGTTGGCCAGCGCGAAGATGATCGAGTCCTCGTTCATCTCGGCGATGTCCCCGCCGTCGAGCAGGTTCGGGGCCGAGACACCGATGAACACGTCGGCTCCGGCGACGGCGCCCTTGAGGTCGCCGTCGTAACCGTCCTGGTTGGTGTGCTCGGCGATCCAGCTCAGGTTGTCGTCCAGGTCCTCGCGTCCGGGGTGGACGGAGCCGTGCACGTCGTTGACGATGATGTCGCGCGCGCCGGCGTGCATGAGCAGCTTGAGGATGGCGGTACCGGCAGCGCCGGCGCCGGACATGACGATGCGGACCTCGGACAGCTTCTTGCCGACCACGCGCAGGGCGTTGCGCAGGGCGGCCAGGACGACGATGGCGGTGCCGTGCTGGTCATCGTGGAAGACGGGGATGTCCAGGAGTTCACGCAGACGGGCCTCGACCTCGAAGCAGCGCAGGGCGGAGATGTCCTCCAGGTTGATGCCGCCGAACCCGGGGGCGATCAGCTGGACGGTTCGGACGATCTCGTCGACGTCCTGGGTGTCCAGGGCGATGGGCCAGGCGTCGATGTCGGAGAAGCGTTTGAACAGGGCGGCCTTGCCCTCCATGACGGGCATGGCGGCCTCGGGGCCGATGTTGCCCAGGCCCAGGACGGCGGAGCCGTCGGTGACCACGGCGACGCTGTTGCGCTTGATGGTGAGGCGGCGGGCGTCGTCCTTGTTGGCTGCGATGGCCTGGGAGACGCGGGCGACGCCGGGGGTGTAGGCCATGGAGAGTTCGTCGCGGTTGCGCAGCGGCACCTTCGACTTCATCTCGATCTTGCCACCGAGGTGCATGAGGAAGGTGCGGTCGCTGACCTTGTGGACGATGACCCCGTCGACGGCGCCGAGGGCGTCGACGATGGCCTGGGCGTGCTCGGTGTCGCGGGCGGCGCAGGTGACGTCGATGCGGATGCGCTCGTGCCCAGCGGCCGCCACGTCGAGGGCGGTGATCATGCCGCCGACCTGCTCCACCGCGTTGGTGAGGCTGCCGACCGCGCTACCTCCGGCGTCCAGTTCCAGTCGGACGGTGATGGAGTAGGAAACGCTGGGAAGGGTGGCCACGTGTTGCTCCTTGGCTTTGGCTGGTGTCATCCGTCCGCGGGGCGCACCGGCGGCCCCTCCCGTGGACGTACGTACCGACCCCGGAACGGCTGTGGCCCTGCACGCCATGGATCCGCCCCGGTGGCTCTGGTCGGCTCTCGCGCGCCGGGAACACGGATCCGTTTTCCGTGTCGGCGACGCATCCCGCCGTGGCATCCGTCGAGGGGGTGCCTTCGAAAGCGGGGGCTCGGTTGACGGCCGGGGGCTGGCTGGAAACCCACAACCGAGTCGCTTCACCCTACCCGAGTCAAGGGGGGAACGTCAGCACAAGGTGACAATTAACGCCTTCGGAAAAAATCGCATTAATTCCCCTTGCTTGCCCGGTCTTCGGCGGCCCGAACCACCATGTCCGCACACGCGTCGGTGGAGAGCACGGCGGAGTCGACCACCAGGTGGTAATGGCTCGGATCGGCCGGATCGACCCGGTAGAACCGACGCACGTAGGCGGCGCGGGCACGGTCGTTGTCGTCCAGCAGCTTCGCGGTGGGCGGGGTGGGGCCCCACCCCTTGCCGCCGAACTCCTCCCGGTCCCCGCGTTCCCACAGGCGACGGGCTCGACGCAGACGGGCCTGACGGCTTCCGTCCAGCCGTACGTGCAGGGCGCCCGGGTGGTCGGCCAGGACCACCGCGGCGGCGCGGCCGAGGACGACCCCGCCGGTGTGGGCGACGTCCTTGATGACCCGTTCGGTCTGTTCGACGAACTCGTGGTCGTAGAGGAGACGACCCTCGTCGTCCATGGCGCCGAAGTACGCGGTGTCGACGCTGCCGAGGGTGACGGTGGGCAGTCGGGCGGCGCCGGCGAGGAGGCGTTCGAGGCCGCCCGGGGCGCGGTCGTCGCGTTGGAGGGCCTCGTCGAGCGAGCAGCCGATCTGTTCGGCGACGGCGCTGGGGACCGCGCGGTCGAGGAAGGGAACGCCGAGTCGGGCGGCGATGGCCGGCCCGATGACGCTGCCGCCTGCGCCGAAGGTGGCCGAGATCGTCACGACGGGGGCTCCGCCGAGATGCGGGGTGTCGTCGGTCGTCATGGTCCACCTGCCCGGTCGCACTGTGGACCGCGTCTGAGCGGCCCGCCGTGTAGTTCCTTTACCCGGAGAGGGGGGTGACCATCCCACCCGTCTTCACTGCGTCAAATACCGCATGATTTGCCATGAACGAGCACAAACAGGCGGAAATCTACGGCCGGTGACCGTTCGAAGAAATCTCGGAGAACGGGCACCGGCCGTCACCCGGTCAGAACAGGGCGGAGGTGAGCTTGCGGCGAGCCGCGCCCACGCGCGGGTCCCCGGCCGGCAGCAGGTCGAACAGGGACAACAGGTGTTCGCGGGCCTTGTTCCGGTCCTCGTCGGAGGTGCGCTTGACCGTGTCGATGAGGCGGTCGAAGGCGTCGTCGAACTTGCCGCCGTACATGAAGACGTCGGACACGGTGATCTGGGCGTCGACGTCGTCCGGGCGGTCGGCCGCGGCCTGCAACGCGGCCTCGGGGTCCACGTCCTGGAGCCGGCCGATCAGGCGCACCTGCGCCAGCTTGGCCTTGACCTCGGCGTTCTTGGGGTCGGCGGCCAGCGCCTTCTCGAACACCGCGGCGGCGGCGTCGAAGTCCCCACGCTCCAGCGCGGCCTGTGCCTCGACGTCGACCGGGTCGGCCTCGGGTTCGGGAACGCCCTGGTCCTCCGGCATCGCGGAGGGGTCGCCGTCCACCGTGCCGGGGTGCCCTGGCGGGAGCATGCCCTGCTCGGACAGGGCACCGAAGACCTGGGTGAGCCCCTCGCGGAGCTGCTCCTCCGTCGCCGGACCCTGCATCAAGGGCATGACCTGACCCTGGACGGCGATGATGATGCTCGGGGCGCCCTGCACGCGCAACGCCTGCACCAGCTGGGGGCTGGCCTCACTGTCGATCTTGCCCAGGATCCAGTTGCCGCCGGATCCCTTGGAGAGGTTGTCCAGGGCGTCCTCGACCTGCTTGGACTGCTCGGACCAGCCCGCGAGGACCGCGAGGACGACCGGCGCCGACAGAGAGCTCTCCAGAACCTGCTGGAAGGTGGCCTCGTCGACGTTGACGGCGTAGGGGTTGGTACGACCGGCCGACTCGTCGGCGCGCTGCTTGGCCTCACGTTCCAAGGCCGCCTTGCGCGCCCCGAGGTCGACCGCACTGTTCGGTGAAAAGTCCGAAGGCTGCATACTCCCTATCCTGCCCCATCCCGAGACGGTACGAGGACTCCGTACCGCCTCGGGCACGCCAACGGTCAGGGGTTCGCCGAAGCGAAGGGACCGTGCCGGACGACGGAGCTCAGAACTGCGGGTCCTCGGTGTAGGTGCCGAACTCCTCGCCCATGGTCGCGCAGATCTCGCCGAGGGTCGCCTCGGCCCGTGCCGCGTCCATGATGAGCGGGATGAGGTTTGCCTCGTCGGCCCGCACACCCTCCAGGAGGCGGGTCAGGGCGCGGTCGACGACGGCCTGGTCCCGTGAGCCCTTGCGGTCGGTGAGGACACGCTTTTGCTCGTGTTCCACCTCGTGGCTGATCTTGAGGATGTCGAGCTCGCCGGAGACCGTGTTGGTGTGGCAGTTGACGCCGACGATGCGCTTGTCGCCCTTCTCCAGGGCCTGCTGGTACTGGTAGGCGGACTCGGCGATCTCGGCGCCGAAGTAGCCGTTGTCGATTCCGGCGAGAATGCCGGAGGTCATCGGACCGATGGCGTGTTCGACGTCGTCACCGCCGCCCATGTGGCGGATGTGCGCGAAGACCCGCTCGGCCTCGGCCTCGATCTCGTCGGTGAGGGCCTCCACGTACCAGGAGCCGCCGAGCGGGTCGGCGACGTTGACCACACCGGTCTCCTCCATGAGGACCTGTTGGGTGCGCAGCGCGATCTCGGCGGACTGTTCGGTGGGCAGGGCCAGGGTCTCGTCGAGCGCGTTGGTGTGCAGCGAGTTGGTTCCGCCCAGGACCGCCGACAGGGCCTCCACGGCGGTGCGCACCACGTTGTTGTAGGGCTGCTGCGCGGTGAGCGAGACTCCGGCGGTCTGGGTGTGGAACCGCAACCACTGGGCCTTCTCGCTCTTGGCTCCATAGACGTCGCGGATCCAGCGGGCCCAGATGCGGCGGGCGGCGCGGAACTTGGCGATCTCCTCGAAGAAGTCGATGTGGGCGTCGAAGAAGAACGACAGGCCCGGGGCGAAGCGGTCGATGTCCAGCCCGCGGGACAGACCGAGTTCGACGTAGCCGAAACCGTCCGCCAGCGTGTAGGCGAGCTCCTGGGCGGCCGTGGCCCCGGCCTCACGGATGTGGTAGCCCGAGACCGACAGCGGCTTGAAGGCGGGGATGTGCTCCGCGCAGTACTCCATCAGGTCGCCGATGAGGCGCAGGTGGGGTTCGGGCGGGTACAGCCACTCCTTCTGGGCGATGTACTCCTTGAAGATGTCGGTCTGCAGCGTGCCGTTGAGGGTGCCGATGTCGACGCCCTGGCGTTCGGCCGCCACCAGGTACATGCAGAACGCCGGGATGGCGGGACCGCTGATGGTCATGGACGTGGTGGTCTCACCGAGGGGGATGCCGTCGAAGAGCAGGTCCATGTCGGCGACCGAGTCGATGGCCACACCGCAGTGACCGACCTCGCCCAGCGCTTGCGGGGAGTCGGAGTCGTAGCCCATGAGCGTGGGCATGTCGAAGGCCACGGACAGCCCGCCGCCACCGGAGGCGAGGATCATCTTGTAGCGCTCGTTGGTCTGGGTGGCGTTGCCGAAGCCGGCGAACTGACGGATGGTCCAGGCGCGGCCCCGGTAGCCGGTGGGATAGAGCCCTCGTGTGTAGGGGTACTCGCCGGGCCAGCCGATGCGTTCGAAACCGGGGACCTCGGCGCCGGGGCGCGGTCCGTAGACGGGTTCGAGGGGCTTGCCGGACAGGGAGGTGAAGTCGGCGTCGCGTTTGCGGGCGGTGTCGTACCTGCGCTGCCAGCGCTCGCGCCCGGCCTCGATGTCCCGGGCCTCGCCGCCGTTGGTGAGGTCTCCTGTGCTGTTCGCCATACAAGGATAGTAGGACGTCCAACTAAATATGTACAGAAAAGGAAGTGACGGCGCGAACGGCGGTCGGCCGGTCAGGCGCCTCGCGCCTTCTCCGCCACCGGGGCGGGGAAGTCACCGAAGTCCACGCGGAGCCGCACGAACATCTCGTGCATGCGCCACAACTCCTCCTCGGAGTAGCAGCCCACCCCGAAGTCCATGCCCAGGAGCGCCCGGGTGGCCCCCTCGGTGACCTCGCGGCCCGACTCGGTGATCTCCGCCAGCACACCTCGACCGTCGCTGGGGTTGGGCCTGCGCAGCACGAAGCCCTGCCCCTCCAAGCGGTCGATGGTGTTGGTGACGCTGGTCGGATGCACCATGAGGCGTTCGCCGATCTTGCCCAGGGGCAGCGACCCGGAGGCGCTGAAGGTGAGCAGGACCAGCGCCTCATAGCGCGCGAAGGTCAGACCGAACGGCTTGAGGGTGCCGTCCAGCTCACCGATGAGGATCTGTTGTGCGCGCATGAGCGAGGTGACCGCGGCCATCGCGGGCGAGGCGCCCCATCTTTGGCTCCAGTTGTCGTGCGCGCGTTCGATCGGGTCGAACGGAAGGTTCAAAGGGTTTCCCACGCCGTCACTCTAGGCGGTGCGCTCGGCACCGGGTCCCACCACGGAGCGGGGACGAATCCGATCGTCATCGAAAATCTCGACGGTGACCTGCGACTTCACGGATCGCCCGAAGAAACCCGTCGCGCGGACGTTGACGCCGCCCGTAATTGTTAGTTAAGTTTCCTAAAAATTAATCCCCCCACGTCAGTAAGGCCTCGTCCCACACTCGGCCCCTGACAAGCCCCCAGGAGACCCCGACGTGAGCGCACGACGACTCAGGAACACACTCGCGGTTCCCACCGCGGCGGTGCTCGCGGTACCGCTCGCACTGGCCTCGGCCCCCGCCACCGCGCAGGAGGCCGACGCCTCCGACGTCACCGTGACCTACGTGGAGACGGCCCGCTGGAACACCGGTTACACCGGCGAGATCACCGTCCACAACGCCTCCGACACCGACCTCACCGACTGGACCCTCGAATTCGACCTCCCCGAGGGCGGAGCGGTCCACGAACTGTGGAACGCCTCCGTCACGGGCTCCTCGGGTGAGGGCTACACCATCACCCCCCCGCGTTGGGGCGCGGTCGTTCCCGCCGGCGGCACCTACGGCTTCGGCTTCAACGGCGTCCACTCCGATGGCGCCACCCACCTGCTGGACTGCACGATCAACGGCGCGAACTGCGCGGGCACCCCCTCCCCCGGCCCCGGGCACGACGCGATGAACGTCGCCTACTTCACCCAGTGGGGCCCGCAGGAGCGCGACTACCACGTCCGCGACCTGGTGGGATCGGGCAGCGCCGACAAGCTCACGCACATCAACTACGCGTTCGGCAACGTCGGTACCGACGGCGAGTGCTTCATGACCGACGAACCGGAGGAGGGCGACGCCCTCGCCGACTACGGCCGGGTGGTCCCCGCAGCGGAGAGCGTCGACGGCGCCGCGGACGGCCCCGGCCAGCCCCTGCGCGGCAACTTCAACCAGCTGCGCAAGCTCAAGGAGCTGCACCCCGAACTGGCCGTCGCCATCTCCCTGGGCGGCTGGAACTGGTCCAAGAACTTCTCCGACGCGGTGGCGACCCCCGAATCCCGTGAACGCCTGGTGAGCTCCTGTGTCGACCTGTACCTGCGCGGGAACCTCCCCGAGATCGACGGCACCGGCGGGGAGGGCGTCGCCTACGGGATCTTCGACGGTATCGACCTGGACTGGGAGTGGCCCGGTTCCGAGGGCCACCCCGACAATGAGGTGCGACCCGAGGACCGGGAGAACTTCACCGCCCTGGTCCGCGAGTTCCGCGAACAACTCGACGAGTTGGGCGAGGAGACCGGGCGGCACTTCGAGTTGAGCTCGTTCATGCCCGCGGGTGCCTGGCGACTGGACAGCGGCTACGAGTTGGACGAGGTCATGACCGACTTCGACTTCATCACCGTGCAGGGCTATGACTACCACGGCACCTGGGAGACGGTCACCAATCACCAGTCCAACCTGGCGCCCGACCCGAACGACCCCGGCGACGTGATCTCCGCCGAGACCAACCTCCAGGCGTACGTGGAGCGCGGGGTCGATCCCGCCAAGATCGTTCTGGGCGTGCCGTTCTACGGCCAGGGATGGACGGGCGTTGAGCCCGGACCGAACGGCGACGGGCTGTTCCGATCCGCCGAGGGGCCCGCCCCGGGCACCTACGCGGACGGCACCGAGGACTGGAAGGTCCTCAAGGACCTGAGCGGCTTCGATGTGCACCGCGACGACGATCTCGGTACAGCGTGGCTCTACGACGGCGAGACCTTCTGGACCTACGACGACGAGGTCGCCATGACGCAGAAGACCGATTGGGCTCTGGACAACGGCCTGGGCGGCGTCATGATCTGGTCCATCGACGGCGACGACGCCGACGGAAGCCTCATCACCGCGATCGACGCGGCGTTGGGCGACCGGTAGCGAAGACCCCCGTTCGGCCGTACGCCGAACGGGTCGAGGCGGCGTCGGTGCTCTGATCCGGGGAGCACCGCCGCCAGGCCGGGGCGGACCGACGTGCGACGGTCCGTCCCGGCCCTCCATCTTTTCGGGGACGCTTTTCGGGTGCGCCGACTCTCGGGTGGGCGATGAATTCGACGGGCAGGACCGGTCCATACGGGTGAGGTCGCCCTCGGCGGCGGCCCGGAGCGAAGGGAGCCGGACATGACCGGTACGCACACCCTGAGGGTCCCGGACGGGATCCTCCACTACGAGGTCCACGGTGAGGGACCGTTCCTGATCCTGACCGGGGCGCCGATGGGCGCCGACCTGTTCACGCCACTGGCGGAAGCGCTCTCCGGCACCCACACCGTGGTCACCCACGACCCGAGGGGCATCGGTCGCAGCGTGCTCGACGACCCCGCCCAGGACTCCACGCCCGAGGCGCGCGCCGACGACCTCGTCGCGATCCTGAACGACCTGGGCGCCACCGAGGCCGACATCCTCGGCTCCAGCGGCGGGGCCGTGACCACCTTGGCACTGGCCGAGCGCCACGCCGACCGGGCCCGCACCATCGTGGCGCACGAGCCCCCGCTGCTCGGGCTGCTACCGGAGGCGGAGGAACAGTTCGCGGTCACCGAAGAGATCATCGCGACCTACCGGCGGGACGGCGCGGGGGCCGCCTGGCGCCGGTTCATGATCAACGCGGGCTTCCCCGTACCGGAGGAAGGCACGGAGGGGTTCGGCCCCGGCGCGGCCGAGGAAGAGGACGGAGCGGACGACGGAGAGAACGACCGCCGGTTCTACGTCCACGAACTCCGAGGCACCGTGCGCCACCGGGTCGACCCCGCGCGGATCACCGCCGGGTCCGCACGGGTGGTCCCCGCGTTGGGGACGGCCTCGGGTGGTCTGATCACCGACCGGACCACCCGTGCTCTGGCGGAACTGCTCGACACCGTCCCCGTGGTGTTCCCAGGGGGCCACGGGGGGTTCATGGAGGATCCGGACGCGTTCGCCGGTGTCCTGCGCGAGGTCCTCGCCCCGGTCACGGAATCGGGTCGGCGCCCAGCTCCTTGAGCAGCAGGTCGGCGGCGGTGTAGGGGTCGCGATCGCCCGCGGCCACCTCGCGGGCGAGGGTGTCCAGGCCACCGTCGGCCCCCACCCCGCCCAGGCGTGCGCGCAGCAGCTCCAGCACGATGGCCTCGACCTCGCCCCGCGCACGGGCACGGCGCCGTTCGGTGAGCTCACCGGAGGCCTCCAGGTGGGCGAAGTGCTGTTCGACGCGCTCCCACAGCTCGCCCACGCCCTCGTCCCGGGAGGCCACCGTCATGACGATCGGCGGCTTCCACTCCTGGTCGGTGCGGTCCTTCATCGCGATCATCTGGCGCAGCTCGCGCAGGGTCGACTTGGCGCCGTCCCGGTCGGCCTTGTTGATCGCGAACACGTCGCCGACCTCGAGCACGCCGGCCTTGGCTGCCTGGACGGCGTCGCCCATCCCGGGAGCACTCAGTACCACGGTGGTGTCCGCCTGACTCGCGATGTCGACCTCCGACTGGCCCACCCCCACGGTCTCCACGAGGATGACGTCGAACCCGGCCGCGTCGAGCACCCGCAGCGCGTGCGGTGTCGCCCACGACAGCCCGCCCAGATGGCCCCGGTTGGCCATGGAACGGATGTACACCTCGGGGTCGGCGGAGTGCTCCTGCATCCGCACCCGGTCTCCCAGCAGGGCGCCGCCGGTGAACGGCGAGGAGGGGTCCACCGCCAGGACGGCGACCGACCTTCCCTGAGCCCTCGCGGCACGCACCACGGCGTTGGTGGTGGTGGACTTGCCCACCCCCGGCGAGCCGGTGAAGCCGACCACATGGGCCCGGCCCGTGTGGGGCGCCAACCCCGCCATGATGGGGCGCAGCTCCTCGGCACCGTTCTCCACCAGGGTGATCGCGCGGGCCAGGGCCCGGCGGTCACCACCGCGGACCCGTTCGACCAGCTGGGGGGCGTTCATGTGACTCCTCGAGAAGTACCGCGCGGGGCGGAGGCTCGTGGCCTTCCGCCCCGCGGTGGACAGGTGCGTCGTGCGACCGTTCGGGGGTGGCCCTGGCCGCACAGGTTCGTTCGGTCGTCGTTCGGTCGTTACTCGGCGGGCACCGAGAACAGCAGGGCGTCGCCCTGGCCACCGCCGCCGCACAGGGCCGCGGCACCCAGGCCACCGCCGCGCCGGCGCAGCTCGTACACCAGGTGCAGGGCGATGCGGGCACCGGAGGCGCCGATCGGGTGACCGATCGCGATGGCGCCGCCGTTGACGTTGACGATGTCCTCGGAGACGCCGAGGTCCTCGGTGGACTGCAGGCCCACCGCGGCGAAGGCCTCGTTGATCTCGATGAGGTCCAGGTCCTCCACCTTCTTGCCCGCCTTGCCCAGGGCGTGCTTGATGGCGTTGGAGGGCTGGGAGTGCAGGGAGTTGTCGGGGCCGGCGACGTTTCCGTGCGCGCCGATCTCGGCGAGGATCGGGGCGCCGAGCTCCTCGGCCTTGGCCCGGCTCATCACGACCACCGCGGCGGCGCCGTCCGAGATCTGCGAGGAGGAGCCGGCGGTGATGGTGCCGTCGCGGTCGAAGGCCGGGCGCAGCCTGCCCAGGCTCTCGGCCGTGGTGTCCGGGCGGACGCCCTCGTCGTGCGAGAAGACGACCGGGTCGCCCTTGCGCTGCGGGATCTCGACGGGGACGATCTCCTCGTCGAACAGGCCCTTCTCGGCGGCCGCGGCGGCACGCTGGTGCGAGCGGGCGGCGAAGGCGTCCTGCTCGGGGCGCTCGATGCCGAGCCTGCCGTTGTGGCGCTCGGTGGAGGCGCCCATGGAGTCGCCCTCGAAGGAATCGGTGAGGCCGTCGTGCGCGGTGGCGTCCAGGACCTCGATGGAACCGTACTTGTAGCCCTTACGGGACTTGGGCAGCAGGTGCGGGGCGTTCGTCATGGACTCCATACCGCCGGCGACCACGATGTCGAACTCGCCCGCGGCGATGAGCTGGTCGGCGAGGGCGATCGCGTCCAGGCCCGACAGGCAGACCTTGTTGATGGTCACCGAGGGGACGTCCATGGGGATACCGCCCTTGACGGCGGCCTGACGGGACGGGATCTGGCCAGCGCCGGCCTGCAGCACCTGCCCCATGACCACGTATCCGACCTGTTCGCCGCTGATGCCGGCACGCTCCAGCGCGGCCTTGATCGCGAAGCCGCCCAGGTCTGCGGCGGAGAACCCGGCGAGGGAGCCGAGGAGTCGGCCGGTGGGGGTCCGTGCCCCACCGACGATGACGGAACCGGGCATCTTAACTGGCCTCCAAGTGATGGGTGACGCACCTGGTCTGCAACGATACCCACACGGATCACATCGACGTTCGAGAGGTTCACCCGTGAGCGACGCACCCGTTCCCACCGGCCCGTTCTCCGGGCTGACCCGCCTGGACCACGTGGGTATCGCCTGCAAGGACCTGGACGCCTCCATCGACTTCTACCGGCTCACGTACGGCTTCGAGGTCGAGCACGAGGAGGTGAACGAAGAGCAGGGCGTACGCGAGGCGATGCTGCGGGTCAACGGCACCGACGACGGCGGCGCGACCTACCTCCAGCTGCTGGAGCCGACCCGTGACGACTCCCCGGTCGCGAAGTTCCTGGAGCGCAACGGCGAGGGGGTGCACCACCTCGCGTTCGGCACCACCGACGTGGCCGCGAGCGCGAAGGGGATCGGTGAGCGCGGGGTACGGGTCCTGGACGCCGAACCGCGCGCCGGCACCGCCGGCTCACGGATCGTTTTCCTCCACCCGAAGGACTGCGGTGGCGTTCTGACCGAATTGGTGCAAGGCTCGCACTGAGGGAACGCCCCATGATCGACCGGACCGACGAAGTCACGGTGACGTCCCGAACGCATCACGTATTGACTTCCGCGGGAGCGGCCGACCTTGGACCCCACCGGAAGTTACACCAAACCCCCTTCCCCGGTGTTGCACGCTTGATAAAGTCGGCTAGCTGCCGGATGTACTTTTCTTCCGGCGTTGGTCCATGTCTTGCAGTCCGGTCGTGAACCGGGGCGGCCATAACCACCAGCGACACCGACCGGATCGGCCCTCGTATCCGGCCAGGGTCGACCACCGCACCCATCCGCCCACACCTTCGGCGCACGTACCCCGGACTCACACCGTCCCGGGGGCACCGCAGTTCCCTCCTGCCGTCCCCGGCAGTACGCAAGTACAAGTAGCCGTCTCGCACCCGTTCAGGATTCCGCCACATGTCGTCAAACAACATCGACACCCAGCTCAACAACATCTTCGACGAAGACAACGCTCCGCCCGAGTTCGACGTGGTGTTGCGTGGCTTTGACCGCAACCAGGTGCAGGACTACCTCGACGGGCTCCGCAACGAGGTCAAGGAGGCCAACAGCGCGGCCGAGAAGTACAAGGCCGAGCTGAACTCCAAGCAGCGCCAGCTCCAGGAGCGCGAGCGTCCCACCTACTCCGGCCTGGGCTCGCGCATCGAGGAGCTGCTCCGTCTGGCCGAGGAACAGGCCAACGAGCTCGTCCAGGGCGCCCAGATCGACGCCAACGACATTCGTTCGGCCGCCAAGATCGAGGCCGCGGAGATGCGCGCCGCCGCCGAGTCCGAGGCCACCGAGGTCCGCACGCTCGCCCAGCGCGAGGCCGACGAGCAGCGCCAGTCCGCCGAGTCCGAGGCGGAGGAGATCAGCACCACGGCCCGCCGCGAGGCCGACGAGCTGGCCTCCACCACCGAGCGCGAGGTCCAGAAGAAGCGCTCCGCCGTCGACCACGAGATCGCCGAGAAGCGCGCCACCTTCGAGGGCGAGATCGCCAAGCTGCGCACCACCACCGAGCGTGAGTGCGCCCAGGCCCGCGCCGCCGCCAAGCGCGAGCGCGACGAGACGATCCAGTCCGCCAAGAGCCAGGCCGAGGAGCTGCGCAAGAACGCCGAGCGCGCCTACGCCGAGTCCGAGGCCCGTCGCACCGAGACCGAAGACCAGTTCGAGCTTCAGCTGGCCGACCGTCGTGCCGAGGCCGAGCGTCAGGACGCCGAGCGTCTGGCCGCCGCCCAGGCCGCCACCCAGCAGATGGTCAGCGAGGCCGAGGAGCGCGCCCGCAGCGCCGAGGAGCGCGCCACCAAGGCCAGCCAGCAGGCCGAGCACACCCGCCGCGAGGCCGAGAACCACGCCAAGACGCTGGTCGGCAACGCCAAGAAGAACGCCGCTCAGATCGACGCCGACGCCAAGGCCAAGGCCGAGCACCAGGTCTCCGATGCCAAGGCCGAGGCCAACCGCATCATGGCGATCGCCAAGAAGGAGGTCGAGGAGCTCAACCGCCAGCGCGACAGCATCCAGTCGCACCTGCAGCAGCTGCGTCAGCTGCTCGGTGGCGGTGGCGCCGCTCCGGCGCCGGCCGCTCCGGCCGCCGCCGCGCCCGCGGCCATCCAGCAGGAGCCCGCTCCGGCAGCTCCGGCGGAGGAGGCCAAGCAGCCGGCCCACTCCGGCAAGGGCGCCGACGACGAGGACTGGTGGCAGGAGTAGTCACGCCCCTTGTGGCGTGACCGTCCGACACGGTGAAGGGCCCGGCCCCCACAGGGGTTCCGGGCCCTTCGCGTTGCACTCCTACCTCGGCGGCAGGGGCTGCTTTCGTCCGGGCACCGCCGGGTGCCGGCGAAGGCGCGAAACTATACGGTGTCCTTCTCCCAGGGGCCGTCCCACTCGGTGGGCAGCGGATACGCCCCAGGGTTGACCCGCTTGACGACCTCGTCGAGGACGCGGCGCACATAGGGTTCGCCGACCCACAGGTGCTTGGCGCCGTCCACCGCGATGATCTCCGCCTGGGTGAGGGGGGCGAACCGTTCGCGGGCCTCCTCGGGCTTGAGGAAGTCGTCGTGTTCGGGGACCAGCGCCACCACCGGCTTGCCGGACTCGGCCCACACCGACATGTCCGACTCATCGGCCCGGTGCAGCGGCGGGGACAGCAGTATGGCGCCCTTCACCTGGGGGTCGCAGCCCCACTTGAGCGCCAGTTCGGTGCCGAAGGACCAGCCCAGGAGCCAGGGTTCGGGGAGCTCCTCGAACTCGGTGAACTCGATGGCGGCGAGCACGTCGTGCTTCTCCGCCTCCCCCTCGCCGAACTCGCCCTGGCTGGCGCCGTGCCGGGAGGTCGTGCCCCGGGTGTTGAATCGCAGAACCGCGATGTCGGCCAACGCCGGCAGCCGGAAGGACGCCTTGCGCAGCACGTGGCTGTCCATCATGCCCTCGGCGGTGGGCAACGGGTGCAGGCACACGATGGTGGCGGCCGGCTTCCCGCCCTCGGGCATCGCCAGTTCCCCGACCAGTTCCAGACCGTCGGCGGTGTGCAGGGTGACGGGGCGCCGATCGGCGGGCAGCACCGTGGTGGCTCGGATCTCCATGGCTCCTTCTTCGGTGGGGTCCGGAATCAGTATCGAGGGGCCCTGGGTGAGCGGTGGGAGCGCCGTTCCCAGCAGGAGGAGTGCCAGTGTCGCCGATCGCCGCCGTCGCCGTAGGGGCGCCAGGCGACCACGTGGGGCATGCCGGTGGGTATCTCCTGGGCACAGCCGGGACAACGGTAGACCTTGGTGGCGGCCGATCCCGGGATGCGGCGGGTGACGTACTCACCGTCCGGTCCGGTCTCACGGCGTTGCCCCCCGGTGATGCGCAGCATGAGGGCGTCCTCGTCGGGGGGACCGGCGGCCGCCTTACGGCCGGACTTACGGCGGGGGCTGTTTCGGCGCGGGCTCACCCTTCAAGGGTAGAAGAGAGACGACAGTGGCCGCCATCACACCCTGGGGCGCGATGACGGCCGACGCGCGACGAAGGCCCCACCCGAAAGCGATCAGGCGTGGCAGGCGCAGCCGCCGTGGCCCTCGGACTCCTCCATGTCGGGCAGGCGGTCCATGAGCAGCGGGGCGGGCACCGCGATGGTGGTGAGGCCGTACTCGCCCATCGACACCAGGGTGGTGATGACGGACTCGGCGCCGCGGTCCTCCAGCAGCTCGGTCGGGCCCTTGGGGTAGCCGCAGCCGAACCGCATGGCGGTGTCGACGTCCTTGGCGGAGGCGTAACCGTCGCCGATCATGCGCATGGCGTCGTCGATCTGCGCCGCGATGAGCATCTCGCCGATGTCGAGGGTCTCCTCCTCGCGGACCATCTGGGCGAGACGACCGGTGCGCTGGGGCTCGGGGGCGTCGTCCTTGCCCTTGTAGAAGCCCTGTCCGCTCTTGCGACCGAGACGGCCGGCGGCCACCATGCGGCGCAGCAGCGGGGACGCGGAGTAACGCGGGTCGCGGAACTCCTCCCACAGCACGTCCATGACGGCCAGGCACACGTCCAGGCCGACCAGGTCGGCGAGGGTGAGCGGGCCCATCGGCAGGCCGGCGGCCTTCTTGACGGACTCGTCGATCTCCTCACGGGTGGCGATCTGGCGCTCGTAGAGACGGATGCCGTCGTTGATGTAGGGCACCAGCAGGGCGTTGGCCACGAAACCACCGCGGTCGCCGACGGTGATCGGGGTCTTGCCGATGCGCTTGGCGACCTCGGTGACGACGTCGACGGTCTCGTCGGCGGTGGAGACGGTGGTGATGACCTCGGCCAGCTTCATGACCGGGGCCGGGTTGAAGAAGTGCAGACCGACGACCTTCTCGGGGCGGTCGGTCAGCGCGGCGATCTCGGTGACGGACAGTGAGGACGTGTTGGTCGCGAGGATCGTGCCGGGAGCGCAGATCCGGTCGAGGTCGCCGAACACGTCGCGTTTGATGTCCATGCGCTCGGGGACGGCCTCGACGACGAAGTCCACGTCGGCCAGGTCCTCGCGGGACGCGCTGAACGTGAAGCGCGCGTCGATCTCGGAGCGTTCCTCCTCGGTGAGTTTGCCCTTGTCGACCGCACGAGAGAGGGACTTGTCCACGTGACCTCGGCCGCGGTCGAGGGCGGCCTGGTCGATCTCGACCCCGACGACGTTGAAGCCCGCACGGGCGAACACCTCAGCGATGCCCGCACCCATCGTGCCCAGTCCAACGACGCCGACCTTCTTGAATTCCTGCACCATGGGCCCCACTTTAGACGCCCTGCCCCACAAGACCGCGCACCGGTACCCGTTCCGCCCTACTCGCTGGTAGTCCGACCGGGGGTCGGCCGGCGCCCCGCCGGGACCACCGCGATCGCCGCCGCGGCGAAGACCGCGCCCACCGCGAACACCCAGGGCAGCCCGGCCACCGTGATGACCACGGCCATGAGCAGTGGGGTGAGCGTGGTGCTGATCGCCTGCAGCCAGTTCTGCACGGCGAGCGCCCGACCGGCCCACGCGGTACCGGCGATCTCCGCCACCGAAGTGAAGGTCAACCCGTTGTGCCACATGGTCAGGACCAGGCAGACGAGCACCAGCGGCACCGCGCTCCACGACCAGACCTGTGGCAGGAACGTGAGCAGGAGCAGGACGAGGGTGCCGGACACCGCGAGGGCGCGGACGGGCCGCATGCGTTCACCGGTGCGGTCGGAGACCGCGCCCAGGACCAGACGTCCGACCGCGCCCGGCACCTGCGCGGCGGCGACCACGACGCCGGCGGCGGGCGCGCCCCACCCCTGTTCCTGTACGAGGTAGAGGACGGCATAGGTCATCAACGTGACCTGGGGAACCCCCAGGAGCATGCTCACACCGTGCACACGCCAGATCGTCCACTCCCGGTAGGGCGAACGAGGCGGGACGCCTGCGGCCTCCCGCTCGTGTTCCTGTGTGCTTGGCGATCGTCCGGTCCGGGGCGGTTCCGTCGGCATGGCCAGGACCAGGGGGACCGCCACCAGGGAGAGCAGTGCCGGCAGGGTCATGGCCCCCACGAACCCCCAGGCCTCGGCGGCGCCGGGCAGCACCAGCGCGGACAGACCGACCCCCACCGGCAACCCCGATTGTCGGATGCCCATCGCCAGGCCGCGTTCCTTCGCCGTGAACCAGGTGAGCACCAAACGGCCGCTGGCGGCGTTGACGGGACCACCGACCGCGCCGAGCAACAGGAACACCGCCGCCACCGACCACAGGCCTGGCGCGATCCACAGCAGCCCGAGTGTTCCCGCGGTCAGGGACAGACTGAGCGCCATGGTGCCGCGCTCCCCCACCCGATCGATGACCACACCCCAGATCAGCAGGGTGAGCAGTAGCCCGAAGGACGGCAGGCCGGCCAGCACGCCGGCCTGGGCGGTGCTCACCCCGAAGTCCTCGCGCAGCCGCGGTAGGACCACCGGGATCCCGAAGATCGCCGAGACACTCGCCACCTGCGCGACCATGCTGATGGACAGGACGACCCAACGGTTGCGCATGAGCATCCGAACAGCCTAGGGCCGGCCACCCGACGGGAGGGTGCTTCGGTCTTGTCCCGCAACGCCCCGAACCGTCCCCGGGAGCCCACCGGAGGCGGTAACGTGACGTCCCGTGCGTCTTGTCATCGCGCGGTGCAGCGTCGACTATGCCGGCCGGCTCACCGCCCACCTGCCCATGGCTCCCCGCCTGATCCTCATCAAGGCGGACGGGAGCGTGTCCATCCACGCCGACGATCGGGCGTTCAAGCCGCTGAACTGGATGAATCCTCCGTGCAAACTGCGGGAGGAGACCGTCGAGGACGGCCCGGACGTGTGGACGGTCACGCACGACAAGTCCGGCGAGAAGCTCGTGCTGACGATGGAGGAGATCATGCACGACTCCTCGCACGAACTCGGCAAGGACCCCGGCCTGCAAAAGGACGGGGTCGAGGCACACCTGCAGGAGCTGTTGGCCGAGCACATCACCACGCTCGGTGAGGGCTACACGCTCATCCGCCGCGAGTACCCCACCGCGATCGGTCCGGTGGACATCCTGTGCCGCGACGGCGAGAACAGGACCGTCGCGGTGGAGCTGAAGCGCCGCGGCGACATCGACGGCGTCGAACAGCTCACCCGCTACCTGGAGCTGCTCAACCGCGACCCGTCCCTGGCCCCGGTCACCGGCGTGTTCGCCGCCCAGGAGATCAAGCCCCAGGCCAAGGTCCTGGCAGAGGACCGCGGCATCTCGTGCGTGGTCCTGGACTACGACGAGCTCCGCGGCATCGAACCCGACACCCTCCGTCTGTTCTGATCCGCGCCGCCCCCGAGAGGGCGCCTTCGAGACCCCGGGCCCGTGTCCTCCCACCGGAGGACACGGGCCCGTCCTCGTAGTGGATACCGCCGCCCTCCGGCTCCCGGAAGGATCGGAGCATGAGCGAGACGGTCATCGAGGTCACCGACCTCCGTAAGCGTTACGGCGAAACCGAAGCCGTCGCCGGCATCGACCTGGGCATCCAGCGCGGTGAGATCTTCGCGCTGCTGGGCCCCAACGGCGCGGGAAAGTCCACCACGGTCGAGATCCTGGAGGGGTTCCGTGGGCGTGACGGTGGAGAGGTCCGGGTACTGGGAGAGGATCCCGCCCGGGCGGGGCGTGCCTGGCGCTCCCGGGTCGGTGTCGTCTGGCAGAAGGAGACCCTCGTCCCGAAACTGCCGGTGCGCGACGTCGTGCGGCACTTCGCCGGCTACCACCCCCTGGCCGACGACCCCGACGAGGTGATCGAACGGGTCGGGTTGACGCACAAGTCCCGCGAACCAGCCGAGTCCCTGTCCGGCGGGCAACTGCGCCGGCTGGACGTGGCACTGGGCATCATCGGCCGCCCCGAACTGCTCTTCCTGGACGAGCCCACCACCGGCTTCGACCCTCGGGCGCGGCGGGAGTTCTGGGGACTGATCCGGGCCTTGGCCGAGGGCGGGACCACCATCGTGCTCACCACCCATTACCTGGAGGAGGCCGAGGCCCTGGCCGACCGGGTGTGCGTGATGGCGCGCGGTCGGGTCCGGGCGGTCGACACCCCCGCCGCCCTCGATGGGCGCGCCTCGGCGCAGGCCACCGTGTCCTGGCGTGAGGAGGGCGAACACCGAAGGGTTCGCACCGACGAACCCACCCGGGTGGTCGCGGAGCTGGCCGGCCGTTTCGTCGGTGAGATCCCGGAACTGAGCGTCCATCGTCCCACTTTGGAGGAGGTCTACCTCGGCATGATCAAGGACGACCACGCGACGAAGGAGGCCTCGGCATGAGCGCACCGGCGACCACCGGATCCCCCACCCGACCCGACCCGCCCTCTCCGGGGCGCCTACCGGGGACCCTGCGTCTGGGCCTGTCCCGGGGATGGCTGGAGATCCGCACCTTCTCCCGCGAATGGGAGGGGGTCCTGTTCACCTTCGTCCTGCCCTCGGTCGTCCTCACCCTGTTCGCGACCGTCATGGGCGACCTCTTCGACATGGGTGTGCCCGCAGTCGACTACTTCCTGCCCGGTCTCATCGCCATGGGCCTGATGTCGGTCAGCTTCCAGACCCTGGGTGTTTCTATCGCCACCGAGCGGGAGTACGGCACGCTGCGTCGGCTGCGCGGCACCCCGATGCCGCCCGGCGCCTACTTCGTCGGCAAGACCATCCTGGTGCTGTTCCTCGCCCTGGGTCAGGTGGTCCTGCTCCTGACAGTGGCCCGCCTGTTCTTCGGCGCCACCCTGCCGAGCACCGTGGAGGCGTGGGCCACCATCGCATGGGTGTTCGTCCTGGGCACCGTCGCCTGTTCGCTGCTCGGCATCGCGGTGAGCTCACTGGCCCGTACCCCGCAGGCGGCCTCCGCCGTGGTCACCTTTCCGTTCCTCATCCTGCAGTTCATCTCGGGCATCTTCGTACCGGTGATGGCCCTGCCGGAATGGCTGCTGAACCTCGCCTCACTCTTCCCGTTGTTGTGGATGGCCCAGGGCATGCGCGCCGCGTTCTTCCCCGAGGCCATGGCCGCACTCGAACCGTCGGGATCGTGGGAGCTGCCCACGGTGGCGCCGGCGCTGGGGATCTGGTGTGTGGTGGGCTTGGCCGTGACGCTGACGACGTTCCGTTGGAAGACCCGTAAGGACGGTTGACCGTGATGACGGACCCGGATCCAGAGGACGACGAGGACACCACCGCCCCGGGGGCCGGAGTCCGCCGCCGCGAGATCCGCCCCTCGTCCGAGTGGCACGCGTGGGACCTGGGGCGCTGGTGGCATCCCACCTTCACCGTCGCGATGCTCGCCATGATCGCGCTCGCGCTGATCAGCGGTCCGGAGCGGTGGCGATGGGTGACGGCCGCCCTGATGGCCACGGTCCTCGTGGTGTACCACGTGTTCGCCCGACCCACGTTCAGCACCGACAGCGACCTGCCGGGGCACCGACGGGCGCTGGGTCTGATGCTGCTGTTCCTGCTGCCGACCCTGCCCGCGTTCATCCTCAACCCGACCATGATGGTCTCGCTGATCGCGATCGCCCCGGTGTTCTTCATGACCGTGGGCAGCATGCACGCGGTGCCCGCCCTGGCCGTGCTGTTGCTGTTCCCGGCCCTGTTGGAAGGGTTGGCAGGGGGTGCCGACTGGAGATCGGTCGGGATCACCCTGTTGGCCAACGGGGCGATCCTGGGATACGCCCTGTGGTTCAGCGGCTGGATCGAACGCATCATCTACCAGAGCGCCGAGCGTTTCATGCTCATCGAACAGCTGAGTCGCAGCCGTGAGGAGGCCACCCGCCTGTCCGAGCAGGCGGGGGCGATGACAGAACGCGAACGGTTGGCCCGGGAACTGCACGACACCCTCGCCCAGGGGTTCACCAGCATCATCGCCCTCGCCCAGGCGGTGGAGTCGGAGTTGGACACCGACCCGGCGACCGCCCGTCGCCACCTGGCGCTGATGCGCGAGACCGCCGCCGAGAACCTGGCCGAGGCGCGCGCGATGGTCGCCGCCCGGCGAGCGGTCATGGTGGAGGGCGACGACCTGGATGGGGCGCTCAGCCGGATCGGGGAACGCCTCGGCCGCGAACTGGGTATCGAGGTGACCGCGACGGTCACGGGCTCCCCCGAGGACCTCTCCAACGACCTGGGGGTGTGTCTGCTGCGCACCGCCCAGGAGGCCCTGGCCAACGTCCGCAAGCACGCCGGGGCCGACAGCGCCCGGGTCGCCCTCGCCTACACCGACGTCGGTGTCTCCCTGACCGTGTCCGACGACGGCACCGGCTTCGACGCCTCCAGCCCTTCGGACGGCAACGGGTTGGCGAACATGCGCCACCGGGCCGAGGCGGTCGGCGGGACCCTGGACCTGGACAGTTCGCCCGGTCAGGGCACCACCGTCCGTCTCACCATTCCCCGCGACGAAGCGGAGGAGTGACCCGCGTCGCAGAGAGAAGGCCGCACCATGATCCGCATCCTCCTGGTGGACGACCACCCCGTGGTCCGCGAGGGCATTCGCGGCATGCTCAGCACCGAACCCGACCTGGACATCGTGGGCGAGGCCGGTTCGGGCCCCGAGGCGGTGGCCCGGGTCGCCGCCCTGGAACCCGACGTGGTCCTGATGGACCTGCGCATGCCCGGCGGCGACGGGGTGAAGGCCACCGAACGGATCCGCGCCGACCACCCCACCGTCCACGTGCTGGTGCTCACCACCTATGACACCGACACCGACATCCTGCGCGCGGTCGAGGCCGGCGCCACCGGCTACCTGCTCAAGGACACCCCGCGCGCGGAACTGGCCGACTCGGTGCGTTCGGCGGCCCGAGGCGAGACGGTGCTCAGCGGGCGTTTGGCCGGGAAGCTGCTCGCCCGCGTGCGACGCGATCCCGAACCGGAGAAACCGGCGACGCTGTCGCCACGCGAGGTGGAGGTGCTCCGCTTGGCGGCGGACGGGCGCACCAACGCGGCGATCGGTCGGGCCCTGGGTATCAGTGCGACCACCGTCAAGACCCACTTGATGCGCGCGTACGAGAAACTGGGGGTGGGAGACCGGACCGCGGCGGTGTCCCAGGCGATACGTCGCGGGTTGCTCCCGCAGAGGTGAGCCCCCGTTCCGCCCGGACCCGAGCGGGATCTCAGGGCCTTCTCAGGGGCTTTCCCGGATGCCGTCTCCGCACGCCCCAGGAAGAATCGAACTATGGTGGACATGATGAGCGAACTCACCCCCCACGAGGACGACAACGCACGGATGCGGGCGTCGGACGCCGACCGTGACGCCGTCGCGCACCGTCTCCGGGAGGCCCTGGCCGAGGGCCGTCTGGACCCCGACGAGCACGGAGAGCGTTTGGACGCGGTCTATCGCGCCAAGACCCTCGGTGAGCTCGTCCCCCTCACCCGGGACCTGCCGGACACCGGCGCCACGCCCACACCGGCCCCCACCGACTTCCGTTCGCCCCGTCCCGTCTACGGTTCGGGCCGGATCGTGGACATGCCGCCCAGCAGCCGCGCCGCGCTGGTCCTCATGGGCGGGGCCGACCGTTCCGGGAACTGGGTCGTCCCGGGCTCGTTCACCGCGGTGGCGGTGATGGGCGGTATCGAACTCGACCTGCGCGAGGCCCGGTTCACCCAACGCGAGACGACCATCTGGATCGGTACGGCCATGGGCGGCATCGGGATCATCGTTCCCGACGACATCCAGGTGCGGGTGCACGGCCTCCCGATCATGGGCGGTTTCGGGATCGAGGGGAACACCCCCAGCGTGGTGGACCCGGGCGCCCCGATCGTGCACATCCGCGGGATCGCGGTGATGGGCGGCGTGGGAGTCGAGTACCGGGCGCGCAAACACCAGGACGAGGACGAGAAGTAGCCGACCTCCGCCGCCCCACCCCCGTTTCGAGACGTTCCGGCCGGTCCGGGCCGTCAATCCAACCACAGTGTCCACCCGCGTGTAAGGTCTGTGGCTGATTGTGGCAATGTGGCGTGCCCGCCCTTGCCGCCGCCCCCGAGCGGTGCGAGGCTTCATCGGTACCTCGCCCACCCCACGCGTCCATCCCCCATTTCACGGTTCGATGGACCCCCGCATACGGGAGGAAGCATCGTGCGTCCGAACCATCCCGGGCATCCGCCCGCGGTCCCCTCGCCCCGACGTCACAGAGCCACCACCGCCGGTCTGGCCGCCCTGTGCCTCACCGCGGGCACCCTGGCCGGCGGCGCGGCCCACGCCGACGAGCTGCCCCTGTCGGAGGCCGTGACCGCCGAGGCGATCCAGGCCCATCTGAGCAACCTCGACACCATCGCCGAGTACAACGGCGGCAACCGGGCCAGCGGTACTCCCGGCTACGACGTCGCGGCCCTGTACATCGAGGACCAGCTCGAACGCGCCGGCTACGAACCCTACCGACACGAGTACGAGTACGAGTCCTGGAGGGAGAACACCCCCGCGGTACTCGCCCGGACCGCCCCGGACGAGCGCGCCTACGAGCTCGACGAGGACTACGTCACCATGAGCCACTCCGGCTCCGGTGACGTGACCGCCCCCGCCGTCGCGGTCAACGCCGACAGCGAGGAGAGCGGGTGCTCCCCCGACGACTTCGCCGACTTCCCCGAGGGCGCGATCGCCATCACCCTCCGCGGCACCTGCCCGTTCGGTGACAAGGTGCAGAACTCCGCCGACGCCGGCGCCTCGGCGGCCGTGGTCGTCAACAACGAGGACGAGGTCTTCCTCGGCACCGTCGGCGAGTCCTCCGGCATTCCGGCCATCGGTGTCTCCGGGCTGGTCGGCGCGGACCTGCTCGCCGCTTCGGACCTGGAGCTCCAGGTCACCGTGGACTCGGAGGTCACCCAGGAGAGCTCCTACAGCATCCTGGCCGAGACCTCCGGTGGCAAGGACGACAACGTGGTGGTCGTCGGCGGCCACCTGGACAGCGTCGAAGAGGGCCCCGGCATCAACGACAACGGCAGCGGGGCCGCCTTCGTCCTGGAGACCGCCCTGCGCCTGGCGGAGAAGGAGGACCCGAACAACAAGGTCCGCTTCGCCTTCTGGGGCACCGAGGAGTCCGGCCTGGTCGGCTCCAACGAGTACGTCGCGAGCCTGTCCGAGCAGGAGGTCGACGATGTCGCCCTCTACCTGAACTTCGACATGATCGGTTCGCACAACTATGGTCGATTCGTCCTGGACGGCCGCATGGACCTGCCCGAGTCCGGTGGCGCACCGGCCGGCTCCGGCGCGATCGCCAAGGTCTTCGAGGACTACTTCGAGGACCAGGGCCAGGTCAGCGAGCCCGGCGTGCTGAGCGGACGCAGCGACTACCTGGCCTTCATGCAGGCCGGGATCCCGTCCGGCGGTCTGTTCTCCGGTGCCGACGACATCAAGACCGAGGAGCAGGCCGAGTGGTACGGC
>NZ_DYZD01000410.1 GCF_020741345.1 Nocardiopsis listeri
ACACGAGGCTCACGGACCGGACATCCTCCGGCCGTGGGCCTTCGTCGTGTCCGGCGTCTTCGCAGCTCTTTCACACCGACGTCGACGTGACAGGACACCCCGAAAGGATATAGGTTAGCCTTACCTAAGAGAGCTGAGGTGATCCTGCTGTTCACGCACACCCTGGCGCCGACCCCCGCCGAAAGGGCCCGTTCGGTCCTGGCGCGCCCCAACCCCGCCACGGTCACGACCTCCGACGTCTCCCTGCACCTGACCGGACCCGCCTGCCACACCGGTCCCGATGGGGAGATCACCCTGCTCGTGCCGGACCAGCACCGAGTACTGGGAGAGATCGACGCCGACGGACTCGAAGCCACCATCGAGTTCACCGACACCGCCCCCGTCGACCTGCGCGACCGGACCCGATCCCTGCTGTGGATCAACGGCGACCTGAGCCTGCCGCCCGCCGCCGAAGCCCGCGACCGTGCCCTCGCGGTGTCGGAGGGGGACCCCGACGAACGCCTCCTCGACCTGGGTCACGGGCGCACCATGATCGTCCTGCTGCCCCACCTGGTGGTCTACTCCGACCACGACGGCTGTCACCTGCTGGATCCGGGAGAGTTCACCTCCCTGAGGCCCGCCCCCTTCGACCGGTGGGAGGGCCCGTGGTTGCGGCACTTGGAGCAGGACCACGCCGACCTGCTCGAAGCGGTGGTCCAGCACTGCCCCGTGCCGCTGCCCGACGGCCGCCCGCGTCCCCTGGGCGTGGACCGCTACGGCCTGCGTCTGCGGCTGGAGAGCCCCGGGGGCGACCACGACGTGCGCATCCCCTTCCGTCGCCCGGCGCGCACCGCCCACGAGGTCGCCCACCAGGTCCAGGAACTGGCCCGCCTCCCCTTCGACCGCTGCTGAGCGGATCGACCCCCTCGCACACACGACGACGGGCCGGGCCCCCGAAAGGGTCCCGGCCCGCTCGCACGTCCGCTCAGGTCAGACGTTGAAGCCCAGCATGCGCAGCTGGTCCCGACCGTCGTCGGTGATCTTGTCCGGACCCCACGGCGGCATCCAGACCCAGTTGATCTTGACGTCGCGCTCGAACTCGTCCAGGGCGCTGGTGGCCTGGTCCTCGATGACGTCGGTCAGCGGGCAGGCCGCACTGGTCAGGGTCATGTCGAGGGTGATCGACTTGTCGTCGGCGTTCACCCCGTACAGCAGACCCAGGTCGACGATGTTCACCCCGAGCTCGGGGTCGATCACGTCCTTGAGGGCCTCGCCGATCTCCTCGGACAGCGCCTCCTGCTCAGGGGTGAGCGGAGCCGTCTCGGGCTTCTCGGCGGTCTCGGTCGTCGTGCTGTCGTTCTCGCTCATTCAGGCGCCTTCCTTCTCGAAGGACTGCGACACCGCGTCCTTCCAGGCCATCCACCCCAGCAGGGCGCACTTGATCCGGGCCGGGTACTTGGACACGCCGACGAACGCCACGGCGTCCTCCAGCACGTCCTCGTCGGGTTCACCCTTGCCCTTGGACTGCATCATCTCGGTGAAGGCGTCCAGGGTACGCATCCCCTCCGCCACCGACTTCCCGATGAGGAGGTCGGTCAGCACCGAGGTGCTGGCCTGGCTGATCGAACAGCCCATCCCCTCGTAGGAGACGTCGCTGACGGTCGCCTTCTCGTCCAGTACCGCACCGTCGGAGGCAGGGGTCAACGCCACGCGAAGCGTCACCTCGTCCCCACAGGTGGGGTTGATGTGATGCGCCTCGGCGTCGTGCGGATCCCGCAGGCCCTTGTGGTGCGGGTTCCGGTAGTGGTCCAGGATGATCTCCTGGTACATCGCGTCCAGCTGCATGGTCAGGCAGAATCCTCGTTGCTAGGCCCGGGTCCCGAAGAACCTCTGGGCGGCCCGGATGGCCTCCGCGAGCGCTTCCACTTCCTCCAGCGTGTTGTAGAGGTAGAAGGACGCGCGCGTGGTCGCGACGATACCGAGCTTACGGTGCAGCGGCCAGGCGCAGTGGTGGCCCACCCGCACCTCGACCCCCCGGTCGTCCAGGACCTGGCCCAGGTCGTGCGGGTGGATGTCCTCCACCACGAACGACACCGCGCCGCCCCGGTCCACGGCCTCCGTGGGACCGACGATCCGTACGCCCTCGATCGCGCCCACCAGCTTGAGCGCGTACTCGGTGAGTTCGTGCTCGTGCGCGGCGACACGGTCCATGCCCACCTTCGACAGGTAGTCACAGGCCGCGGCCAGGGCGACGGCCTGGGGGGCCATCGGCACACCGGCCTCGAATCGCTGGGGCGGATCGGCCCAGGTGGAGTGGGTCATGTGCACCACGCCGATCATCGAACCACCGCTGATGAACGGCGGCATCGCGGCGAGGAGCTCCCGGCGCCCCCAGAGCACCCCGATCCCGTTGGGACCGAGCATCTTGTGTCCGGAGAAGGCCAGGAAGTCGACGTCCAACGCCGCGACGTCGACCGGCATGTGCGGCACCGACTGGCAGGCGTCCAGCAACACCAGGGCGCCGACCTCACGGGCCCGCGCCGTGATGGTGGCGACCGGGTTGATCGTTCCCACCACGTTGGACTGGTGCGCGAACGCCACCAGCTTCGTGCGCTCGTTGACCAGCTCGTTCAGGTCCGACAGGTCCAGGCGACCCTCGTCGGTCACCGAGAACCAGCGCAGCGTCGCCCCGGTGCGCCGGCACAACTGCTGCCAGGGCACCAGATTGGCGTGGTGCTCCATCTCGGTGACGACGATCTCGTCGCCCGGACCCACCTGGAACCTTTGGAGGTCGTCCTCGGCCGTGGCGGCGTTGCTCATCGCGTACGCGACGAGGTTGACCGCCTCGGTGGCGTTCTTGGTGAACACCACCTCGTCGGAGTCGGCCCCGATGAACGACGCGATCGTCTCTCGGGCCGACTCGTAGGCGTCGGTGGCCTCCTCCGCGAGCTGGTGCGCTCCCCGGTGCACCGCCGCGTTGTGGCGTTCGTAGAACTCACGCTCGGCGTCCAGCACCTGCCGGGGTTTTTGCGAGGTAGCCCCGGAGTCGAGGTACACCAACGGGCGCTCGTCACGGACGGTCCGGGAGAGGATCGGGAAGTCCTCCCGGATCGCCGCGACGTCGAGCGGTCCCAGCTCGCGATCACTCATGTGTTACGCGCCCGCCTTCACAAAACGCTCGTAGCCGTCGGACTCCAGCACCTGCGCCAGCTCGGGGCCACCGGACTCGGCGATGCGCCCGTCGGCGAAGACGTGCACGAAGTCGGGCGTGACGTAGTTCAGGATGCGGGTGTAGTGCGTGATGAGCATGACGCCCAGGTCGTTCTCGCTCTGGGCGCGGTTGATGCCCTCGGAGACGATCTTGAGCGCGTCGACGTCCAGGCCGGAGTCGGTCTCGTCCAGGATGGCGACCTTCGGCTTGAGCAGCTCCAGCTGGAGGATCTCGTGCCGCTTCTTCTCACCACCGGAGAAGCCCTCGTTGACGCCGCGGGCGGCGAAGGAGGAGTCGATGGCCAGGTTCTTCATGGCGCCCTGCAGTTCCTTGGAGAACTGACGGAGCTTGGGAGCCTCGCCGCGCACGGACGTGACCGAGCTGCGCAGGAAGTTGGACATGGACACGCCCGGGACCTCGACCGGGTACTGCATGGCCAGGAACATGCCGGCGCGGGCCCGCTCGTCGACCTCCATGTCGAGGACGTTCTCCCCGTCGAGGAGAACCTCGCCCTCGGTGATCTCGTAGCGCGGGTGACCGGCGATCGCGTAGGCGAGGGTGGACTTGCCGGAGCCGTTGGGGCCCATGATGGCGTGGGTCTCACCGGAGTTGATGGTCAGGTCAACGCCCTTGAGGATCTCGCGACGCTCGTCCTCACCGATGAGGACGTCGGCGCGCAGACCGCGGATTTCGAACTTCGTCATTTCAGGCCTCAGGAATTCTTCTCATCCAGCGAAACGAGCACGTCGTCGCCGTCGATCTTCACGTCATAGGTGGGGACCGGCTGGGTCGCGGGCGGGTTGATCGGCGCCCCCGAACGCAGGTCGAAGCACGAACCGTGCAGCCAGCACTCGATGGTGCCGTCCTCGACCTCGCCCTCGGAGAGGCGGACCTCCGCGTGCGAGCACACGTCTCGCAGCGCGAAGACCTCACCCTCGGTGCGCACCAGCGCGATGGGCGTCTCGTCGTCGGTCTCGATCCCCAGGACCCCCTCCTCGGGGATCTCGTCGAGCTCGGCGACCTTGGTCCAACCGCCCTGCTCACTCATGTGCGGCAAGCTTTCGCTCGACCTTCTCCATGACCCGCTCGCGCAGTTCCTCGTCGTCGATGCGGTTGACGATGTCCAGGAAGTAGCCGCGGATGATCAGGCGGCGGGCCTCCTCCTCCGGGATACCGCGCGAGCGCAGGTAGAAGAGGTGGACCTCGTCCAGACGCCCGCTGGCGCTGGCGTGGCCCGCGCCCTGGACCTCACCGGTGAAGATCTCCAGGTTCGGAACGGAGTCCACACGGGTGTCGTCGGAGAGCTGCAGGTTGCGGTTGTGCTCGTAGGAGTCGGTGCCCTCGGTGCCCTCGCCGATGATCACGTCACCGATCCAGACGGTGTGGGCACCGGAACCGTTGAGCGCGCCCTTGTAGTCCACCCGGGAGCGGGTGTGCGACAGGTTGTGGTCGATGAGCGAACGGTGCTCGTGGTGCTGCTTGTCACCGGCGAAGTAGAGCCCGTAGAGCTCGGCGTTGCCGCCGCGACCCGTGTAGGACACGCGCGGCGACAGACGGACCAGATCCCCGCCCAGGGTGACGATGACCGACTTGAAGCTCGCGTCCTTGGCCACCCGCGCGTTGTGCTGGCTGACCTCGACCGCGTCGTCGTCCCAGTCCTGGAGGCTGACCAGGTTGAGCCTGGCGCCCTCACCGACGTGCACGTCGAGGTTGCCCGCGCGCACACCGGTACCGGTGTTGGTGATGATCACGGTGGCCTCGGCCATCGGCTGCACGTCGATGACGAGCTGCTCGAAGGCGGTGCCGCCCAGACCCTTGCGGTCGATCGTGATCGCCTTGTCGGCCACCAGCGAGCGCGGCACGGTCACGATCGTGGCCTGCTCGAAGGCGCTGTAGGCCTGCGCGATGACGCGGTCCACGGGAAGACCCGCGCCGCCCAGACGCTCATCGTCCCGACCGACCTGCTCGACGGTGACGCCCTCGGGCGCGTCGACGACGGTCTCGTCGGTGCCGTCGGCCTCGCCCTTCCAGTCGTGCAGACCCTTGAGACGACGCATCGGCGTGAAGCGCCACTCCTCCTCCCGTCCGTTCGGGACGGGGAAGTCGTTCACGTCGTGGGAACCGTGCGTGTCCAGCTTCGAGACCGGGATCTGGCCCAGCCCGTGGCTGTGCGCCTTGGGTTCGGTGTTCGTGGTCGTCAACTTAACCAACCGATCCTTCCATCTGGAGCTCGATGAGACGGTTCAGCTCCAGCGCGTACTCCATCGGGAGCTCCCGGGCGATGGGCTCCACGAAACCTCGAACGACCATGGCCATGGCCTCTTCCTCGCCCATCCCCCGACTCATCAGGTAGAAGAGCTGGTCCTCGCTGACCTTGGAGACGGTGGCCTCGTGCGCGAGCTCGGTGTCGTCCTCGCGCAGGTCGTTGTAGGGGTAGGTGTCGGAACGGCTGATCGTGTCGATCAGCAGCGCGTCGCACTCCACCGAGGACTTCGCCAGGTGGGCGCCCTCCTGGACCTGGATCAGGCCGCGGTAGGAGGAGCGGCCGCCACCGCGCGCCACCGACTTGGACACGACCTTGGAGGTGGTGTTGGGCGCGCAGTGCACCATCTTGGCGCCGGTGTCCTGGTGCTGGCCCTCGCCGGCGAAGGCGATGGACAGGGTCTCGCCGTTGGCGTGCTCGCCCATCAGGTACACGGCGGGGTACTTCATGGTGACCTGGGAGCCGATGTTGCCGTCGACCCACTCCATGGTGGCGCCCTCTTCGGCGATGGCGCGCTTGGTCACCAGGTTGAAGACGTTGTTCGACCAGTTCTGGATGGTCGTGTAACGGCAGCGGGCGTTCTTCTTGACGATGATCTCGACGACCGCGGAGTGCAGCGAGTCCGTCTTGTAGATCGGCGCGGTGCAGCCCTCGACGTAGTGGACGTAGGCGCCCTCGTCGACGATGATCAGCGTCCGCTCGAACTGGCCCATGTTCTCGGTGTTGATCCGGAAGTAGGCCTGGAGCGGGATCTCCACGTGCACGTTCTTGGGCACGTAGATGAACGACCCACCACTCCACACGGCGGTGTTCAGCGCGGCGAACTTGTTGTCACCGGGCGGGATGACCGAGCCGAAGTACTCCTCGAAGATCTCCGGGTGCTCCTTCAGAGCAGTGTCGGTGTCCAGGAAGATGACGCCCTGCTCCTCCAGGTCCTCACGGATCTGGTGGTAGACGACCTCGGACTCGTACTGAGCGGCGACACCGGCGACCAGACGCTGCTTCTCCGCCTCGGGGATGCCCAGCCTGTCGTAGGTGTTCTTGATGTCCTCGGGCAGGTCCTCCCAGGAGGTGGCCTGCTTCTCCGTGGACCGCACGAAGTACTTGATGTTGTCGAAGTCGATCTTGGACAGGTCCGCGCCCCAGTCGGGCATGGGCTTCTTGTCAAAGAGCTTGAGCGACTTGAGACGGAGCTTGGTCATCCACTCCGCTTCATCCTTCTTCGCCGAGATGTCCCGAACGACCTCTTCGTTCAGGCCACGACGGGCCGAGGAACCGGCCGCGTCGGAGTCGGCCCAGCCGTACTCATATGTTCCGAGCCCTTCGAGCTCGGGGTGCGCGACAGAAGTCATGTGCGCGGACTCCTCCTGGACTCAGACGTCCTTGTGTTGCGATCCTCCGCCCGCCGTGCGGCGGGCGCTGGTGGTCGCGGGGGCGTGTTCTTCCCCGCCCGCCACATCCCCCCGAGGGGTGACGTGGGTGGTGCACACACCGTCGCCGTGGGCGATGGTGGCCAATCTGCGCACCGGTGTGCCCAGTAGCCGCGCGAAGGCCTCGATCTCGGCCTCACAGAGTTGCGGGAACTCGGCGGCCACGTGCGCGACGGGGCAGTGGTGTTGGCACAGCTGGTCACCGCCACCGGGTGCGGGCGCCTGGCCCGCGCTGGCGGCGTAACCGTCGTTGGAGAGCGCCTCGGCCAAGAGCCGGACCCGCTGTTCGGCGGGGACGGCGTCCAGCAAGGGCTTGTAGCGTCGTTCCAGGTCGGCGACCTGGCTACGGGCGAACTCCCCGATGGCCTCGGGACCGGCGCTCTGCGCCAGGAAGCGCAGCGCGTTGGACGCGAGGTCGTCGTAGGCGTGAACGAAGGCGTCACGTCCGGCTTCGGTGATGGCGAAGACTCGGGCGGGACGACCACGACGGCGACGGCCCGGCGTGGGCCTGGCGTCGCGGGCTTCGATCATGCCCTCAGTGGTGAGGTTGTCGAGGTGACGGCGAATGGCCGCCGGAGTCAAACCGAGCCTTTCCCCCAGGTCGGAGGCGGTGATCGGCCCCTTCTCCAAGATGAGCCGGGCGACACGGGCGCGGGTTCCGTTATCGGGCCCGTTGATGGGGCGGGGCGCGCTGGACGCTTCGGACATGCGACTCCCCCCTCACTCACTACCGGCTCTGTCTTTAGACAACATCAGTGTGCCGTAAATAAGTCCACCTAGGCAAACCCGACCTCATGCGCTTCGTCACGAAGGTCAGCCTTGCCTAATCTGGGGTTTCGCACGGATGCGACCCGTGTGACCGAATATCCCCGGCCGTCGAATTCGATCATTCGTCTTGGATGGCGAGATTCCGATCCCACCATGCGATCGCGTTTCCGTTCGACTTGCGACGAATCGGGCCCGTCAGTGCACAACGGAGTGATTATGCACCATCATTCCTTTTCGGCACCGCGCGCACCCCGCGCTCCGGCTCCGGGCGGGGTGGTGAGGCCCCATGACGGAGCGCACGTAAACTCAGGCCTCATGGACACAGCCGCCCTCGAAGTCGTCGACCTGGTGAAGCACTACGGCTCCACCAAGGCCGTCACGGGCCTCTCGTTCACCGCGCGTCCGGGCGCGGTGACCGCCCTGCTCGGCCCCAACGGAGCGGGCAAGACCAGCACCATCGAGATCTGCGAGGGTTTTCGCCGCGCGGACGGTGGGAGCGTGCGCGTACTGGGCCTGGACCCGATCGGCGACGCCACCGAGCTCAAGCCCCGGGTCGGCGTGATGCCCCAGTCCGGTGGCGTGCCCACCGGCGCCCGCGCCGCCGAGTGGCTGCGCCTCATGGCTTCCTTCCACGCCAGCCCCATCGACCCCGACCTGCTCCTGGAGCGGCTCGGTCTGACCTCCGCCGGCCGCACCCCCTTCCGCCGCCTGTCCGGCGGACAGCAGCAGCGCCTGTCCCTGGCCTGCGCCGTCGTGGGCCGCCCCGAGATCGTCTTCCTCGACGAGCCCACCGCCGGGCTGGACCCCCAGGCCCGTATGGCCACCTGGGACCTGGTGTCGGCGCTGCGCACCGCGGGCGTCGCGGTCATCCTCACCACCCACCACATGGAAGAGGCCGAACGCCTCTCCGACCACGTCGTGATCATCGACCACGGCGCGGTGGTCGTCGAGGGCACACCGGACGAACTCACCGGTCGCCGCCGCGACGTGCGTTTCTCCACCGGCGCCCCCATCGACGTCGACGCCCTGCGCGCCGCCCTGCCCGAGGGCGGGACGGTGTCCACGGTGGTCGCGGGAGGCCGGCACGAACACACCGTCACCGCCGACGACCCCGCTGACCTGGGCCCGGAGTTCCTCGCCACGGTGACCGCCTGGTGCGCCTCGGCCGGAGTCCTCGCCGAGGACCTGCGCGTACGACGGCGTACCCTCGAAGACGTCTTCCTCGAAACCACCGGCCGGGAACTGCGCGACTGATGATGACCGAGCACACCTTTGGCGCGACCGTCGCCGACTCAGATGCACCGACCCTTTCGGGGGACCCCGGGCTGTTCACCCCCGCACCGGGCGCCGCGCCCATGTGGCGCATGATCGCCTCCCAGGCCCGGATGGAACTGCGGGTGATGCTGCGCCATGGCGAGCAGTTCCTGCTCACCATGGTGATCCCCGTGCTGTTGCTGGTCGGGTTCAGCCTGGTCAACGTGCTGGACGTGGGCGAGGGCGCCCGGGTGGACGCGCTCACCCCCGGCATCCTGGCCCTGGCGATCATGTCCACCTCGTTCACCGGGCTCGCCATCGGCACCGGTTTCGAACGGCGATACGGCGTGCTCAAACGACTGGGCGCGACCCCGCTGTCCCGGTTCGGGCTGCTGGCCGCCAAGACGTTGGCCGTACTGGCCGTGCAGACCATCCAGATCACCATCCTGTGCGTGGTCGCGGTCCTGCTGGGCTGGAACCCCACGTTGAGCCCGGCCGGTGTGCTCGCCGCCCTGCTCCTGGTCCTGCTGGCCACCGCGGCGTTCAGTTCGCTGGCGTTGCTGATGGCGGGCACGCTGCGCGCCGAGGCGACCCTGGCCGGAGCCAACCTGGTGTACGTGCTCCTGCTGGGTCTTGGTGGTGTGCTCTTCCCCACCAGCAGCTTCCCCGCCCCGATGGAACAGGCGGTCTCGGTGCTACCGATCACCGCGCTCGCCTCGGGGCTGCGCGAGCTGCTCGCGCACGGTGCCCTGCCGTCCGCGGGCACCTTCCTGGTCCTGGTCGCGTGGACCCTGGTGTGCGGGCTGTCGGCCTCGCGTCTGTTCCGCTGGGAATGACACCGGGGCCCAGGCCCGGACCTCGGGTCGCGCGGTCGTAGGCTGTCGGCCATGACGATCGACATCGACGCCGTGACCAAGATCCTCCGCGAGGCCGCGCAGGAGTCGATCCTGCCGCGCTTTCGGTCCCTGGGACGGGACGAGGTGACCGAGAAGGCCCCCGGCGAGATCGTCACCGTGGCCGACCGAGAGTCCGAGGCCACCATCACCCGCAGACTCCGCGAACTCCTGGACGTTCCGGTCGTGGGCGAGGAGGCCACCTCCACCGAGCCGAAACTGCTCCGGGCACTGGCCGACGAACCGGCGGTGTGGCTGGTCGACCCACTGGACGGCACCCGCAACTTCGTACGCGGCTCGGAGGACTTCGCGGTGATGGCCGCCCTGGTGCGCGAGGGCGAGGCCGTGGCCTCGTGGATCCTGCGCCCGACCCAGGACCGTGTCTACACGGCCGAACTCGGATCCGGGGCCTGGTGCGACGGGCGTCGACTGCGTCGAGAGCCCGCGCCGGGCGAACCCGCGCGGATGCGCGGAGCGGTGCAGTCCCGGTTCCTCTCCCCCAGCGCGCGAGAGCGCGTTGAGGCCGCCGTGGACCGGTTCGCCGAGGTGGGTCCGGGCGCCTCCTGCGCCGGGGTGGACTACCCCCGACTGGCCGAGGGCGAGCTGGACTTCGTGCTGTACCACCGGACCCTGCCCTGGGACCACACCCCCGGTT
>NZ_DYZD01000411.1 GCF_020741345.1 Nocardiopsis listeri
CCGCCGCCACAGGTCCACCATGGCCCGACCGGGGGGTCCATTGGTCCCACCGCGACAGGGGCGAAGGTCCCCTGCTCAGGGGTGCCGTGGCGGATCGCGCGAGCGCTGCTAGCTTCCTTCGGGGAAGCCACCGGCCGTGACGGGGACGTCGCCCACCATGACGACGTGCCCCGGCTCGGTCGTGCCCGAAATCCGGGCTTCGAGACCACCCTGCCCCGTGGCCTCTCCGGCGCGCGGGTGTGAAGGAGACAAATGCGCAAGATCCTCGTCGTCGGTGCCGGACAGTCCGGGCTGCAGTTGGCCCTCGGCCTGCTCTCGGAGGACTACGACGTGACCCTGGTGGATCCCAGGAGCCCCGACGACATCAGGGCGGGTCGTGTGATGTCCACGCAGTGTCTCTTCGGGCCGGCGCTGCGTCGTGAACGCCGCCACGGACTCGCCTTCTGGGACGACAAGGCGCCCGAGGTGAACGGTGTCGGCGTGCGGGTGGCGGCGCGGCAGGGCGGTCCGGTCCCCGAGGTGGACTGGGTCGGGCGCTTGGACGAACCCGCCCGATCGGTCGACCAGCGGATCAAGCTCGCCGCCTGGCTGGAACTGTTCGTCCAGGGCGGTGGCCGGTTCCTGCGTCACCGGGTGAGCCGGGAGGAACTGGAGGCGCTCGGCACGGAGTACGACCTCGTGGTGGTCGCCGCGGGCCGGGGCGAGCTCGCCGAGATCTTCCCCCGCGACACACGACGCTTCCACTTCAGGGAACCCCAGCGGCGCCTGGCGCTGGCCTACGTGAGCGGAGGCGAGGAACACCCGGCCGGGGGAGTCCTCTCGCGCACCGTGGTCCCCGACGCGGGCGAGGCCTTCACCCTGCCCACCCTGTCGCTGAACGGCCCCTGCCACGCCGTGATGGTGGAGGCCGTGCCGGGTGGGCCGCTCGACCGCCCCCTGGCGGAGGGAGCCACCGGAGACGACGTGCTCGCCGGACTGCTGGACGTACTGCGTCGTTACGCGCCCTGGGAGTACGAACGCTTCTCCCGCGCCCGCCTGGCCGACCCCATGGCCGCCCTGTACGGCGGCTACGCCCCGGTGGTCCGTGACCCCGTCGTCCGGATGCGGGGAGGGGCTCTGGTGTGGGGCATGGCCGACTCAGTGGTCGCCAACGACCCCATCACCGCCCAGGGTGCCAACATGGCGTCGCTGTGCGCCGACGTGTACCGGCGCGCCATCGTCGACCACGGCGGCCGGCCCTTCGACGAGGCGTTCATGCGCGGGGCCTTCAACACCTACTGGTACAGCGCCCGCCAGGTCACCGCCTGGAGTCGGGTGATGCTGTCCGGTCCGCCCCACGTTTGGGAGCTGTACCGGTTGGCCGAGCGGCACCGGCCCACCGCCGACCGGTTCGCCAACTCCTTCAGCGATCCCACCGGTCTCATCGACTGGTTCCTGCACCCCGAGCGGGCACTGGAGTACGTGGACGGGGTCCGGCGTGGGACCGACCTTTCGTCCCATCTTCCTACCACCTGATCCCGATCGGGTGAGGGGGGATATAGCTTCTCCTCCTAATGCTCGCTGAACTCCTCACACCCACCGACCACGTGCTCTTCGGCCAGATCGACGCGTGGGTCTTCCTTCTGGTGACGGCGGCCGCGGTCCTGGTCGGGGCCGCCGTCCAGAGCATGGTCGGCCTCGGCCTCGGCCTGGTCGCCGCTCCCGTCATCTCCTTCCTCGACCCCACGCTCATGCCGGGGGCTCTGCTGATCACCGTGGTCGTCCTCCCGGTGCTCACCCTGTTGCAGGGGTGGCGCCAGGTGGACTGGCGCGGTTTGGCCTGGGGGCTTCCGGCCCGTGTCCCGGGCACTCTGGTGGCCGTATGGGTGGTGGCCGTACTCGAACCCCGGGTCCTGGCGGCGTTCGTCGGGGTGATGGTGCTGGTGGCCGTCGCGATGACCGCTCGTTCCTTCAAGGTCCGCGTCACCCCGCTCTCGTTGGTCGTCGCGGGAACGCTCTCGGGCTTCGCGGGCACCGCCACCTCCGTCGGCGGCCCACCGATGGCGCTGGTCTACCAGAACGAGCCGTCGGAGAAGGTCCGGGCCACCCTGGCGGCGTTCTTCCTGTTCGGCGGGTTGTTCTCCCTGGCCGCCCTGGCCGCGGGAGACCAGATCGACACCCGGATCGTCGCCGTCGGCGTGTCCGTCATCCCCTTCATCGGCCTCGGTTTCCTCATCGGGAACCGGCTGCGCAGCAGAGTGAACCCGTCCCGGATGCGCACCGTCCTACTCACAGTGGTGTCCGTCTCCGCGGTGGGACTTCTCGTGCAGGCCGCGCTCGGATAGCCTCGGCACGCGTGGCCCCGATCTCGGCGCCCCGTTCCGGGGCCCGGGGCAAAGACGGTGGCGAAACCGAGTAATCTACGCCGCAACCGATGTGACGGCGGAGCCCATCGTGATACCTCACGAGAGGACACCGCCGGGCTTCCCACGGGTGGCGTCGGAGCCCTGACTTCGGGGGTTCCGGGCGGAACCCATGGACGAAGGCCCATAAACTCGGGTATGTATACCTGCCGGTAGCCAAGGCCGCCCCAAGACCGGGGACGCTTCTGGCAAACGTAAGCGGACACGCGGGACGAGGGGACTGACGAGACAGTGACACTGTTCGAGTCGATACAGAATCCGGAAGCGCTCAAGAGGCTTTCGGCCGATCAGCTCCCTGTGCTGGCCCGGGAGATCCGGGAGTTCCTGATCCGGTCGTGCGCCGAGACCGGTGGACACCTGGGCCCCAGCCTGGGCGTCGTCGAGTTGAGCATCGCCCTGCACAGGGTTTTCGATTCACCCGATGACCCGATCCTCTTCGACACCGGCCACCAGGCCTACGCGCACAAGGTCCTCACCGGACGGCACGACTTCGCCAACCTCAAGTCCGAGGGCGGGCTGTCGGGCTACCCCTCCCGCGCCGAGTCCGAGCACGACTTCATCGAGAACTCCCACGCCTCCACCGCCCTGTCCTACGCCGACGGCATGGCCAAGGCCAACGAGGTCCAGGGCCGCACCGACCGGACCGTCGTCGCCGTCATCGGTGACGGCGCGCTCACCGGCGGGATGTCCTGGGAGGCGCTCAACAACATCGCGGAGAAGAAGAACCGCCGCCTGGTCATCGTCGTCAACGACAACGGCCGTTCCTACTCGCCCACCACGGGCGGCCTCGCCGACCACCTGGCCTCGCTGCGCATGGCCCCCGGCTACGAGCAGGCCCTCGACCTGGCCAAGAGCACCCTCAACCGCACCCCGGTGGTCGGCCAGCCCATCTACGAGGCCCTCCACGGCCTGAAGAAGGGCCTCAAGGACACCATCCAGCCGCAGATGATGTTCGAGGACCTGGGCCTGAAGTACCTCGGCCCCATCGACGGCCACGACGAACAGGGACTGGAGAAGGCGCTGCGCCGCGCCCGCGACTTCGGCGGACCGGTGATCGTCCACGTCCTCACCCAGAAGGGCAAGGGCTACGCCCCGGCCGAGAACCACGACGAGGACCAGTTCCACGCCCCCGGCCCCTTCGACATCGACACCGGCGAGTCCAAGCCCGGACCCAAGGTGGAGAAGTGGACCGGCGTCTTCGCCGAGACCATGGTCGAACTGGGCGCCGAGCGTGAGGACATCGTCGGCATCACCGCCGCGATGCTCCACCCCACCGGCCTCAACAAGTTCGCCGACGCCTACCCCGACCGCATCTTCGACGTCGGCATCGCCGAACAGCACGCCGCCACCGCCGCCACCGGCATGGCGATGAACGGGCTGCACCCGGTGGTCGCCGTCTACGCGACCTTCCTCAACCGCTGCTTCGACCAGGTGCTCATGGACGCCGCCCTGCACCGCCAGGGCGTCACCTTCTGCCTGGACCGGGCCGGTGTCACCGGCAACGACGGAGCCAGTCACAACGGCATGTGGGACATGTCGATCCTTCAGGTCGTGCCCGGGCTGCGCCTGGCCGCTCCGCGCGACGCCACCCGCCTGCGCACCCTGCTGCGCGAGGCCGTGGCCGTGGAGGACGCGCCCACCGTCGTGCGCTACCCCAAGGGCGCCGTCGCCGAGGAACTGCCCGAGATCGGCAAGGTCGGTTCCATGGACCTGCTGCGCCGAGCCACCGACGGCGGTCACACCAAGGACCTGCTCATCGTGGGCGTGGGCACCATGGCCCAGGTCGCCTGTGAGGTCGCCGACCGCATGGCCGACCAGGGCATCGGCGTCACCGTCATCGACCCGCTCTGGGTCAAGCCCCTGGACGAGGCACTGGTGGCCGAGGCCGCCGAGTACTCCGTCGTCGCCGTCGTGGAGGACAACGGTCGCACCGGCGCCGTCGGTGACGCGGTGGCCCGCCTGCTGCGCGACCACGAGGTGGACGTGCCCGTGCGCACCTTCGGTATCGAGCAGGAGTTCTTGGACCACGCCAAGCGCGACCGGATCCTCCAGCAGCAGGGCCTGACCCCGCAGGAGCTGTCCCGCAAGCTCACCGAGACGGTCTCCCGTCGCGGTGAGGGCGCCGGCGCCGCACGCGAACTGGCCGACGAAACCGCCTGACCTCGGGCTCTGGCAGCACCGGACGCAAGCTTCGGTGCTGCCAGAATGGGGCCATGACCTCTTCCGAACCCGAGCAGAACCCCGAAACGCCCGAACCGGAGGAGGCCGCCCCGCTCAGGGTGGCCGTGATCGGCTCCGGCCCCGCGGGCATCTACACCGCCGACGCGCTCACCCGCCAGAGTCGGGTGCCCGTCCGTGTGGACATCCTCGACCGCCTGCACACCCCCTACGGGCTGGTCCGCCACGGCGTGGCCCCCGACCACACCAAGATCAAGGGTGTGGCCAGGGCACTGCGTCGAATCCTGGAACACCCCCACGTGACCTTCGTCGGCGGCGTCGAGTTCGGCTCCGACCTGACCCGCGCGGACCTGTCCCGCTCCCACCACGCCGTCGTGTACGCCACCGGTGCCGGTGTCGATCGGCGCATGGGGATCCCCGGTGAGGACCTGCCCGGCAGCGTGGCCGCCACCGACTTCGTCAACTGGTACTGCGGCCACCCCGACAGCGAGCTCGAACGGTTCGTCCTGGACGCCGAGGCGGTCGCCGTGGTCGGGGCCGGCAACGTCGCCCTGGACGTGGCCCGCATCCTGGTCAAGACCGCCGACGAGCTCCGCCACACCGACATCCCCCAACCCGCCCTGGACGCGCTCTCTCGGAGTCGCGTCCGCACGGTGCACGTGCTCGCCCGGCGTGGCCCCCTCCAGGCCAAGTTCACCGCGCCCGAGCTGCGCGACCTGATGAAGCTGCCCGGCGTTGACGTGGTCGTGCGCCCCGAACAGGTCGACATCGACCTCGCCGAAGTGGGCACCGACCGGCCCGGGTTCCGTGAGGTCGCCAAGGCCTCCCGCACCAACCTCAAGCTGCTGCGCGAACAGGCGACGCGCGAGCCGCAGGGCCGCCCGCGTCGCATCGAGTTCCACTTCTGGACCCGCCCCGAGCGGATCGTGGGCGCGGAAGGGGTGGAGGGGCTGCGTGTGGAGCACACCCGTCTGGACGACCGGGAGAGGCTGGTGGACACCGGGGAGCACTCGACGCTGAACGTGGGCATGGTGCTGCGTTCGGTCGGCTACGCGGGGGTGCCCCTGACCGGGGTGCCCTTCGACGAACGCGGACGCACCGTGCCACAGGAGGAGGGGCGGGTGCTGAACGGCGGCGGGAGCGTCGTACGGGGTGACTACGTCGCCGGGTGGATCAAGCGCGGCGCCACCGGGGTGATCGGCACCAACAAGTCCGACGCCGCCGCGACCGTGCGCTCCCTGTTGGCCGACGCCGACGCTCTGCGCGCCGGGGTGCCCGAACCGGTGGAACTGGTCGACGTCCTGGCCGAGCGGGGGCTGACCGCCAGCGACTACGAGGGCTGGCTGCGCATCGACGAGGCCGAGGAGGGGCTCGCCGCCGAGCTCGACCGGGGCGCACGGGTCAAACTCGGCGGATGGGAGGCCTACCGCAAGGCGTTGGGTCGCGGGTGACTCTCAGCCGACCTGGTCCGCTTCGGCGCCGTAGGTGTTGCAACCGGCCACGGTGCCCCCGTCCCAACCCGCTTCCAACCACTGGGAGCGACTGGTGGCGCTGCCGTGGGTGTCCAGGTCACCACCGTCGTTGAAGTGCCGGTTGACCACGTCGAGGGCGTCGCCCCCGGGGTCGACGATCCCGCGCAGCGCGATCCCTGCCATGCATTCGGCCTGGAGTTCGGTACGGCGCAACGTGTCGAGTTCGTCTTCCTCACTGCCCGCGCTTCGGCGCAGGTCGTGGGAGACACGCAGGATGCCGGTGGAGTTCTGGACGTGGTGGGCGTACTCGTGGCCCATCAGGGCCAGCCACACGACCTCGCGCTCGTCCGCTGGGACGGCCTCCGACACCTCGCGCACGTTGGGCAGGATCACGGTGATGGTGGCGACGTCGCTCTCGTAGTAGGCCAGGGTGAAGGCCTCCTCCGTGTCGCTGTCCAGACCCTGGTCGGTGACGATGACGTCGGGCAGGTCGGGGACGAGTCGGAGCTCCTCCATCACCGGTGCCCACAGCTCGTCCAGACAGGCCCCGGCCTCCCGGGAGAAACCCTCCCAGGACTCGTCGGATTCGACGTCCAGGTCGGGCAGGTCGCAGTCGATCGGCGGCGGTATGGCCATGTCGTACAGCGGGTGGTCGACCAGGTCGATCTCCGCGGGCGCCGGTCGGGCGAGCAGTTCTTGGTCCCGGAGGGCGGAGAGGTCGGCTCCACCTGGGGAGGACTGCTGCTGTGGTGTGTTGGCCACGACCACCACACCGGCGATGAGGGCGACCAGGGCCATCGACGCGGCGGCGAAGGCCGCGATGAGCACGGCCTTGCCCCGGTCCGCGCGCCGAGGCGGGGGATACCACGTCTGCGGCGGCCCCCAGTGGGGATACCACGGTGGCCCCTGCGGGGGCGCCCATCCCGGCCGTGGACGTGCCCCGGCGAACGCCTGCGGCGGCCACGGTGCACGGGGTCCCTGCGGCACCGGAACGTGGGGCCCCTGCGTCGACCACATCCCCTGTGAAGGGCCCCCGGGCGCACTCTGGGGCCGCACGCCGCCCGCAACGTTCACCACGGGGCTTTCGCCAGGAAGCGCTGAGACGCCTGTGGCGCCAGGTGCCTGCGGTGGGCCCGGGGCGTGATGAGTACGCGTCGTCTCGGGCGTTTGCGGGGCCCGGGGCGTTCCCGCGGAGTCCACCCCCTGCGGAGCCTGCGGTGGCCGACCGGGATCGGGAGCCTGTGAGGTGCCCGGGGAAGGAGAGGTGTCGGTCACCTGCGGGGCCGGCGCGGCCTCTCGGGGCGCGCGGGATGGCGGCTCCGCTCCCGGGGAGTGTCCCGGGTGGGTGCCGTGCCGGTCGGGCCGGGGGAGGTCCCCGGGAGCCTCGTCTCCGGTTCGGTTGTCCACGGGGCCGTCCTCGTCATCGCGCCGACAGGGAAAGGGCATGTCCGTTTTGTACCCACGAAACGGACAACTGCCCCACGACCCAGTATGGGTCAACCGGCGGTGTCCGTGACGGGCCTCCCCATGTGACCAACAGGGAGATACCGGACACCGAGGCCGGACATCAGGTTCTGAAGCTCGGACTCGAAGAAAGGTTCCATGTCGTTGACGACGAATCCCAGGTGCTGGAAAACCTCCATGCACACCACCCCGTAGATGCGAATCCAGCACCGGGTGAGCACCAGGGCCGCTCCCGTGGGCATGGCGTGCGCGGACAACCCCACGGTGTCGGAGAAGGAGCGCAGCTCGGCGGTGAGTTCTGGTCCGATCTCCTCGTCCGTGGGCAGCGGGATGTCCTTCTCCTGGACCAGGCGGTCGCACAGGGCGAAGAAGGTGGACGCGAAGCGCCTGCCCGCCTCCAGCGCCGGGGCGATGTCGGCCTCCGGGTCGAGCCGGGAGCTCGGCCCGAACATCACGGAGAACTCGGCCGGGTGGGTGATGGCCCAGGTGCGCAACGCTCGCAGCGCACAGTGCAGGCGCAGCTCGGTGTCCTCCGGCGGGGCCGAGGCGTCGGCGTCGGCGACGGTCTCGGCCAACTCGTCGAACATGTCGGCGGTGATCGCCACCAGCAGCGCGTCGATGCCCGGCACGTAACGGTACAACCCCGGTGCCGTCATGCCCATCTCGCGGGCGATCGCGCGCAGGGAGACCCCGGCCACACCCTGCTCCACGAGGTGTCTGCGCGCGATCGACTTGATCTCCGCGAGTGTGGCCTCTCGCACACGATCGCGGCGACTGGGTACGGCCTCGGATCGCGGCTCGCTCGTGACCGGCGGTTTCGTCATGTTCAGTGGTCCACCCCGTCTCGGCACCGGTTCTGCGGTGCCGCTCTGTTCGGTCGACGATATTGACATCGTAACTGGTGCACGCTTAAGTGAACGCCGTTAGCAAACAGCGTTAACGGATATGACGCGTGTTCGCACAGAGGAGCGGGAATGTCGACGAAAACGGGGTTCTTCGGCCGACTGGGGCTCGGAGCCCACCGCGGGAGATGGTGGGTCATCGCCGTGACCGGCCTGTTCGCGGTGCTCTCCGTGTTCTGGGGACTCGGGGTCTTCCAGGACGTCAGCGATAGCGGCTTCGAGGACCCGGGATCCGAGTCCTCCCGGGCCATGGACCTCATCGAGGACGAACTGGGACACGCCGACATCGACATCATCGCGGTGTTGCGCAGCGACGAGATCAAGGTCGACAACCCCACCTTCGCCCAGGCGGTACAGCGCATCTCCGACGACCTGCCCGAGGACGTCGTCGCCGACCACGACGTCTACCTCGACGAGGAACTCACCGACATCGAACGCGGCATGCTCGTGTCCGAGGACATGCACGCCACGTACATGCCGATCACCCTCACCGGTCGAAGCCACCAGGAACGACTCGACCAGTACCAGGAAGCCGCCGCCGCACTGGAGGCCGGCCCCCTTGAAACTCACCTCGGTGGCCCCATCGCGGTCGAACACGAGCTCTCCGAGACCGCCGAGAGCGACATCGTCCGCGCCGAGATGTTCACCCTGCCCGTGCTGTTGCTCCTGCTGGTGCTGATCTTCGGCGGTCTCATCGCGGGCCTGATGCCCCTCGCGGTCGGTGGCCTGGCCATCCTCGGTTCCCTGACCGTGCTGCGCGCCCTCACCCACGTCACCGAGGTCTCCGTCTTCGCCATCAACGTGGCCACCCTCCTCGGGCTGGGGCTGGCGATCGACTACGGCCTGTTCATGGTCAGCCGCTTCCGCGAAGAACTGAACAAGGGCCGCGACGTACGCGAGGCCGTCGGCCGGACCGTGGACACCGCGGGACGCACCGTCGCCTTCTCCGGCGTCACCGTCGGTATCGCCTTCGCCGGGCTGCTCTTCTTTCCCCAACCCATCCTGCAGTCCATCGGTTGGGGCGGGATCGCCGTCGTCGCCTTCGACCTCGTGGCCGCACTCGTCTTCCTGCCCGCCCTGCTGTCGGTGGTGGGCCGTCGGATCGACCGGATGAGGCTGCCACTACCGCGCCGCACCGTCACCGGGACCCTCGACGAGAACGCCGGAACCTGGGCCAGACTGGCCCGCACCGTCATGCGCGGCCCGGCCGTCTCACTGGTCGCGGTCGCCTGCGTCCTGGTGGCCTTCGGCTCCGGACTGGCCTCGACCGACCTGGGCACCACCGACCAGCGCTACCTGCCGGCCGACGCCGACTCCCGGATCGCGACCGAGGCGGTGGGGGAGGACTTCCCGGCGGGTCGGATCGGCCGACTGCACGTGGCCGTGACGGGAGACCCCGCCGAGGAGGCGATCGACGAGTACGCCGAACGCCTGGAGGGCCTGCCCGGCGCCGCGCTCGTCACCGTGGAACGCACCGGTGACGGCATCGCCCACATCGAGGTGGGCTACCAAGGGGCCACCGACTCGCCCGAGGTCCAGGCGCTCGTGGAGGACGTGCGCGCCGAATCGCCCCCTGAAGGCGCCGACGAGGCACTCGTGGGCGGTGTGGCCGCCATGCAGTTGGACAACCTCGACGCCATCGTCGACAACGCGCCCATCACGATCGCGTTCATCATCGGGTCCACTCTGCTCCTGCTCTTCCTGGCCTTCGGGTCGATCGTGCTGCCGATCAAGGCGGTGCTCATGGGCGCGCTGTCCCTGAGCGCCTCACTCGGCGTGGTGATCTGGGGCTTCCAGGAGGGGCACTTCTCGGCCCTGCTGGGCTTCGACGCGGTCGGCACCATCGACCCCACCTACCTGGTGCTGGTCACCATCGTGGCCTTCGGGTTGGCGATGGACTACGAGCTGTTCCTGCTCAGCCGGGTGCGGGAGGAGTACCTGCGCAGCGGCGACAACACCCGGTCGGTGGCTCTGGGCCTGCAACGCACCGGACGCATCATCACCAGCGCCGCCCTGCTGCTGGGCGTGGTGCTGTTGGCGATGGGCACCTCCGGCCTGCTCTTTTTGAAGATCATCGGGGTGGGCCTGGCGATCGCGGTCCTGGTGGACGCCACCCTGGTCCGGGCGATCATGGTGCCCGCCACCATGCGCCTGCTCGGCGCCTGGAACTGGTGGCTGCCCCGGCCCCTGCGTTGGCTCCACGACCGCATCGGTATCTCCGAGGGAGGCGACAAGGAGGAGCCGGCCCGGCCCGACTCCGAACACACGCGCGAGCGGCTCTCCGCCGGCGTGTGACCGCTCGGGCAGGTCGGGCCGATGGTCGCCGCACCATCGGCCCGACCTGCCCGAGGCCTCATGGGACTTCCACCGCCACCTCGGGTTCTCGGAGAACGGCTCCGCGTATATCCGGTGTTCGCGGGACCGACACGGAGAACGCCTCACCAAGGGTCGCCGGTGAATAATGGGCGCGGTCATGGGAGCACGTTGAGGGGTCGTCCCGGTCAGGGCTCCGGTCCGGGGCGGCGACGACAGGGAACGGGCCCGGCCTCCAGGGGAGACCGGGCCCGTTCGGGTACCACCGAGGCTCGTCCTTAGACGGCCTTCGGGGCGCCCTCGTGGAAGGGCCTGCCGTTCACCTCGGTGGACACCCCGACCTTGTCCAGGTAAGGGGTGATGCCACCGGTGTGGAAGGGCCAGCCGGCACCCGTGATCAGGCACAGGTCGATGTCGGCGGCCTCGGCCACCACGCCCTCGTCCAGCATGATCCGGATCTCCCTGGCCAGGGCGCGCAGGGCCCGGTCCAGGATCTCCCGCTCCTCGGACGGGTTGTCGCCGCCGTCGAGGAGCTCCTTCACCTCGGGGTCGATGGTGAAGTCCGGGGCGAAGATCGCCGTCTTGCCGGCCTCGACCACGGCCGCCAGCTGCGGGGAGACCGCGAAGCGCTCGGGGAAGGCCTCGTGCAGGGTCTCCGCGACGTGCAGGCCGACGGCCGGACCGACCAGCTGCAGCAGCATCAGCGGCGACATCGGCAGACCCAGCGGCGCGACCGCGCGGTCGGCGACCTCGGGCTCGGTGCCCTCGCCCACGGCGGCCAGGACCTCGCCCATGAACAGGGTGAGCAGACGGTTGACGACGAACGCCGGGGCGTCCTTGCACAGCACCGAGGTCTTCTTCAGCTTCTTGGAGACGGCGAAGGCCGTGGCAAGGGAAGCGTCGTCGGTCTTCTCGCCGCGGACGATCTCCAACAGCGGGAGGACGGCGACCGGGTTGAAGAAGTGGAAGCCCACGACCCGCTCGGGGTGCTCGAGCTCCGAGGCCATCTCGGTGATCGAGAGGGAGGAGGTGTTGGTGGCCAGGATCGCCTCAGGGGAGACCACGGCCTCCACCTCGGCGAAGACCTGCTTCTTGATCTCCATCTTCTCGAAGACGGCCTCGATGACGAAGTCGGCGTCCGAGAAGGCGTCCTTGGTCAGCGAACCGGTGACCAGGGCCTTGAGGTGGTTGGCCTTGTCCTGGTTGACGCGCCCCTTCTTCAGGAGCTTGTCGACCTCACCGTGGACGTAGGCCACGCCCTTGTCCAGGCGGTCCTGGTCCAGGTCGGTCATGACGACCGGAACGTCCAGGCGGCGCGCGAACAGCAGGGCCAGCTGACCGGCCATCAGACCGGCGCCGACGACGCCGACCTTGGTGACCTTGCGGGCCAGCGACTTGTCCGGGGCGCCGGCGGGACGCTTGGCGCGCTTTTGGACCAGGTCGAAGGCGTAGAGGCCGGCCTTGAGCTCCGGGCTCATGATGAGCTCGGCGAGCGCCTCGTCCTCGGCCGCGAAGCCCTCGTCACGGGTGGCGGTCTTGGCGGCGGCGACCAGCTCGACCGCGCGGGCCGGGGCCGGGGCGGCGCCGTGCAGCTTGCCCTCGACCACGAAACGGCTCATGTTGACCGCGTTGTCCCAGGCCTCGCCCTTGTCGACCTCGGGGCGCTCCACCTTGACGTCGCCCTTGACGACCCGGGCGGCCCAGCGCAGGGACTCCTCGACGAAGTCGGCCGGTTCGAAGATGGCGTCGGCGATGCCCATCTCGAAGACCTGCTTGCCCTTGATGACCTTGTTCTGGGCGAGCGGGTTGTCGATGATGATCTTGAGGGCCTTCTCGGCGCCGATCAGGTTGGGCAGCAGGTAGGTGCCGCCCCAACCCGGGACGAGGCCGAGGAAGGTCTCGGGCAGGGAGAAGGCCGGTACGCCGGAGGAGATGGTGCGGTAGGTGCAGTGCAGACCCACCTCGACGCCACCGCCCATGGCCGCGCCGTTGATCAGCGCGAAGGTCGGTACGTCCAGCTCGCCGAGCTTGCGGAACACGTCGTGCCCGAGCTTGCCGATGGCCTTGGCCTGCTCGAGGGTCTGGATGGCGGGAACGCCGGTGAGGTCGGCGCCGACCGCGAAGATGAACTGCTTGCCGGTGACGGCGACCGCGACGATGTCGGTGCGCGCCTTGGCGGCCTCGATCGCGGCGTCCAGGCTGAGCAGACCACCGGGGCCGAAGGTGTTCGGCTTGGTGTGGTCGTGCCCGTTGTCCAGGGTGATCAGGACGGCCTTGCCCGCCCCGTAGGGGAGCTCGATGTCACGGGAGAGCGCCTTGGTGACGACCTCGTCCTTGAACAGCTCTCGGGCCTCTTCGATCGCGGTGCTCACTTGCCCCCCTCGTAGTTGGTGTTCTCCCAAAGGATGGTCCCGCCCATGCCCAGACCCACGCACATGGTGGTGATGCCGTAGCGGACGTCGGGGCGCTCGGCGAACTGGCGCGCGAGCTGCATCATCAGACGGCCGCCGGAGGAGGCCAGCGGGTGACCGACGGCGATCGCGCCGCCCCACGGGTTGACGCGGGCGTCGTCGTCGGCGATGCCGAAGTGTTCGAGGAAGGCCAGCACCTGGACGGCGAAGGCCTCGTTGATCTCGATCAGACCGATGTCGTCGATCGAGATGCCCTGGCGGGCGAAGAGCTTCTCGGTGGCCGGGACGGGGCCGACACCCATGACCTCGGGCTCGACACCGGTGAAGGAGAAGTCGACCAGGCGCATCTTGGCGTCCAGGCCCAGCTCCTCGGCGACCTCCTCGGCCATCAGCAGGGTGCCGGTGGCACCGTCGTTGAGGCCGGCGGCGTTACCGGGCGTCACGTTGCCGTGCGCGCGGAACGGGGTCTTCAGGGTGGCCAGCGACTCCATGGTGGTGCCGGGGCGCGGCGGCTCGTCCTGCGTGGCCAGGCCGAAGCCCTTCTCCGCGGAACGGACCAGGGTCTCGACCAGGTCGGGCTGGATCTTGCCGTCGGCGTAGGCCTTGGCGACCTTCTCCTGGCTGCGCACCGCGTAGGCGTCGGCGCGCTCCTTGGTGATGGTCGGGTACCGGTCGTGCAGGTTCTCGGCGGTGTTGCCCATGACCAGCGCGGACGGGTCGACCAGCTTCTCGGAGATGATCCGGGGGTTGGGGTCGACGCCCTCACCCATGGGGTGGCGGCCCATGTGCTCGACGCCGCCGGCGATCACGACGTCGTAGGCACCGAAGGAGATGCCCGCGCCGGCGGTGGTCGCGGCGGTGAGCGCGCCGGCGCACATGCGGTCGATGGAGTAACCGGGGACGCTCTTGGGCAACCCGGCCAGGATCGCGGCGGTGCGCCCGAGGGTCAGACCCTGGTCGCCGATCTGGGTGGTGGCGGCGATGGCGACCTCGTCGACGCGCTCCGGGGGCAGGCCCGGGTTGCGGCGCATCAGTTCGCGGATCACACGGACGACGAGGTCGTCGGCGCGCGTCTCGGCGTAGAGGCCCTTGCCTGACTTGCCGAACGGGGTGCGGACCCCGTCGACGAACACGACTTCGCGGGCGGTTCGCGGCACGATGGCCCCTCCTTCTTCAAGCGATGGGTGGACTGTTGGAGTCATGCTACTCGCCAGTAACAAATAGTGCGAGCAGCGGGGCGGGTCCTACCGGAAGTAAGGAGAGCCCCGACTCTCGGTGATCGTGGCCGAAGTGATCAACGCGGTGCGATGGGCGCGGATTTCGTCCCCGACACCAAGCCTGGAGGGTGCGTGGTCGATCCCGACCTCGAACACGCCGACCTGCTCGGACAAGCTCCCAAGGCGCCCCTCCGGACCCGGGGGCGAGCCCGCCTGACCTCAGCCCTGTCCGTCGAGGAACCGGGTCACGAAGCGGTCGACGTTGAGACGCAGGCGTTGGATCCGCTCCTCCCGGCCGATCGTCTCCGCCGGCTGGATCAACGAGGACTCCCGCTTGCCCCGCGCGTACAGCGGGCAGGCCAGGTCGGCGCACACGTACAGCCCCACGGTGTCGCCCTGTCTGCCGGCCTTGCCGGGCTTGGGTGCGCTGAACAGGCGCACGCCACCGGCGGGGTGCACGGTCAGGCAGAACGAGCACGTCATCGACTTGAAGAAGTCGGTCTTGGGGCCGCCGTTGGGCAGGCGCAGGGCGATCCCGATCGGTCGCTCACCGGAGTCGATCACCAGGTAGGCGCGGCCCGGCGCCTTGGGGTCGACCCACCCGAGGAAGTCCATGTCCTCCCAGGGAAGGAGTGGCATGGTCGGAGGCCAGGTCATCCGCCTGGTCTCGCCCTTGGGGCAGTTGACGAACGAGGAGCGGATCTCCTCGTCACTGAGATCGAGCATGGCACTCTCCGGTCGTTCGGTGTGGTGATGGAGCCCGGTTCGGTCGACGTGGCGGCGTGGCGCCGACGAGGAACCGACCAACGGATACTGCCGGCCGGGCCCCGGGCACGCGAGTGGTTTTCGCACGTGGCGCGTCGCGCTCCCGGCCGGCGGCGCCCTCCCCGAAGGGACGCGGGCCCGGGCGACGCGTACCCGGCCCGTCGTACCGAGAACACCGAGGGCCGAGGACCCCGAAGGATCCCCGGCCCGATGTCGTTCTCGGTACTTCAGAGCAGAGCGTCGGCCTCGTGGTGACGCCCCGCCGCGTTGTAGGCCCCCGCCAGGTCGCGGCGCAGACGCACCGTCAACCGGCGCACCTCCGGGTCACCGGAGGAGTTGAGCGCCGCCCGGTAGGCCTCGCGCAGCACCTCGACGGCCTCGTCGGGGCGGCCGGCCTGGGTGTGGGAGCGGCCCAGCCGGTGGTGCACGGCCAGGGTGTCCAGGTGGCCCTTGCCGAGCCGGCGCCTACGGGCGGCCAGCACCATGCGCAGCTGGGAGATGGCCTCCTCGTAGCGGCCGGACATGCTCTGTGCGGCGCTCAGACCCAGACGCAGCTCCTCGCGGCGCTTGGTGGAGGCGACGTCCTCGATGGCCCGCTCGTAGTGGGCCACGGCGGCGTCCAGCCGGCCGCTGCGGCGGTAGCACACGGCCAGGCGCATGCGCGCCTCCACCGTGTCCTCGTCGGCCGGACCGAACTGGCCCTCACGCTGACCGAGCAGGATCTCCCACTGACCGGCGGCATCGGCCGGACGCCCCGCGTCCTCGAACGCCCAGGCCAGGTTCTCCCGGATGATCTCGGTGCGCGGGTGCTCCTCGCCGTAGACCGAGACGGCCTCGGCCAACGCCAGCTCGAACTGTTGTACGGCGGCCTGACGTCGCCCCATCTGCGCGTACTTGGTCGCGAGGTTGTTGCGGGCCGTGATGGTGTCGGGGTGCTCGGTGCCCAGCCGCTCCACCAGCGACTGCAGGGTGCGCTCCAGGGCGGCGGCGCGCATCCCGGCGGTGGGCACGACCGAACCGGAGCCCGAGCCCTTGACCGAGGTCGCCCTCGTGGGAGTGCCGTTCCCCTTCGTGGGGGTCGTCTTCACGGAGGTCGTTCCCGCTTCGGATCCGGTCGGCCGTTCGGTTCGCTCGGGCAGCGCGGCGGCCATGGCCTTGGAGGGCTCCATCGCGGCCGTCGCCGAGACCTGTTCCGGTACCGCGGTCGGGCGAACCTCGGAGTCCGTGGCATGTTCCTCGGGATACTCCGTGCGGTCCGTGGAAGTGGGCTGGACGACCCGGGTCGACTCGACCTCGGCAGAACGCATCAAGCCGGCCCTGCGCAGCAACACACGCCAGAACGACAAGCGGACTCACCACATTTCCCTGATCACGTACCGGGACCTTGTGGGTCCACGGTCCGATACACACCCAACGAACAGATCACGATCCCCTGACGATCCGGGGCACGCTTCTATAACTTAATCGGACACCGGGCTACGGAACAGGCATGAACCGCCCTCAGGGGGTGGTGACTTCCATCACGTTAGGGTTCAATGCGTCGTGATGGGGTAATCGCTATTCCTTCTCAGCCTCGCGCAAAGCGTCGGCCAGTGCCCGTGAGGTCAGCCCGACCTGCCAGTTCCGGGCCCCTCGAGAGCGCAGGAACTCACCCACCGAGTCCGGGTCCACGGTCTTCGGAGGTGCCCACGCCAACCTTCTGACGCTGTCCGGCAGCAGCAGGTTCTCCGTGGGCATCACGACCTCCTCGGCGATCCTCGTCACCGTGGAGCGGGCCGCGTCGAGGCGCCGTGCGGCCTCGGGGGCGCGGTCGGCCCACCGGTTCACCGGGGGCGGTCCGTCACCGGGGGCGTTGGGGCGTGGAAGCTCGGCCTGGGCCATGTCCCGGGTCCGGTTGATCGCCTTGATCCAGGTGTTCAGGTAGCGCTTGGCCAGCTTGATGCCGAACTGGCGGATCCTGGTCAGCTCGGGGACGGTGCGCGGCATGGCGGTGGCCGCCTCCACGATCGCGACGTCGGGCAGCACCCGACCGGGAGAGGTGTCGCGCTCCTGGGCGATGCGGTCGCGCTCGTACCAGAGCTCGCGCACCGCGGCCAGGGAGCGCTGGTTGCGGACCTTGTGGATGCCGGAGGTGCGCCGCCAGGGGTCGGGGCGCGGCTCTTTGGGCGGCGCGGCCAGGACCGAGGCGAACTCCTCCCGGGCCCACCCCAGCTTCCCGCTCTCCTCCAGCTCCCGCTCCAGACCGTCCCGGAGCTCGATGAGGATCTCCACGTCCAGGGCCGCGTAGCGCAGCCAGTCCTCGGGCAGCGGTCGTTGCGACCAGTCCACCGCCGAGTGTTCCTTGGCCAGGCGCAGGTTCAACAGCCGCTCCACCATGAACCCCAGACCGACCCGCTGGTACCCGAGCAGACGCCCGGCCAGTTCGGTGTCGAACAACCTGGAGGGGCGCAGGTTCACCTCGGTCAGGCAGGGCAGGTCCTGGTGGGCCGCGTGCAGCACCACTTCGGCCCCGTCGATCGCGTCGTTGACCCGGCTCAGATCGGGGCAGGCGATCGGATCGATCAGGGCCGAACCGGAACCCTCACGGCGCAGCTGGACCAGGTAGGCACGTTGGCCGTACCGGTAACCGGAGGCACGCTCGGCGTCCACCGCGACGGGGCCGGAACCGGCGCCGAGCGCCGCGACCACACCCGCGAGGGTGTCGGGATCCGCCGTGACCTGGGGAAGGCCCTCGCGTGGTTCCCGCAGCAGAGGCGCCCTCTCCGATTCGTCGTTGTCGGTTTCGCGGGAGTCTGTCTTGGAGTTCAACGCGTTCGCCACACCACTACGGTATGCGCTGTGGCCACCGAACGCGGATATGGGCCGCCCCGTGGCGACCGTGGAACGGTGCCCGGGGCATCCTTCGAAGGACCCCTCAGGGGCGTGAACGTTGGCGTGCGATGTCGGTGACGTCCAGGGGCGGCAGACCGGAGGCGGAGGCCAGCAGGGCCAGCCACGCGTTCACATGAGGCGTCAGATCGTCCGACTCCGGCGTCCACGAGGCGCGCATCTCGACCTCGGTGTTGGCGCCTTCGTGCGCCTTGGTGCCGAACCCCTCCGTCGTCGCCCTGGTGACGGTCCCGCTCAACGTGTGATGCGTGGCCTCGTTGACCTCCAGGGCGTCGGTGAGCCAACTCCAGGCCACCGGGCCGAGCAGGGGATCGGTGGCGATCTCCGACTCCAGTTCCGAGTTGGCCTGGCACACGACCCGGAAGGGCCCGGGCCAGTCACGGGTGTTCTCGGGGTCGTACAGGACGATCAGTCGTCCCCAGGCGATCTCCTCGTCCTGGACGGTGACCTCGGCCGAGACGGCGGCGGAGTGCGGCGCCAACCGTTGGGGCGGGGGGATCTCCCGGACGGCGATCTCGGGGCGCAGCAGAGGGGACCGCAGGGCCTCGACCGCTCGCCGGAACGTGTCTTGTGCGTTCTCGGCGCTACCGACATCGGGCATGGTGGAAACGTCAGCCTTCATATTGTGGTGATCACGTCCTGGCGGGGGTCGTCGGGACGTGTCCCGCCGATGGTGTGATGGTGGGCACTGGTCGACGGTGGCACGAGTCACCGGCGGGGGGTCGCAGATCCCCCGGCGTGTCGGGCTTTTGTGATGATCTTGGGACCGCGAAACCGTCAACCGCGCAGGTTCGCGCCCGAATCCCCCTCGGGTTCGGCGCGGTTTCCCCTCACGTCCCGGGCGGACGGGGTCGAGACCGTGCCCGGTCCCGCCCGGTGATCCGAGTGGGACCTTTGCGAAGGGCATGGCACGATCAAGGTGTGACGCTTCAAGACTCTCCATTCATTCGTGCCTGCCGGCGCCTTCCCGTGAGCCACACCCCGGTGTGGTACATGCGCCAGGCCGGGCGTTCCCTGCCCGAGTACCTCCAGGTCCGCGCCGACGTGCCGATGCTGGAGTCGTGTACGCGCCCTGACATGGTCACCGAGATCACCATGCAGCCCGTACGCCGCTACGACGTCGACGCCGCGATCTTCTTCAGCGACATCGTCGTCCCGCTCAAGGCCATCGGTATCGACCTCGACATCAAGCCCGGGGTCGGTCCCGTGGTCGAGGACCCGATCCGTGGCGCCGGCGACATCAAGCGGCTGCGCGACATCGAACCCGACGACGTCCACTTCATCACCGAAGCGGTCGGCCAGATCGTCGGCGAGCTCGGCGACAAGCCGCTCATCGGGTTCGCCGGGGCGCCGTTCACGCTCGCCTCCTACCTGATCGAGGGCGGGCCCTCCAAGAACCACGAGCACACCAAGGCGCTCATGTACGGCGAGCCCGAGCTGTGGGACGAGCTCATGCGCCGTCTGGCCGCCATCTCGCTCGGCTTCCTGCGCACCCAGATCGAGGCGGGGGCCAGCGCGGTCCAGCTGTTCGACTCCTGGGTCGGCGCGCTGAGCGCCGAGGACTACCGTGCCTCGGTGCTGCCCTACACCTCCTGGATCTTCGGTCAGCTCAGTGAGTACGAGGTGCCGCGCATCCACTTCGGCGTGGGTACCGGCGAACTCCTCGGCCTGCTCGGGGAGGCCGGCGCCGACGTGGTGGGCGTGGACTGGCGGGTGCCGCTGGACAAGGCCGCCCAGCGGGTCCAACCGGGCATCGCCCTGCAGGGCAACCTGGACCCGGCGACCCTGTTCGCCCCCTGGGAGGTCGTCGCCGACCGTACGCGCGACATCCTCTCCCGCGGGCGCGCCGCCGAGGGCCACATCTTCAACCTGGGTCACGGGGTGCTGCCGACCACCGACCCGACCATGCTGGAGCGCCTCACCGCGTTCGTGCACGAGGAGACCGCGGGTTAGCGGTCCGTTCCAACGGCCCGGCCCCGTGGGCCGACCGTTCTCACGCCGACGCCCGGCCCCGTTACGGGAGCCGGGCGTCGGCGTGTCCTGGGTGGGACGGGGTCAAGAACCCGACCGGCCGTCGGAACCCTCGTCACCGGATCCCGAGTCGTCGTCGGAGCGCTCCGTGTCCTCGGTGGCCTCGGGGGCGGTCTCGACCGTCGAGGTCGTCCCGGTGGGCGTGGTCGCCACCGCCTGGTGCCGGCGAGGACGCACCCGCCCGAGCCGGCGCCCGAAGCGACGTCCGGTCCGGCCCTCGGGCTTCGGGTTCTCCTGCCGACGGCGACGCAGGCGCCACAGCGGCCAGGCCCCGATCACCGCGGCGACCAGGGCGAACGGCAGCAACCAGCCCACGACCACGGCCAGGCCCTCGCCCAGCGAGAGCAGCGCTCGCCACCCGCGCTCCAGCCCGCCCAGGAAACCGATCGACTCGTCGTCGGACCGCTCCTCCAGGTAGGTGGAGGGAGGACGCAGGGTCAGGTGCACCGTCGAGTACGAGGTCTGGTTCTGCAACGTCTCCAACCGGGCCTGGAAGGACTCCAGGTCCGCCTGCCGGTCCTGGATCTCCCGCTCCACCCGGAGCAGGTCGTCGACGTTCTCGGCCTCCTCCAGGTAGCCGCGCAGCGACTCCAGCGCGGTCTCGGAGGACTCGATGCGGCTCTCGACGTCGGCGATCTCCTCGGTGACGTCCTCCACCGACCGTTCGATGTCGGAGCGGTCGCCGAGCTCGGCCAGGTCGGTCAGCGCCCCCTCGTACTCCCCGTTGGGGATGCGCAGGGTCAGTGACCCCTCGGGGGTGCCGTCGGCGGGCGTGGACAGCTCTTCGGAGGCGACGTACCCGTCCAGCCCCCGGGTCAGCTCCTTGGCGTCCTCGGCGGACCGGGCCACGTCCTGCACCCGCACGGTCATGTGCGCGGTGTGGATGAGTCGCCGGTCGTCGATCTCCACGTCGGAGCCGACCGTGTCGGCGGACTCGGCCTCTTCGCCGCCCCGCTCGGCCCCCTCCACCCCCTCGGGGGCCTCGGCGTCGGCGTTCTCGGGCGCGGTGAGGTCCCGGGACTCGGGGGCCGAACTCCCGGCGGACTCGAAGTCCGCCTGCTCCGAGGTCGCGCCGCAGGAGGTCAGTAACAGTGCGCCCAGGACGGCGGAGGTCATCACCGTGACGATGCGCCCCGGACGCGCAGGCGTTGAAGTGTCCATGCCGGTTCGACGGGGCGGGGCCGGATCGCGTTCTGCTCTTCCGATAACGGCAGGACAACGGGTCGGACGCCCCCCGGTCACGGGTCGTCGGGGCACATCCGGGCGTCCGACGTCCCGTAGGGGCGAGGCGAAGCGTTGTGACACACGGCATCTGGAAAGCTGGAGGCATGGCTGAAGCACCGCATGTCGTCGTGGTCGGGGGCGGGGTCTCCGGATTGACCGCCGCGTACCGTCTCAACGCCCGGGGGATCACCACCACCGTGCTGGAGGCCGCGGACGTACCGGGAGGCAAACTGCGCGCCTCACCGGTGGCCGGGGTCTCCGTCGACGCCGGGGCCGAGGCGGTGCTCGCACGCAGACCCGAGGCGGTGGAGCTGTTCTCCGAGCTCGGACTGGACGATCGGATCGTCCACCCCGGACCCGGATCGGCCGCCGTCTACAGCCGTGGACGCATTCGATCCCTGCCCAAGGGCCAGCTCATGGGCGTGCCCGGGGACCTTCGGGCCCTGGCCCGCAGTGGGGTGCTGTCCCCGATCGGGACCGCGCGGGCCGCGCTGGACCTGGTCTGGCCGAGCACCCCGGTGCGTTCGGACGTGCCGGTGGCGACCTACGTGGGCACCCGAATGGGGCGCCAGGTGGTGGAACGACTGGTCGAACCCCTGCTCGGCGGTGTGTACGCGGGCCGGGCCGAGGAACTCTCCCTCGATTCCACCCTGCCGCAGATCGCTCCGATGGCCCGATCGGACCGTTCGCTGATGCGAGCGGTGCACCGAAGCCTCAAGGGACGGGGTTCGGCACCCACCAAGACCGGCCCGGTCTTCGCCTCCCTGCGCGGCGGAGTCGCGTCGGTCGTGGACGCTCTGGCCGCTCGACAGAAGGACCTGCGAACCGGCACCCGGGTTCGGACCCTCGCCCGCACTCCACAGGGCTGGAGCGTGCGGCTGGAGGGCGCGCAGGGGGTCGAGGAGCTCACCTGCGACGCGGTGCTGCTGGCCTGCCCGGCCGCCGAGGCCTCCCGGCTCCTCGCCGACACCGCGCCCATCGCCGCCCGTGAGCTGCGCGGCGTCGACTACGCGAGCATGGCCCTGGTGACCTTCGCCCTGCCCGCCTCCGCGTTCCCCGAGCCCCTGACCGGCACGGGTTTCCTGGTTCCGGCGGGGGAGGGGACCACCATCAAGGCCGCGACCTTCTCCAGTAACAAGTGGCCCTGGATCGCCCGGGAGCTGGATAGGGTCGAACCGGGCGCGGACCTGGTCGTTCTTCGGTGCTCCATCGGACGTTTTCGCGAGGCGAACGTCCTGGACCGCTCCGACGAGGAACTGGCCGCCGCCGCCCTCGCCGACCTGACGAAGGTGACCGGCCGGACCGGCCGGCCCGTCGAAACCCGGGTGACCCGCTGGACCGACGGTCTGCCGCAGTACGGGGTCGGCCACGCCGACCGGGTGGAGCGGATCCGCGCGGACGTGCGGGCCCGCACAGGGCTCGG
>NZ_DYZD01000412.1 GCF_020741345.1 Nocardiopsis listeri
CCCTCCAAGGCCCCGATCGTTCGCAGTGGTCCGGTGAGAGGCCCGACGATCCCGGGTTCCCGGAGGGTGTGGTCCGTCATCACCAGGGAGAGGCCCTCGGGGAAGAAGGCGAGGAGCGATGACGAGAGAGCGTGGCACAACTCGTCGAGACCGTGCCTTGCGCCGCGCAGGAGGGTCGACGCCACCGGTACGTGCGGTGCGCGGTCGGCCGGGTGCGATGCGGGCGCAGACTCGGGGGCCCGGCGCTCGACCTCGGACAGGAAGGAAGGGGGCACCCGCGGCGCAGTGGTCCCCGACCAAAGGTCTCCCAGGTCCTTGAGGAGGGTGCGCCAGGACCCGGGGTCGGCCACCAGGGCGTGCAGGACGAGCAGGAGGAGCACGGAACCGCCTCCACGTTCCACCACGACCGCCTGAAGACGTGGCCCCTCAGGGGAGTCCGCCCGGGAGCGGGTGCGTCGTAGAGCGCGATGGAGGAGTTCGGTCTGTTCTTCGGGCTCGTGCCGGGACAGGTCCAGTCGGCTCAGCGCCAGGACCTTCTCGGCGTTGCCCGCTTCCTGACGCCACTGGTCCCCCTCGCGGACGAACCGGAGTCTGAGGGCCTCGTGGAGGAGGACCAGTTCCGTGAGGGCACGTCGCACCCCGTGGACGCCTACGCCCTCGGTTTCCAGCAGGAGCGCTTGGGCGTAGGTGCCGAGGCCGCCCCCGCCCGCGGCGAGTTCCAGGAGGTGCCGTTGTCCGGGCAGGACCGGAACGAGGGCTTGACGTGCGGATGACCCGGTGGAGGAGTCGGATGGCGAGGGTGCTCGCGGAACCGCTCCGTCCTCGTCCAGGACGGGCATGAGTTCCAGTGCCCGACCATCCACGGAACCGCGTGGCCGGGGGATGTCCGCCACGCGCACCAGGCGGCCGGGAAGGGGAGGAGGGGCCGTCTCGGCGGGTACCGAGGCGCGGACGATCCCCGCCGTCGTCCCGGGGGTGACGACGTATCCCGTGAAGTGTCGCTCCAACGAGCTTCGAGAACCGGGGTCGGCGTATCCCAGCCGAGAGAGCACACGTCGTACTCGGGCGGTGTTGACGGGCTCGCGCAGTTCACCGTCGGCCTCCTCTCGGCCCAGGTGGCCCAGTCGTACCTCCCACCGGGTCGGGGACTCGTAGTTGTGGAACCCCCGCTCGATCGTGTGCACGTACACGCCCACGTCGTTGATCATGCAGTTCGAGCTGCAAAAACCGGTGTCGGTGGGTTCCGCCCACGCGGGTGAGTGTGTGCGCAGGAACCGCCGGATGTCCTCCTTGGACACGTCGCTGTAGCGAAAGAAATCCACCACGTCCACCGAGTCCAGGGCCTCGTTCCCGATCCTCCCCCGGTGGTACACGGTGCGGCCCGCACGCAGGTCCCGCTCGATCCTCTCGGGATCGAACACCCCTTGGGAGTGGAACCAGGAGAGTCGTTCGTCGATGATCTGTCCACGCGACAGACCCGTGACGATGGAGGGGATGCCCCTTTCATGGGCGAGTCGGGTGCTGAGTTCGAGAAGTGAGCGAAAGCATCCGTTGCACACGCTCTTGTGTTCGTTCAGGCTCTCCAGGAAGACGCGCTCCTGGTCGTCGTGGGACATGGTGACGTGCTCCACTCCGAGCGCGGAGGTGACACTCTCCACGTTGTGCAGCGCCGCGCGTGAGATGAACCCGTTGTCGAACGTGAAGGTCATGACGCGCAGACCCATGGAGACCAGCTGGTACAGCACGTAGGTGCTGTCCTTGCCTCCGCTGAAGAGCAGTAGACAGTCATGGGAGGCTCCGCGTTCCTCCGTCGCCGAGCGCAGACGTTCGAGCAGGGTTTCGCGCGTCCCGAAGTAGGAATGGACACGTTCCTTGTCCCGCTCGTAGGTGAGGCACAGCCCGCACACCCCTGCGGCGTCGAAGGAGATCCCGGGGTATCGACCCGAGATGCCGCACGTGGTGCAGTTCGGGGGTGCGGGCTCGATCTCGCCTGGACCGTGATAGCGAACGGCGCAGTCGATCACCTCGGGATGGGCGAGCAGGGCGTTCTCCATCTCCCGTGCCAGGATCCCGGTCTGGCGGGGGGAGGGCCGGCCTCCGGTGCTTTCGTCCGGGTTCTGTGCGCGCGTCATGGGGCCTCCTCGGTGGGCTGTTCGTCCCGAGGTCGAAGGAGGTCTTCCTCCTCGTCGTCGGTGAACAGGTCGGTTATGGCCTCGTCGGAGAACAACGCCTCCCCCACCAGACGGGCGGCCCCCTCGATGGTCGGTTCGACGAGGAAGGAAACGAGGGGGACCTCGACCCCGGTCCGCTGTCGGATCCGGTTCAGCAGTTCGAGGACGAGCAGGGACGTGCCGCCGGCGTCGAAGAACGATCGGTGGACGTCGACTCCGGCCATGGGCAGGATCTGCGTCCAGACCGCGGCCAGTGTCCGCTCCAGGGGAGTGGTCGGCTCCGTCAACGCGGTGGTGGACGTCGCGATCTCCGACGGCAGTGCCCGGCGGTCCACCTTGCCGCTCACGGTCCGCGGGAGGCGGTCCATTCGGACGAAGGCGTCTGGGAGGGCCGCGTCGGAGAGGTGGTGCGACAACCGCGCGCGGAGGAGAGCGGGATCGGGTAGACGTTCGGCCTGGAGGAACACCCTCAACCGAGCCGGTCCCGAGCCCTCATCGTGTACGACAACGGCCGCGTCGTCGACACCGGAGACCTCCCGGAGCAGTGCCTCCACGCCTTCCATCTCCACCCGGACACCGCCGACCTTGACCTGTTGGTCCGTCCGTCCGAGGAACTCCAGTTCACCGTCGGACAGCAACCGGCCGAAGTCCCCGGTCCGGTAGACGATCTCCTCGCGGCCGTTTTCGACCGACCGTGTGAAGGCGGCGGCGGTGGCCTCGGGGTCGTTCAGGTATCCCAGGGCCGCGTCGGGAGTGCGCAGATGTATCTCCCCGACCTCACCAGGGGGGCACGCGTCGCCGTGTTCGTCCAGCAACAGCACCTCGGTTCCGGGGATCGGCCGTCCCACGGGCACGGTCTCGCGTTGGGCGTCGGCCGCCGTGACCGGGTGGTAGGTCTTGGTCATGGTCGTTTCGGATGGCCCGTACAGATTGATCAGCGTGGGCCCGTTCGTTCCGCACAGTGCCGTCCACCGGGCCACGTCGGAGGGGTGCAGCCGTTCACCGGAGAGGGCCACATGCCGGAGCCGGGAGAACCGTGTCCCGTTCGCTTCGGCGGCCGATAGGAATCCGCGGAACACGGTGGGCACACAGTGGAGGAGGTTCACCCCGGAATCGTCGATCCAGCGGCACAGCGCAGCAGGGTCGGTGACGACGTCCGGGGTGGGAAGGCAGAGGGTGCCGCCGGTGGTCAGGGGCAGGAGGACGTCGCGCAGGATCGCGTCGAACCCGGGTGAGTGCAGTTGCGCGACGCGAAGACCGGGGCCGGCGCACACCAGCTCACCCTCCCAGCGCAAATAGGGGGGGAGCGCCCTCGACCTTCCGACGATCCCCTTGGAGCGGCCCGTGGTACCCGATGTGAAGAACACGTAGCAGGGATCGTCGGGGGCGCCCTTGTGCGCGGGGACCTCCGCTGAGGGCTCGCCCGGCCCCGTGACGATGTCCGCTCTCGGGGCGAACTCCGAGAGCAGGGAGAGCACTCCCGGTTCGGGCTCCGTGTCGGTGACCACGTGTTCGGGTGATGTGGCGCCCAACGCCATGGCCACCTGACCGGGTGGGCCCGAAACGTCCAGGGGCACCACCGTCCCACCCGACCGGAGGACCGCCAGAAGGGCCGTTACCAGCAGGGCTCGATCTCGAACGAGCAGGGGGACCAGGGCTCCCGGCCGCACTCCCGTGCTGACCAGGGCGTGGGACCACCTTCGTACCTCGGTGTCCAGTTCCGCGTAGGACATTCGTCCGTTCGGCCCCTCCAAGGCCGTTCGGTCCGGGTGCTCCCTCGCGGTGCGGCTCACCATCTCGTGGACTGGCTCGAACTCCATACCGTTCCTTTCGTCGGGCCCGGTGTCGGCAGGGGGTGGTTCAGTTGAGATCGGGAAGACCGAACAGGTCCAGCAGGATGCCGAAGGTCAACACGACGAACAGCAGGTCGTCCTCATGGTGTGGATTCAGGTCGGCGTCGGGGGACAGGGATCTCTGACGGAGACGTTCCACCACGGTCGGATCGAAGTAACCCTGCCTGGCGATCAGGGCGGGAGAGAGGACGTCCGCGACCCACTCGGCTCCGGCTCTGAGAACGGAAGGGCTTCCGGGGGCTCGGAAACCGAACTTCTCGCGGCCCAGGATCGCTTCGGGTACGAGGCGCTCGGCGGCCCTGCGCACGAGATACTTCTCTCCCGACGCGTTGACCTTCAACTTCGGGGGGACGGTGGCGGCGAACTCCACCACGTCCAGGTCCAGGAAGGGGTGGCGTGTTTCGACCGATCGGGCCATCGCCATGCGATCCCCGTGATCGCCCAGGAGGTGGTCCGCCAGCCGCAGACGCAGGTCCAGGTAGGAGCGCCGGCTCAGGGGGTCGAGACCGCTAAGGGCACCGTTGTCCACCACCGGGTGTCGGAGACAGTCCACCTGGCCGAAGCTCGCGCGCACGGCCTCGGAGTACAACGGCGCCTTCGAACGTCGCCAAGTGTGGTAGGAGCGCTCGTACCCTACGTCGGGATCGCCCCACAAGCGTGTGCGGACCTTGCGTTCGAGGGCTTCCTCCAACAAGCTCCCACGGCTGGGCGCCCCGGGGCCCAACCCGTCCAGGCGGTACCCGACGTAGCCACCGAACAGCTCGTCCGCGCCTTCTCCCGACAGGACCACCCGCACGTCGGCCTCCCTGGCGCTGTCGGCCAAGGCCAGGGAACAGACGTTGTAGCTCTCCTTCACCGGTGTCTCCGCGTGCAGGACCATCGCGTACAGGTGATCGACGATCTCGGAGGACCCCATCCGTGTCTCGTGGTGGACCGAGGAGAGCCGGTCCGCCACGAGCCGCTGGTAACCGGACTCGTCGATGTCGGTGCCGGGGAAGGCGACGGAGAAGGTGGGGTGCCCGGGGGACGCCCGCTCGGCCAGGGCCGCGATGAGCGAAGAGTCCAGGCCGCCGCTCAGATAGAGCCCGACCGGGACGTCGGCGCGCAGTCGGCGACGGACGGAGCGGTCGAGTAGCTCCAGGAGCCGTTCGGTGTACTCCACCTCGCTCTTCTCCGGTGCGTGGGGATCCGGCCGGTGGAGGTCCCAGTACCGCCGGCGCTCCACCTTTCCGTTCTCGACCAGCAGGTAGTGGCCACCGGGTAGCGTCTCCACCCCCTTGAACATGGTCCGTGGACTCACGAGACCGGGAAAGGTCAGGACCTGGTCGAGTCCGACCAGGTCCACGGCCCGCTCCACACCGGGGAACGCCAGTATCGCCTTGGCCTCCGACCCGAAGACGAAGGCGTCGGGGGTCAGCGCGTGGTGCAGAGGAAGGACGCCGATCTGGTCCCGGGCGAGGAATAGGCGGCCTCTGCCCCGATCGTGGAGGGCGAAGGCGAACTGTCCCCGTAGTCGACTCAGGAGATCCGTCCCCATCTCCTCGTAGAGATGGATGATCACTTCGGTGTCGTACGGGGTGGTGAATCGGTGGCCCCTGGCGCTGAGCTCCGCGCGTAGTTCCGGCTCGTTGTAGATCTCACCGTTGCAGACCAGGGCCACGTTCCCGTCCGGGCCCTCCAACGGGTGGTCGCCTCCCCCCGGAGCGATGACGCCCAGACGTCGAAAGCCCAGGGAGACACCATCATGGTGGGTCTGCCCACCACCATCGGGTCCCCGGTGGGCCAGTGTGTCCGTCATCGCGGTCAGTCCTTCCGCACCCGCTCCGGGGCCGGGTCCAAGGGACATGAACCCCGCGATTCCGCACATCGCTCCTCTTCCTTTCCGGGATTTTCCGGCCAATTCCTGGTCGAGTACGTGGGTTGCTTTCTCGGTAAGGCTACTCACTCTCCTTTCGTCTGATTTCTCCTGGAGAGTTGAAGTTTCGCGACGGCAAGAATGAAGAACTTTCGGATCTCGGGTTATGAGAGCAATATGTGAGAAGCGGCCTGTATTCCCTGGGGTGATCCTGGGATACCGAACATCGTTAAAGGAGTTTCCTGTGGTCGCTGTCGGAACAAGTGACTCCGATGCCTTGGCATTGAAGACGAAAAGGCGTTACTTTCCAGAGTTGGAGGGGATGCGGGGCCTGGCCGCGTTGGGGGTGCTCACCACGCATGTGGCGCTCAGCGCCGGTCAGGTCGGTGTCGGTGACTTTCCCGGGAACGGCTTCGCCGGGGTCATGCTCCACCAGTTACACGTGAGTTTGCCGATCTTCTTCGTGCTCTCGGGTGTGCTGCTGTACAGGCCGTTCGTGGCGGCGACGATCCTCGGGACGAAGAGGCCCAGGGTCGGTCCCTACCTGTGGCGCCGTCTGTTGCGGACCATGCCCGCCTACTGGCTGCTGGCCGTGGTGACCCTGGTCCTGCTCAACCGGGACACCGTCCACACGTTGTGGGAGGTCGTCCGGCCGATGCTGCTACTGCACATCTACCAGGAGAACGCGCGCGTTCTGGGTATGGAGCAGACCTGGAGCCTGGCGACGGAGGTGGCCTTCTACGCTCTCCTGCCCTTCCTGGCCTGGCTCCTTCACCTGTTCGCCCGACGTGTGGAGGATCCTGTCGGTCGGTCCCGTCGCATCCTCGCGGTTCTGCTCCTGCCCGTGGTCGTGGGCATCGCCTACACGGTCTACGTTCACGGACCCGCCTTCGAACCCTGGGCGATCCAACAGGAGTGGCCGCTGAAGTGGTTCGGCTACGTCGCGGTCGGTATGGCCTTGGCCACGCTCTCCGTGACGGCGGATGCCGCGCCGGATCGCGTCCCGGCTCCTTACCGACTGCTCATGAGGCGCCCGAGCCTGGCCTGGGTGGCGGCCGTCTGCGCCTACCTGGCGGCTTGCTTCTCCCCCTTCGGCCAGCCCGGGTACGCGAACTACCCGGCCGTACCCCAGGCCGTCACCGAACACGTGCTGTACCTGTTGTTCGGTCTTTTCGTCCTGGCCCCGCTGACGACCCCCAAGGGGTCACCGA
>NZ_DYZD01000413.1 GCF_020741345.1 Nocardiopsis listeri
AGGAGGAAGAACCCACCCCCACCCAACAACCCCAGGTGTTTCGTGCCGGGACGGTCCTATAGATGTCAAGTGAGGTCGAGGTCAGTCCTGAGATCGTGGAAGACCTCCCGAGCGATGAAGCGCTTGAGGCAGCGCAACACGTCCTTCTTCGACAGGCCCTCGGCACTACGGCGGTGCATGTAGTCGATAGTTCGCTGGTCATAGCGGAGCCTGCACACAGCGATCATGTGCAGGGCACGGTTGGCCTGCCGGTCTCCACCACGATGCAGTCTCATCCTGCGGGACTTGCCTGAACTGACAGGAACCGGCGCGACACCGCACAAGCGAGCGAGACCGGCTTCCGAGCCGAGCCTGTCGACATTCTGGCCGGCGGTGACCAGCAGCTGGGCCGCATGCCCGGTACCGATCCCCACTCGGGAGACGAGAGTCGGTGCGGTCCGGGCCACGAGCCGATCCAGTTGGGTCTGGACGGCGGTGATCTCCTCATCCAGGTCGTGCACGCGTCTGGCCAGGGTGCGCAGGGCCATCCTCGCGGCTTGAACCGGGTCGTCCAGTCGTGCGGTGTCGGGGCGGAGCCTGGCGCACTGGGACGCCTTGCCTCGCCCACCGCGTGCGGTGATGTGCTCACGCACTCGGGCGGGCGCGGTGATCAGCGCGTTCTGCAGTTGGGTCAGTGCGGCCGAGCGGGCTTTGACTGCGGAGTTTCGCGTCAGTGAGAGCAATCTGATTGACTCCACGACACCGGTCGTGGTCTTGGGTTTGGCGGTGGCTTCCCCGGCCAGTACTTTGCGTGCGGCGGCTTCGGCGTCGATCGCGTCGTCTTTGCCCTTGCGGGCCCTGGTGTGAGGGTGGGGCGTGTTCACCTCCACCACGTCGATACCAGCGTCGAGCAGGTGCCTGGTCAACCCTGCGGCGTAGGAACCGGTTGACTCGATACCGACCCGGTCCAGGAGACCGAAGTGGGTGAGCCAATCGAGGAGGTCACGGTATCCGGGGGTGGTGGCCGCGAACTCCTGGTCAGCGATGCGCAGCCCCTTGTCATCGAGCACAACTGCATGGTGGGTGTCCTTGTGCGCGTCGATACCGGCCACGATCACGGGTTGCGTAGCGGTGGTGAGCACGGTGGTGGTCATCGTGGAACGGTCTCCTTCGCTTCTTGTGCTGGATGACCGAACCGATCCGGGTGGACGCAACAGTGATGGGGCACGTTGAACAGGGTCCTATGAAGTCACATCCCGTCCGGGTCCGGCTTTCCAGACCATGTGGAGAACCACTCGGTGGGAGCCGACGGGTCCCGGCCAGGACAACACCGTCAGATGCGTCAGTTTTTTAGGAAGTCAGACCCACACCGAGCAGCTCTCCCTCATCCTCACTGTTCTTTAGAGCTCATCTCATTTGGTGAGTCTGCGGAAGCAAATCAACGTGCAGGCGATACCGGCGAACGCGAGGAAGTGCTCGGCTTCGCGCTCGTAGCGACGATGGAGACGGCGGCATCCGGCCGGCCGGGCCATGGTGCGCTCGACCTGCCAGCGGTGCCGTCCCAACCGCTTCGAGGACTCCACACCCTTGCGGGCCAGACGATGGACGATTCCGCGTTCACGCAGCCATCGGCGCAGATGGTCGTAGTCGTAGCCCTTGTCACCGTGGAGCTTGCCCGGCTTACGCCACCTGCGGCCTCGCCTGGACCTGATGGGCGGTATCGCACGAATCAAGGGTTGCAAGGCTTGGAACAGCTCCCACAATCCGTCCGGCACCAACCGCTCGACCATCGACACTGGGCCGGACCACCGAGGATCCAAATGAGATGAGCTCTTAGCTCCCGCCCTCGGCGCTACCAAAGCCCACGTCACTCACCGGCCGGGGTGGATCGCCCCGAGGCACGGCGATGATGCGCCCCCGGAACCCGGGCCAAGGGGCCCGAGGAACCGCGAACCGTACCCGTCACCGCGACCATCGACGAACGGTGGCCACCGGGCGAGGGGTCATTTCTGTCGCCCGGGATATCGAAACTGAAACAGCGGGATGAAAGCATCGGAATGGAAGGCGGCACCAAGGCGACTGCTTCGATCAGACCTTTTCTCATATACGCCTCCCCGTGGAACGGAAACCGTCCTCTATCGACGCCGGCGCCTTTGTGGACGTCTCCCGACAGAGATTTCGGGCAGCGTGAGGTGCGGAGCCCAGGGGTCCCCCCGAAATCAATGGGATCACGGGAAGAACCCTCGCACCAGAGCACGCTTCGCGCCTGTGGATAACTCCGCGAAGAGGTGGACGGGCACCGGACCACCTCGGCGAGAAGGTGCCCGGGTGCGGGCCGGTGGCCCCGGCGTGAGGGTGTGGGCGCCGGGGCCACCAGGCTTGGGACCTACTCCCGAAGCGGCTCGCGCAACCAGGGTTCGGGCAGCGGGGAGCGTTCGACGAGCGCGTCGTTCAACCGTCGCCAGTACCGGCCCGCCTCGGCCAGCGCCCGCCAGGCGGCCACCACTCCCCCGGCCTCCCGCAGCGCCTCGCTCACCGAGTCGTAGCAATGGGTGGCGTAGTCATAGGCGATCCCCCGCTCGTCCGGCGGAACGGACGACCGCACCACCGAGGCGAGCCAGGTGGAGGGCAGGGGCTCACCGGAACGGATCCGCCGGTCGAGCTCGGAGAAGAGACGGTCGGCCCTCGCCAGCGTCCGGGCGGCGTGAGCCGGCCGACCGGGGTGTTCGAGGAGCCGGCAGATCCCCTCGACCAACTCGTCGGACCGCGTGGCCCCGGAGGTCGACGCGGTCGGATGGACAGATGAGAGCCCAAAGGACTCGAAGGACTCGGAAAGCCCGGGAACGTCGATGTTCATGCGCAGCACACCCTCACGGTCGCCTCGGGCAGATTCCTGGCGTAGCGCCGAACCCGACGGGAGCGACGGCGGATCTCCGAGGTGAGCTGGTGTGCGTAGCCGTAGGGGGTGGTGTGCAGGCCTCGCGAGGGTCGAGAGAGCCGCACGAGCATGGCGAATAGGGCCAGTAGGATCTTCATCGTCGTCCTGTCTTCGTCAGGTCGGCCACGGCCCCGGGGCGTGTGTCCGCACGTCGCCGGGGTCCCTGTTGGTTCAGGTAACCATACCTTTACCATGCCATGGCTAGCCATAGCCTGTCTCAGATTTATCTGGTAAGGCACTACCTGTCAGCGTCGGGTCATGGCAGACACAAGCATTCCCGCTGGCTACGGTCCTGACTCTGAACTGGACTACGAAGGCCCCGATCCGGTGTGGCTCCAGCTGACCGCGGTGATGATCGCCCGCATTGAACGCGGCGACTACCCCGTGAACCGCCCCATCCCGAGCATCGCCGGCCTGGTTCAGGAGTTCGGTCTCGCAAGAGGCACCGTTCGCAAGACCACTGCCCATCTCGCAGACCTCGGCTACGTGCGGATCGTGAACGGCAAGGGATCGTTCGTCCTACCTCGGGACTGACGGCCTACGGGGCCACCGAGAGGGATTCGGTCACCGCGACCTCAACGGACAGGGCCGCCGAAGATTCAGTGCGGAGCGTATCCAACCCGTGACCGTAGAATTGTCGGGTTCGCCCCTGTAAGGGGGTCCCGCGCGAAGAAAACCTCGAAGAGAATCCTCGAAACCGTCGCGCGGGCGCGCCCGCGTCCTACATAATTCTCATCGAGGGTGGGGACGGCCCGCCGGGGGTTTCACTACTCGTTTTCCCCGGTGGGTCCCCTTCCACCACTCACCTTTCCCGGGATATGTGATTTGCGGTGGGGACTAATCAACTTCCCGGGATTCGGTCTCAGGACCGGGGCCCTCCGTTGAGGAGAATGGGGGAACTCCGTGGGTGCTGTTGGCAGAGGGAGCAGCCGGGGGTACGGAGTGATCAACGAGAGAGTCCCGGTCCTGTGACTGAATCCTGCTTTGCAGGTACTGGACCTGAGTGGTCAACTCCTCCAACTTCGACATCACCTCGTTGTGCTGGACCAGTTCGAGCTCCTGGTCCTCCTCCCAACGACCTGCGCTGTACTCCTGCTCCATCGCGGTGACGATCACACCGATCACCAGGTTCAGCATGATGAACGCCGTGAGCACGATGTACAGGACGAAGAAGATCCACGCGTGCGGATGTTGTTCCAACACCGCGTCCGAGACGTCCGGCCAGTTCTCCGTGGTCATGAGCAGGAACATCGTGTAGAGCGTGGTGCCGAGGTCACCGAAGAACTCGGGCACGTCCTCGCCGAACATCTGCTGGCCGAGGATCGCCGACACGTATATGACGATCAGCAACAGCCCGATCACCGTGCCCATGCCGGGGACCGCTTTGAAGAGTGCTCCTATGATCTGCCGCATCTGCGGAACCGCGGTGATGAGTCGCAGGACCCGCAGCAGCCGAAGGATCCGCAGCACCGCGAACGGCCCGGTCGCCGGGACCAGCGAGATGACGACCACCCCGAAGTCGAACCAGTTCCAGGAGTCCTTCCAGAACCTGCCCCGCCAGGCATAGAGCTTCAGCGACATCTCGATGGTGAAGATGCCGACGATGACCCGCTCCGCGATGAGGAGATACGGAAGGGCAGAACCCCCATAGGTGGCCCATCCCAATATCACGGCATTGACCAGAATCACGACGAACATCGCGTTCGAGAACCATCGGCTCTCCACAAACTTAGTGACCTGGCCACGCCGCAATGCCACTTCCCCCTCAACGTTGAGACCTTGAAATAAGACAAGGTTCGCCAAATATATCGAAGCCCTTGTTCACGCTCCGGAGCGCCCTTGCCCGCCGAAGTGCGTCCATACGACCACAGGGTCGATGGTCCCCCTCCTCGGCGACGGACACCACCCCATGACGGTACGACGAGTCGGCTCCGAACGAGTCGCCAACCCGCGAACCCGAAGCCCTGATCAGGGGTGTTTCAGGGGGTGTATCAGGAGGTGCGCTCCGCCACAGCCCGGAGGGCGCGACGGCCGCTTTCGGCCACCCGGCGGACTCGGGAGCGCCCACCCACGCGATGTGCCCGATGCGTGGCGATCGACAAGGCGCATGATGCACCGCGCGCATGGAGGGTGACGGCGTCGGAGCGGGTGAGATAAGAGGGTCCCGCCGCTGGTATGTTCACCTCTGGTCTCGGTCACGCTCCGAGCCGCTGCCCCTGCCCAGCGCCCCCGACCGAGGAAGAAGCATGGCGGAGCTGAAGTACTTCACCGGTTCGATGAATTCGGGCAAGAGCACCATGGCTCTCCAGGAGCACCACTCTCGCGGGGGTGAGGGCGTGCTCTACACGAAGCAGGACCGGGCCGGCTCCGGGATCATCTCGTCCCGGTTGGGCTTGAAGTCCCCCGCGGTCGAGGTGGGGGATGTCCTGGACCTGTACGACGACGTCGCCGACCGCAAGGCCCCGTACGTCATCTGTGACGAGGCCCAGTTCCTCTCCTACAAGCAGGTCGGGCAGTTGGCGGGCGTGGTCGACGGCATGGGGATCGACGTGTACTGCTACGGAATCCTGACGGATTTCCAGGGGCAGTTGTTCCCGGGCTCGAAGCGCCTGGTGGAGCTGGCCGACAAGATAGAGGTTCTCCCGGTCTACGCGCGTTGCTGGTGCGGGAACCGCGCCACACACAACGCCCGGGTGGTCGATGGCGTGATGGTGTACGAGGGCGCTCAGGTCCACATCGGCGGCAACGAGTCGTACACGACCCTGTGCCGCCACCACTTCATGGCCGGCGTCGCCTGACTAAGGATTCCATCTCAGCTATCAGACAACTTCATCCGACCTTGCCTGTTCAATCATTCAGGAATGAACCCGTTAAGATCTTCGTCAAGACGTGGCTCAAGTTTATTGATCGCATTTTGGTAGGCAGCCTCTGAAATTTCTTGCGAAGAAGTCAGGCTAATACTTACAACACTACTCCTCTTCCTCGCAAAAAGCTGATAACTACTACCCGCCTCGCCATCCAAAGCCCCGTAGTATGAGTAAGACTCATCCAAAAAGTCAGACCCCCTAGTTGGACTTACCTGACTCCCCGATTGTTCAAATTC
>NZ_DYZD01000414.1 GCF_020741345.1 Nocardiopsis listeri
GTGGTGCTTCTGGTGGCGGCCGCGGCCACCCTCAGTCTCGGCCGCTTGGGCATCCCCCTGACCCAGATCCCCACCGCGCTCGGCGGGCAGGGTGAGGCGACCCACCTGTTCGCCCTCGAACGCCTGCGCGGTCCCCGTCTGGTCGTCGCCGCCGGCACCGGTGTGGCCCTGGGGCTGGCCGGTGCCCTTTTCCAGTCGGTCACCCGAAACCCCCTCGGCAGCCCCGACGTGATCGGGCTCGCCGCCGGTGCGGGGGCCGGCGCGTCCGTGGCCGCGCTCGCGCTGCCCGGAATCGTCCCCGTCCCCCTGGGGGCACTGGCCGGGGCGACCCTGTCCATCGTGATCGTGTACCTGGTGACCGGAACGGGACTGCGCAACCCGGGCCGCCTCATCATCGCCGGAATCGGCGTGGCCGCCATGGCCACCGCCCTCACCCACTTCGTGGTGTCGGTGATGGCTCGTGACCAGGCCGGTGTGCTCGCCTCCTACGTCAACGGCAGCCTGGCCGCCCGGTCCTGGGACCACGCCGCCACCATCTGGGTGGCCGTGGCCCTGGCCGTACCGTTCGTGCTGGCGTTGGTCGGCCCGATCACCGTCAACGAGATGGGCGACGAACTCGCCGACTCACTCGGGGCCGGCGCCACCACCACGCGCACCGGAGCGGTCGTGCTGTCGGTGGTGCTGTCGGCGGCCGCGGTGAGCGTCGCCGGACCCATCGCGTTCATCTCCCTGACCGCGCCCCAGATCGCCCGCCGGCTCAGCGCCGCCCCCGGCCCCAACCTGGTGCTGTCCGCGGTGGTGGGCGCACTGCTCCTGGTCTGCGCCGACCTGGCCGTGCAACAGTCGCCGGTCGGCGACGGGCTGCCGGTCGGCGTGTTCACCATGGCCCTGGGCGGCGTGTACCTGGGCTACCTGCTCATCCGCGAATGGCGAAAGGGAACCCTTTGAACGGCGAAACCACCCCGGTGCTGGCCGCGCGGAGCCTCACCCTCGGCTACGGGGGCGACCCCGTCGTGTCCGATCTGGACATGAAGGTCGACGAGGGAGAGTTCGTGGTGATCGTGGGCCCCAACGGCTGTGGGAAGTCCACCCTGCTCAAGGCGCTGGGTCGGGTGAACCGGCCGGTCCGGGGCAAGGTCCTGCTGCACGGGGAGGACGTGCGCTCCCAGCGTGCCAAGGCGGTCGCCCGCAAGCTCGCGCTGCTGCCGCAGAGCCCGCTGGCTCCGGAGGGCATCACCGTGCGGGCGTTGGCCGCCCGAGGGCGCTTTCCGCACCACACGCTGCTGCGTCAGTGGAGTCCAGAGGACGAGGTCGCCATCTCCGGTGCCCTGGAACTCACCGGCCTGACCGACCTGGCCGAGACCCAGGTGGGTTCACTGTCGGGCGGTCAGCGTCAACGCGCCTGGGTGTCGATGGTGCTGACCCAGGACAGTCCCACCCTGCTGCTGGACGAACCCACCACGTTCCTGGACATCGCCCACCAGTACGACCTGCTGGAGCTGTTCGCCGAACTGCACCGGCAGGGTCGCACCGTCGTGGCGGTCCTGCACGACCTGGCGCAGGCGGCACGGTTCGCCACCCGCCTGGTGATGATGCGCGACGGGGAGATCGTGGCAGACGGACCGCCCGCCGAGGTGGTCACCGCCGACCGGGTGCGCACCGTGTTCGGGTTGGACTGCGACGTGATGCCCGATCCGCGCACCAGGACACCGCTGGTCATCCCGCACGAGCGGGCGGTGCCGGACGGACCGCGCGAGCCGCAGGGCTCCGACCACGCCCGGGTGGGCTAGACGTTCCGCTGCTCCTTGGAGGTCTTGGGCCCGTCGCGTTCGCCGCGGCGGGCCTTGTACTCCTCCCACCGGCTCAGGAGGGTCTCGTGGTAGCCGTCCAACCAGGTCATGTAGTCGTACATGTTGCCCAGCCGTCGACGTGAGGACTCACCGAGGTCGGGCAGGCGTTCCAGGGCCGACGCGGCCAGGTCGCGCTGGTGGCGCAGGTAGGAGCGTTCGTTGCGCAGGAACCCGCCCCAGACGTCCTCGTCCATGCTGACCAACTTGGAACGTCGGCCGGGGGCGCTGACCAGAGAGACGAACCCCAACTCGCGCAGCCGACGTACCGACTGGGACACCGAGCCCCGGCTCACCCCGGCGCCCACGGCTATCTCCTCGGCGTCGACCGCGTCCCGGTCGGCCACCAGCAGGTAACCTACGATCCGGCCCTCGCTCTTGGGGCGCCCCTGGGACTGCCAGTACTCGGCGAAACGGGTCACGAAGTCGTCCCGGAACTCTTGCTCTTCCCGCCCCTGAGGCTCTTGTGCCCGCTCCATGCCCGTCACCATAGTGCCCCCGGCCGGATGGCGAAGAGTCGCTCGGGAACCTCCGGGTGCACGTGCAAGGGGTACCAGCCGGTCGGTATGCTGTCTCGGATCGACAGTCGACTCGCCACCGGGGGACGGGGGCAAGAGGTGGTACGGGACATGCGCAGCGCACAGCGGACGACCGATGGGGACACCCCACGAGGCACGGTGCCCGAACGACTGTTGAGCGCGGCCACACGGCTCTTCGCCGAACGCGGTTTCGAGGGCACCTCGGTGCAGGAGGTCGTGGCCGCCGCGGGCGTCACCAAGGGCGCCATGTACCACTACTTCGGCTCCAAGGACGACCTGCTCTACGAGGTCTACGCCCGGGTACTGCGCATGCAGACCGAACACCTGGTGGAGATCTCCTCCCGCGAGGAGCCCGTCGCCGAACGGGTGCACGCGGCCGCCACCGACGTCATCGTCACCACCGTCGCCAACCTCGACGACAGCACCATCTTCTTCCGCTCCATGCACCAGCTCGCCCCGGAGAAGCAGCGCAGCGTGCGCGCCGAACGCCGCAAGTACCACGAGTTGTTCCGCGCCATGATCGAGCAGGGGCAGCAAGAGGGCGTCTTTCGCGCGGACGTCCCCGCCGACCTGGTCGTCGACTACTACTTCGGCTCCGTGCACCACCTGAGCACCTGGTACCGCCACGACGGCCCCCTGACCGGAAAGGACGTGGGCGGGCACTTCGCCGACCTGCTCCTGGCCGGTCTACGCCCCCAGGGCTGACCCCCGAACCGGCGATGAGGGCCGGGAACCCGAGTCCCCGGCCCTCATTCGACGTGTGAGCCCCTACGCGTACTTGCGCAGCTCCGCGCGACCCAGCGAACGCAGGTGCACCTCGTCCGGCCCGTCGGCCAGCCGCAGCGAACGCACCCCCGCCTGCCAGGCGGCGATCGGCACGTCCTGGCTGACCCCGGCCGCGCCGTGCGCCTGCACGCACTTGTCGAGGATCCACTCCACGGTGCGCGGGGTGGCGATCTTGATCGCCTGGATCTCGGTGTGGGCGCCCTTGTTGCCCACCGTGTCCATCAGGTAGGCGGTCTTGAGCACCAGCAGACGCAGTTGCTCGATCTGCACCCGCGCCTCGGCGATCCACTCGCGCACCACTCCCTGCTCGGCCAGCGGGCGGCCGAACGCCACCCGGTCCAGCACGCGCCGGCAGGTGATCTCCAGGGCGCGCTCGGCCATGCCCAGGGCGCGCATGCAGTGGTGGATCCGGCCCGGTCCCAGGCGGGCCTGGGCGATGGCGAAGCCCTCCCCCTCGGCGCCGATGAGGTTCTCCACGGGCACGCGCACGTTCTCGAACAACACCTCGGCGTGGCCGCCGTGGTCGCTGTCGTCGTAGCCGAACACCGTCATGCCGCGCTCGACGGTCAACCCGGGGGTGTCGCGCGGCACCAGCACCATGCTCTGCTGCTTGTGCCGGTCGGCGTCGGGGTCGGTCTTGCCCATCACGATGAAGATCTCGCACGCGGGGTTGAGCGCGCCGGTGATGAACCACTTGCGGCCGTTGATCACGTACTCGTCGCCCTCACGGACGATGCTCGTGGTGATGTTGGTGGCGTCGGAGGAGGCCACCGCGGGCTCGGTCATCGCGAACGCGGACCGGATCCGCGCGTCCAGCAACGGCTCCAACCAGCGCTTCTTCTGGTCGGGGGCGCCGAACATCGTCAGCACCTCCATGTTGCCGGTGTCGGGTGCGGCGCAGTTGAGGGCGGCCGGGGCCAGCCGGGGACTGCGCCCGGTGATCTCCGCCAGCGGGGCGTAGCGGAGGTTGGGCAGTCCGCCGTGCTCGGGATGCCCGGCCAGGAACAGGTTCCACAGACCCCGTTTCTTGGCCTCGGCCTGTAGCTCGCCCACGATCGGCGGGATCGACCAGGGGTCGTCGCGTTGGGCGAGCTGGGTGTCCATCACTTGCTCGGCCGGGTAGACGTGCTCTTCCATGAAGGTCAGGAGCCGCTGCCGCAGTTCCTCGGTCTCGGCGTCGTAGGCGAAGTCCATCAGTCCTCCTTGAGCATGGTGTGTGCGCGTTCCACCAGCGGCGCGACCACGTCGCCGATGCCGTCGAAGCCCGCTCCGACGGTCAGCCCCCGGGTGTGCCGGAAGTGGATGCCCTCGGCGATCACCGCGAGCTTGAAGCAGCCGAAGGCCACGTACCAGCCGAGCCGGGACACGTCGCGGCCGGTGGAGGCGGCGTACATCCGTACGATCTCGGCGGAGGACGGGAAACCCTCGGCGGAGGTGGCGGGGTGGTCCCCGCCGGTGACCGGACGTTCCCGGTAGACGAGCATCAGGCCCAGGTCCACGAGCGGGTCGCCCAGGGTGGCCATCTCCCAGTCGAGTACCGCGGTGAGCTCGCCGTCGTCGGTGACCAGCACGTTGTCGAGCCGGTAGTCGCCGTGCACGATCGCGGGCGCGGACGGTTCCGGGATGGTCTGCGCCAACCGGTCGCGGAGCTCGTCGATACCGGGGATGTCCCGGCTGCGCGAGGCCTCCAGCTGCTTGCTCCAGCGACGCACCTGACGTTCCAGGAACCCGTCCGGGCGACCGAAGTCGGCCAGACCCACCGTGGCGGGGTCCACCGCGTGCAGTCGGCCCAGAGTGGTGACCAGTCGTTCGGCGACCGCGTGGATCCCGTCGAGGCCCAGCGGCGCGATCTCCTCCTGGGTGCGAAAGGCGGTTCCGCCCACGTGTTCCATCACGTAGAACGGGGCGCCCAACACCTCGGTGTCCTCGCACAGGTGGTGGGTGCGCGGCACCGGTACGTCGGTCTCGCGCAGCGCCGTCATCACCCGGTACTCGCGAGACATGTCGTGCGCGGTGGCCAGCACGTGGCCCAGCGGCGGGCGGCGCACCACCCACGTGCCGGTGCCGTCGGTGACCACGTAGGTCAGGTTCGACTTGCCACCGGTGATCACCCGACCGGTGAGCGGACCCGACACCAGGCCGGGGACCTCCCGGTCCAGGTAGGCACGAAGCCGGTCCAGGTCCAGGCCGGGGAGTTCTTCCCCGTTCTCGTCGCTCATTCGCTCTCCTCCTCGGTGAACACCTTGGCCTGGATGCGACGCATCCCCGCGAGCCAGGCGTCGGTGTCGGTGGCCCGGGCCGTGTAGAAGTCGGCGGCCTCCGGGTGCGGCAGGATCAGGAACCGGCCATCGCGCAGGGCCACCAGCACGGTGTCGGCGACCTCCTCGGGCGTGATCGCCCCGGGGGAGAGGATGGCCTGGCCCTGGTCACCGGCGTCGTCGAGCATGCCGGTGCGCACGCCCAACGGACACAGGCACTGCACGGTGATCCCTCGGTCCCCGTAGGTGGCGGACAACCACTCGCTGAAGGACAGGGCGGCGTGTTTGGTCACCGAGTACGGCGCGCTGCCGAGCATGGTGAGCAGCCCCGCTCCGGAGGCGGTGGTGAGGAAGTGACCCCGGCCGCGCTCCAACCAGCCGGGCAGCAGTTCACGTGCGGCGCGCACGTGCGACATCACGTTGACCTGCCAGGAGATCTCCCAGTCGGCTTCGGGGGCCTCCGGGCCGCCGCTGCGGGCGATCCCGGCGTTGGCCATGTAGAGGTCGATGCCGCCCAGGTGGGCGTCGGCCTCGGCGATGAGCGCGGTGACCCCCGCCTCGGACGCCGCGTCCCCGGGCACGGCGATCCCGCCGATCTCACCGGCCACGGCCTCGGCCGCGGTGGCGTCCAGGTCGTTGACGACCACCCGGGCCCCGGCGGAGGCCAGCCGGCGGGCCACTGCCGCGCCGATACCGTTACCCGCGCCGGTGACGACCGCTCCGGCGTTCTTGAGGTCCAGTGGCATCAGATACCCCCGGTGAGGGTCATGCCGCCGTCGAGGACGAGGGTGCGGCCGGTGATCCAGGAGGAGTCGTCGGAGAGCAGGAACGCGACCGCCCCGGCGACGTCCTCGGGTACACCGAGCCGCTTCAACGGGTACTGGGAGGAGACCTCTTCCTCGCGACCGTCGTAAAGCGCCTCGGCGAAGCGGGTCTTGACCACGGCGGGGGCGACCCCGTTCACCCGGATGTCCGGGCCGAGTTCGACCGCGAACTCCTCGGTGATGTGTCGGAGCATCGCCTTGGAGGCGCCGTAGAAGCCGATCCCGGGGGCGGGCTTGAGGCCGGCCACGGAGGAGACGTTGACGATCGATCCGCCGTGTTCGGCCATGCCGGCCCGGTACACCTTCTGCACCCAGGAGACCGCCGAGAGCGCGTTCACCTCGAAGATCTTGCGGGCCGCGTCCAGGTCCAGGTCCACCATGCGTCCGTAGACCGGGTTGATTCCGGTGTTGTTGACGAACGTGTCGACCGTGCCGAACGCCTCCTTGGTGGCGGCGATGGCCTCGTCCTGGTGTTCGGGGTCGTCGCCGCGTCCGGGGACCCCGATGGCGTGTTCGGGGCCGCCCAGGGCCTCGACCGCCTCCTTGAGGGGGTCGGGCCTGCGCGCGGTGATGCACACTCGGGCGCCCTCGGAGACGAGGCGCTGGGCGATGGCCAGGCCGATACCGCGACTGGCACCGGTGATGCTGGCGGTGCGGCCGCCGAACCGCGAAGTCATGCGTGCTCCTTAGACCGACTGGTCGGTATGTCAAGGCGACTCTATGTCCGCAGGACGCGCGCCGCAAGGGGTGAAGGGCCCCGTTGAGGGTGACAATGGGGTCGCACGGGGACCCGGGGCCCGTGCGGGAGCCCGCGTTCCGACACCCGCTTCCCGACAACGAAAGGGATCCCATGGCTACCGAGGTCAAGGACGTCCCGGAGAACAACCGCTACGTGATCACCTCCGATGGTGAGGAGGCAGGCTTCGCCGAGTACATCCTCACCGACACCATGATCACCTTCACCCACACCGAGGTCGATCCCGCCTTCGAGGGCAAGGGCGTCGGCGGAACACTCGTTCGCGAGGCCCTCGACGACGTGCGCGCCCGCGGCCTGTCCGTGTTGCCCATGTGTCCGTTCGTCAAGGCCTGGATCGCACGACACCCCGAGTACACCGACCTCGTCTACCAGTGAGCGTGTGGTCACCTCCCGACCGGGCAGGACCGAAGGGCAGCCGAGAACCAGGAGGCGGAAACGTTGGGCATCGACTACGGACGTGACATCGAATTCGGGGTCTTCCCCTCGCCGGAGGCCGCGACGCTGGACCGCACCTGGGCGGTGATCGACGCGGCCGAGCGTGGCGGACTCGACTTCGTGGGCATCCAGGACCACCCCTACCAACGCCGGCACCTGGACACCTGGGCGCTGATGGCCACGGTCCTGGCCCGCACCGAACGCCTGCGGGTCTTCCCGGACGTGGCCAACCTGCCGCTGCGGCCGCCCGCCATCATCGCCAAGAACTCCGCGAGCCTGGACGTGCTCTCCGGTGGCCGTTTCGAACTGGGGCTGGGCGCCGGCGGGTTCTGGGAGGCGATCGAGGCCATGGGCGGGCCCCGACGCAGCCCGCGCGAGGCCGCCGACGCCCTGTTGGAGGCGATCGAGGTGATTCGCCTGCTGTGGTCGGACCGGCGCTCGGTGCGTTTCGAGGGCGAGCACTATCGCCTGGCCGGGGTCAAGCCCGGACCGCCGCCCGCCCACGACATCGGTATCTGGCTGGGTGTGCTGGGCCCTCGTCTGCTCAAGGAGGTCGGCAGGGTCGCCGACGGGTGGGTGCCCTCCCATGCCTACGCGGGCACCGACAAGCTTCCCGGCATGCACGCACGTATCGACGAGGGGGCCGCCGAGGCCGGTCGCGACCCGGCCGGCATCCGCCGCGTGTACAACCTGTGGGGCACGATCGGTGATTCGGCCGGTGGCACCGGTGAGGGCTTGGACGGTCCGGTCGACCAGTGGGTGGAGCGCATCACCGAGTTCGCCGTGGAGTACGGGATGGACACCTTCGTCCTGGGGCCGGCGGGGGAGTCCCCGGAGCAGGTGGAGCTGTTCGCCGCCGAGGTCGCCCCGGCGGTGCGAGAAGCCGTACACCGGGCCCGATCCTGAGGTTCCTCTCCCGTTGACCTCGTGCCTGTGGTCGACTTCGACGCCGAAGGCGACCACAGGCGTGAGATCGTGCGGATAAGAATGTCCGATATGTGATCTACGTCGTCAAGGTGAGCCTTGGGAAGTTGCGACTCAGGCGGAGGTGTCCAGGGTCAGCTTGCCGATGGTGGTGCGTGAACGAAGGTCCTCGTGGGCCCGACGGGCCTCCGACAGTGGATAACTCCGGCCCTGGATCGGGCGCAGTTTCCCCTCGGTGACCAGGGCGAACAGCTCTCGCATCGCGGTGCCGACCACGTCGCCGGGAAGCGTCCAGGCGTGCGGCAGCCACATGCCGCCGATCGAGGTGGAAAAGCGCATGAGGTTGGGCAATTGGACCGGCTTGGGCGCCTCTCGGGAGGCCATGCCGTAGAACGCCAGGCGCCCGAACGGTGCCAGGGCGCGCACGCTCTCGTCGGTGACCCTCCCTCCCACCATGTCGAGCACGATGTCCACGCGGCGGCCCTCGTTGGCCTCGATGAGGGCGGCGGTCATGTCGGGTGCGGAGGAGTCCACCACGGCGTCGGCGCCCAGTTCCAGGGCCAGTGCTCGCTTGTCCTCGCTGCCGGCCACCGCGATCACCCGGCCGGCACCGAAGTGGGCGGCCAGCTGCACCGCGAGGGTGCCCACCCCTCCGGCGGCCGCGTGCACCACCACGGACTCCCCGGGTTCCATGCGCACGCTCTTGCGCAGCAGGACCCAGGCGGTGGCGCCCTGGACGACGAGCGCGAGGGCCGCTTCGTCGGAGACGCCCTCGGGGATCTCGAAGGTCATGTTCGGGTCGGCCACGGCCTTCTCGGCGTAGCCGCCGCCCCCGTTGAGCAGGCCCACGACGCGGCGGCCGTCGGCGGTGCGTCCGGCGATCTCGGCGCCGGGGACCATGGGCAGGGTGGAGGGTGCCAGATAGCTGTTCTCGGCCTGGTGGGTGTCGGCGAAGTTCACGCCGCTGCGGGTGACGTCGACGAGGAGCCGTCCCGGGCCGGGCTCGGGGGCGGGCAGTTCGGTGGGGGTGAGGACCTCGGGTCCGCCGAACTCGGTGATCTGGATGGCGCGCATGAGCGGGTCCTTCCGTCGGGGAGGCATACCGACCAGATGGTATGACATGGAGGGAGTGGTGGCGTGGGCGCCCCGCCGAGCTCTCCCGGGGTCACCGTGGTCATTCGGCCCGGGGCAACGGCCATCGTCCCGTCCTTGCCGGGGGTGCGGGGCGGATCGTCGCCTGCCTCGAAGGGCGCTGTTGCGTGCGGCGGGTCGAGCGGGTCGAGCGGGTGCCCCGGGCTCGCCGGGCCGATCCGGGGGCGTCCGGATCGGAGCTGCCGCCGTTGCGTCCCACGTGGTGGCCTTGGCGCCTGCGCCCCTTCTTCCGGTAGGGGCTTGCGCGCTCAAACCTAACGATGTTAGGTGGATGGAGCACCGACCCCCCGAGGAGGCACATGTGGACGCCGAGCAGATCGTGACGACCGTGAACGGAGCCGTTCGCGGCACCCCCTCGACCCGGGCCGAAGGGGTCACGGTCCACCGTGGCATCCCCTACGCCGCCGCGCCCTTCGGTGAGCACCGCTTCGCCGCCCCGGCCCCGGTTCCCTTCTGGGACGGGGTGCGCGACTGCTCGGGTTTCGGACCGCCCCCGCCCCAGGGCAAGCAGCTCATCGGCGCCGCGCACTGGGATCCCGACACCTCGCTGGACTGCCTGGTCCTGAACGTGTGGACCGCCGCGTCGCCCGGCGACCGGGCCCCGGTCCTGGTGTGGATCCACGGCGGCGCCTACATCGTCGGATCCGGCGCCGAGGCCACCTATGAGGGCTCCCACCTGGCCGCGGAGGGAACGGTGGTGGTGAGCGTCAACTACCGGCTGGGCTTCGAGGGCTTCGGGCACGTGCCCGGACGCCCCGACAACCGGGGACTGCTCGACCAGGTCGCCGCCCTGCGCTGGGTGCGCGACAACATCACCGCGTTCGGCGGCGACCCCGGCAACGTCACCGTCGCGGGCGAGTCCGCGGGGGCCGGCTCCGTCGTCGGCCTCATGACCATGCCCGACGCCCGCGGCCTGTTCCGGCGCGCCATCGCGCACAGCGTCCCCGGTGACACGATCACCGTCGACACCGCCCGGCGGGTGTCGGAGTCGGTGGTCAAGGCCGCCGGGGTGCCGTTGGAGGCCGAGGCGTTGGCCGCGCTGGCCCCGGAGGAGATCCTGGCGGCCACCGACGTGGTCCTGTCGGGCGGCGGCACGTCGAGCAGGGGAGTGCGTACCAAGGCGTTCACCTGCTACGCGCCGGTGGTCGGCGGCCCCGAGCTCCCCCAGGAGCCGCTGGCGGCCATCGCCCGCGGCGCCGCCACCGACGTCGACCTGCTCGTCGGCCACAACACCGAGGAGTACCGCCTGTTCACCGAACTCGGCCAGTCGGTGGAGATCGACGACGAGGAGGCCCTGGCGGTCACCGCCGCCCATCTGGGGCTGGGCGAGGACGCCGTCGGCGTCTACCGGTCGGTGTACCCTGATGCCTCGCTGCGGGGTCTGTTCAACGAGATCCGTGGCGACGCGATGTTCTGTGAGTACTCGGTGCGTGTGGCCGAGGCTCAGGCCGGCGCCGGGGGCCGTGCGCACTTCTTCCGTTTCGCCGCCCAGAGTCGCACGATGCAGGGCAGACTGGGTGCCTGCCACGCTTTCGACCTTCCCTTCGCCTTCGGTAACCTCGACAGTGACCTGGCGGTCTTCCTCTGCGACGGTGAGCCCGACGAGGGGTTGCGGGCGCTGTCGGCGCGAATGGTCACGGCCTGGCGTGACTTCGCCGCCACCGGTGACCCGGGGTGGTCCGCGGTGCGACCGGAGACCACCGTGGTGCGGGTGTGGGACGTGACCGATTCCGTGCAGGAGGGTGACGACTCCCCGCTCCGAGGGCTGTGGTCGAAGGTGGACTTCGCGCCGCGCTAGGTGCTCACCGACACCGGCCCCGGTGGCGTCGGCGCCGTCCATGGCACCGATGTATAACATGCGAACAGGGGGGTCCATGGTGTCCGAGCAGGCTGTTGTCGTGGAGAGTGTGTCGGATGCGTTGTCGGAGGCACGCGAGGACGTCACGCGCTTCCTGATGTCCTACAAGTTCGCCATCGACACCCTGATGGCGAAGGTGAACATCCTCAACGAGGAGTTCCGCTACACCAACGACCACAATCCGATCGAACACGTGAACTCCCGGCTCAAGTCGCCGGCCAGCATCCTGGAGAAGGCGCGTCGGCGCGGCGTGTCGCTGGACCTGGAGAGCATCTCCAAGGAGATCCTGGACATCGCCGGGATCCGGGTGACGTGCAGTTTCGTCTCCGACACCTACGCGATCCGGGACATGCTGTCCGGGCATGAGGACATCCAGGTCATAGAGGAGCGGGACTACGTCCGCTCTCCCAAGGCCAACGGCTACCGGAGCCTGCACCTGCTGGTGCGCACCCCGGTGCGGATGTCCGACCGGACCGTGGAGGTCCCGGTGGAGATCCAGATCCGCACCATCGCGATGGACTTCTGGGCGAGCCTGGAGCACAAGATCTACTACAAGTACGGCCAGTCGGTGCCCCAGGATCTGTTGGAAGAGTTGCGAGCGGCGGCCGAGACCGCGAATCGGTTGGACGAGACGATGGAACGGTTGCACGACGAGGTGCGCGAACTGGGCGACCGAGCTCAGGAACCGTTGCCGGGGCCGGAGGAGCTGCGCAGGATCCCGATCGCCGACGAGTTGCTGGGTGCCCTGGCCGCGAGGGTCAACGCCCGCCGTACCGACTGACCCCGGTCCGCCGGGCAAGGGCCGGCAAAACCTGGAGGCTCGACGCGTCCCGACCGTTTGGTCGGTGCTCCGTCCGGTAAGCCGTGGGGGACGGGACCCGTCCGCTCTCGGGAGGAACCGGCCTTGGACACCACGATCACCTTGACGGTGGACGGTGAGCGTCGCGAGCTCACCGTCGATACCCGGACCACACTGCTGGACGCGTTGCGCGACGGTCTGGGGGTGTACTCACCGAAGAAGGGCTGCGACCACGGTCAGTGCGGCGCCTGCACCGTGCTCCTGAGGGGGCGGCGCGTCCTGTCCTGCCTGGCCCTGGCCGTCGCCCACGACGGCGCGGAGGTGACCACGGCCGCGGGGCTCGGGCAGGGGGACGGGCTTCATCCGGTCGCGCGGGCGTTCCTGGACCACGACGGTTTCCAGTGCGGCTACTGCACGCCGGGTCAGATCTGTTCGGCGGTGGGCATGCTTGCCGAGGTCGAGCAGGAGTGGCCCAGCCACGTCACCGAGGACCTGGACGCACCCGTGGAGATCGACGACGCCGAGATCCGGGAGCGCATGAGCGGCAACATCTGCCGTTGCGGCGCCTATCCGGGCATCGTCGGCGCGATCAGGGAGGCCTCCCGATGATCCCCTTCGCCTACTCCCGTCCCGGCGGCATGGCCGAGGCGGTCGAGGCCGTCACCGATGATCCCGGTGCCGCCTTCCTGGCGGGCGGCACCAACCTGGTCGACCACATGAAATTGGGGCTCGCCTCGCCCACCTGTCTGGTGGACGTGCGTGAGGTGGTCGATGACGGTGTCGAAGAACTGCCCGGGGGAGGGGCCTGGATCGGTGCCGGGACGACCAACAGCGAGCTGGCGGCCCATCCGCTGATCCGCCGCCGCTACCCGCTGCTCTCCTCGGCCCTGTTGGCCGGAGCCTCGGGGCAACTGCGCAACATGGCCACGACCGGCGGGAACCTGCTCCAGCGCACCCGTTGTGTCTACTTCCAGGACGTCACCACCCCCTGCAACAAACGCGAACCGGGCAGCGGCTGCTCGGCCCTGGAGGGCTACGGGCGCGACAACGCGGTCCTGGGCGCCTCGGAACAGTGCGTGGCCACCCACCCCTCCGACATGGCGGTGGCGATGCTGACCCTGGACGCGAAGGTGCGCGTGCTGGGTCAGTCGGGCGAACGTCGGGTACCGCTGGCCGACTTCCACCGTCTGCCCGGGGCCGAACCCGAGCGCGACACCGTCCTCGAACACGGCGAACTCATCACCGGGGTGGAGCTGCCCCCGCCACCGGAAGGAGCCCGGTCGGCCTACCGCAAGGTGCGCGAACGGGCCTCCTACGCGTTCGCGCTGGTCTCGGTGGCCGCGCTCGTGCGTGTGCGGGGCGGGCGGATCGAGGACGCTCGGATCTCCTTCGGCGGTGTGGCCCACGCCCCGTGGCGGGCCCGGCGGGCCGAGGAGGTGCTACGGGGTCGACCGGTGACCGAGATGGCCTTCCGGGTGGCGGCCGAAACCGAGTTCACCGAGGCGCGCCCCGGCCGGGACAACGCCTTCAAGGTGCCGTTGGCGATCAACACGTGCGCGGCGGTGCTGCGCTCTTTGACGGGGGTGAACGGGTGAACGGCGAGGTGACGGGAACCGTGAACGACGGTCCGCGAACGGCGGGCGCGAGGACCGGGGCCATCGGAGCGCCGATGGAGCGGCTGGAGGGACGGGCCAAGGTGACCGGCTCCGCCCCCTACGCCTACGAGCACTCCTTCGAGGGCGCCCTGTACCTGCATCCGGTGCTCTCGACCGTGGCCCGGGGCCGGGTGCGTTCGATGGACACGGCGCGGGCCGAGGTGGTCGAGGGGGTACGGGCGGTTCTGACCCCGTGGAACGCCCCGCGCCTGGCCCGGACCGACGACCGCGAGTTCACCGTCCTGCAGGACGGGGAGGTGTACTTCCGTGGCCAGTTCGTCGCCGCCGTGGTCGCGGACGATGCCGAGACCGCGCGGCAGGCGGCCGACCTGGTGGTCGTGGACTACGAGGCCCACGACCACCAGGTGGATCCGTCCTCGCCCGGCCGGGAGGCCTACCGTCCGAGCGCGGACGACACCGGGTTGGAGGCCGACACCGAACAGGGCGACGTGGAGGGCGCCCTGGCCGAGGCCATGGTGCGCGTCGACCGGACCTACCGGACTCCGCGCGAGTACAACAACCCGATGGAACCGCACACCACGATCGCGCTGTGGGAGGAGGGTCCCGATCGGCTCACGTTGTACGACTCCACGCAGGGTGTGCACGTGGTGCGCGGGACCGTCGCGGAGGTCTTCGGGCTCGCCCCCGGGCAGGTGCGGGTGATCTCCCCGCACGTTGGCGGTGGGTTCGGTTCCAAGGGATCGGCCCACGCCCACAACGTCGTGGCGGTGTTGGCGGCGCGTGTCCTGCCCGGGCGGCCGGTGAAGTTCGCCCTGACACGGCGGCACATGTTCTCGTTGGTGGGGTACCGCCCGGACACGCGGCAGCGGATCCGGATGGGGGCCTCGGCGGACGGCCGGCTCGGTGTGCTCGTCCACGATGTGGTGGAGGCGACCTCCCGGGCCAAGGAGTACGCGGAGATGAGCGGTGCGTGCTCGCGGATGATGTACGCGTCGCCCGCCCGTCGCACGTCGCATCGGTTGGTCCCCCTGGACGCGCCGATCCCGTTCTGGATGCGTGCGCCCGGGGAGGCGCCGGGGATGTTCGCGTTGGAGACGGCGATGGACGAACTCTCCTACGCCTGTGGGCTGGACCCCATCGAGCTGCGGATGCGCAACGAACCGGACCGGGATCCCGATACCGGGCTGCCGTGGTCGGGACGGAACCTGCTGGAGTGCCTGCGCCGGGGTGCGGAGCGGTTCGGCTGGTGGGACCGGGACCCCGAGCCCCGGGCGCGTCGGGACGGTGATCGGTGGGTGGGCACCGGGGTGGCCGCCGCCACCTATCCGAGACTGACCATGCCGGGGTCGGAGGCCGAGATCGTCCACGACTCGGACGGGCACTACACGGTCTCCATCGGGGCGGCCGACCTGGGTACCGGCACCTGGACGGCCCTCACCCAGATCGCCGCCGACGCCCTGGGGTGCGATACGGCGCGCGTGCGGTTGCGGATCGGGGACACGGATCTGCCCTCGGCCAGTGTGGCGGGGGGTTCGTCGGGGATCTCCTCGTGGGGTTCGGCCCTGGTGGCGGCGGCTCGTGCCTTCCGTGAAGAGCACGGGAACGACCCGGCCGTCGGGGCGCGGTCGCGGGCCGGTACGCCGGAGAACCCGGATCGGGGGAGGTATGCGCTGCATTCGTTCGGGGCCCACTTCGCCGAGGTGCGGGTCGACGCCGACACCGGTGAGGTGCGCGTGCCACGGATGTTGGGGGTCTTCTCCGTGGGGCGGATCATCAACCCGAGGACCGCGCGGTCGCAGTTCGTGGGCGGAATGGTGATGGGGATGTCGATGGCCCTGCACGAGGTGGGTGTGGTGGATCCCCGGTTCGGTCATGTCGTCAACGGTGACCTGGCCGAGTACCACGTGCCGGTGAACGCGGACGTGGGTCGGGTGGAGGCGGAGTGGCTGGAGGAGTCGGATCCGCACGTGAACGCCTTGGGCGCCGCGGGGGTCGGCGAGATCGGGATCGTCGGCAGTGCGGCGGCGGTGGTCAACGCCGCCTTCCACGCGACGGGCACACGGGTGCGTGAGCTGCCGTTGACCCCGGACCGGTTCCTGGTGTGAGCGTCGCGGGGGCGGGCCGGAACCCGACGTTTGGGACCGGTGGCGCAGGGTAATACTGCGTTTGGGAGCGCTCCCGGTCGGCGAACCGGAGGACGCGAGAAAAGATGAACACCGACCCCGCAACCCCCACGACCACCCCCGATCTGCGCCGTACCCTGACCAGGACCGCGGTCCTGGGCGCGGTGGCCCTGCTCGGTGTCGGCCTCGGTGCCGTCCCGGCCTCGGCGCACGGCTCCATCGTCGACCCCGCCGCCCGGGCCTACGGCTGCTTCGAGCGTTGGGGCGACGACCACCTGAACCCGGACATGGAGCAGGAAGACCCCATGTGTTGGCAGGCGTGGCAGGCCGATCCCAACGCCATGTGGAACTGGAACGGCCTGTACCGCGAAGGTGTGGCCGGCGACCACCAGGGCGCCATCCCCGACGGCACGTTGTGCAGCGGCGGACGGACCTGGAGTGGCCGGTACGACGCCATGGACGCCGTGGGGGAGTGGTGGACCACTCCGGTGGGTGAGGACTTCACCCTCCACCTGCACGACGGTGCCCAGCACGGCGCCGACTACTTCCAGATCTACGTCACCGAGGAGGGCTTCGATCCGACCACGCGGGAACTGGGCTGGGACGACCTGGAACTGGTCGAGGAGACCGGCTCCTACCCGCCCGTGATGGACATCGAGATCGACGTGAGCGTCGAGGGCCGCACCGGCGAGCACGTCGTCTACACGATCTGGCAGGCCTCGCACATGGACCAGAGCTACTACTTCTGCAGCGACGTGGACTTCGGCTGATCCGGTCGGAGCCGGGCGAACGACGGGGCCGGGGAGGCGTGTCCTCCCCGGCCCCGTCACATCGCGGTGCTACTTGCCCAGACCGGCACGGCGCAGAGCGTCGGCCATGGCGCCCGAGGGGGCCGGTGCGTTGTCGCGCCCGCCCCGACGGTCGCCGCCGTTGCCGCCCCGCCTGTCGCCACGTCCCTTGCCGCCACCGTTGCCGCGACGGCGGTCGCCGCCGCGTCCGTCGCGCTCACCACGGTCGCCACGGCCGCCGTCCTGCGGGGCCTCGTCGTCCAGGCGCATGGTCAGCGAGATGCGCTTGCGCGGGATGTCCACGTCCTGCACCTTGACCTTGACGATGTCACCGGGCTTGACGATGTCGCGCGGGTCCTCCACGAACTTGCGCGACAGCGCCGACACGTGGACCAGGCCGTCCTGGTGCACGCCCACGTCCACGAACGCTCCGAAGGCGGCCACGTTGGTGACCACGCCCTCCAGGATCATGCCCTGTTCGAGGTCGTCCAGCTTCTCCACGCCCTCCTTGAAGGTGGCGGTGGCGAAGGCCGGTCGGGGGTCGCGGCCCGGCTTGTCCAGCTCACTGAGGATGTCGGTGACGGTCGGCAGCCCGAACTTGTCGTCGACGAAGTCCTCGGGGCGGATGCTTCCGAGCGCCTTCTTGTTCCCGATCAGCGTGGGCAGGTCGGTGCCGACGGAGTCCAGCATGCGCCGGACCACCGGGTAGGCCTCGGGGTGGACCGCGGAGGCGTCCAGCGGGTCGTCACCGCCCGGGACCCGGAGGAAGCCCGCGCACTGCTCGAAGGCCTTGGGGCCCAGACGAGGCACCGAACGCAGTGCCTCGCGGGTGCGGAAGGGGCCGTTCGCGTCACGGTGGGCGACGATGTTGCGGGCCAGGGTGGAGGTCACTCCGGACACCCGTGTCAACAGCGGCACCGAGGCGGTGTTGACGTCCACGCCCACACCGTTCACACAGTCCTCGACCACCGCGTCCAGCGAACGCGACAGCTTGGCCTCGGCCAGGTCGTGCTGGTACTGGCCCACGCCGATGGACTTGGGATCGATCTTGACCAGCTCGGCCAGGGGGTCCTGCAGGCGGCGCGCGATGGAGGCGGCGCCGCGCAGCGACACGTCCAGGTCGGGCAGTTCCTCGGAGGCGTAGGCCGAGGCCGAGTACACCGACGCGCCGGCCTCGGAGACCATCACCTTGGTGAGCTTCAGGTCGGGGTGGAGCCTGATGAGGTCACCGGCGAGCTTGTCGGTCTCCCGGGAGGCGGTGCCGTTGCCGATCGCCACCAGTTCCACCTCGAAGGCGGCGCACAGCTTGGCCAGGCGGTCGATGGAGCCGTCCCAGTCACGGCGCGGGGCGTGCGGGAAGATCGTGTCGGTGGCCACGACCTTGCCGGTGGAGTCGGTGACGGCGACCTTCACTCCGGTGCGCAGACCCGGGTCCAGGCCCAGCGTCGCGCGGGTACCGGCCGGGGCGGCCAGCAGCAGGTCGCGCAGGTTGGCGGCGAAGACGTTCACCCCGTCGTCCTCGGCCTGCTGCCAAAGACGCATGCGCACGTCGATGTCCAGGCGGACCAGGATGCGGGTGCGCCAGGCCCAGCGCACGGTGTCCTGCAGCCACCGGTCGGCCGGACGCCCCCGGTCGACGATGTCGAAGTGGGAGGCGATGGCGTTCTCGTAGCTGCTGCGCGGCACGATGCCGTCGGGACCGGCGTCGGGGGTCTCCTCCGGGTCCAGGCTGAGGGTGAGGATCTCCTCCTTCTCCCCTCGGTACATGGCCAGAACGCGGTGGGAGGGCAGCGCGGTGAGGGGCTCGGAGAAGTCGAAGTAGTCGGCGAACTTGGCGCCCGCCTCCTCCTTGCCCTCACGGACGGCCGAGCCCAGCCGACCCTTCGCCCAGAGGCGTTCGCGCAGGTGACCGGTGAGGTCGGCGTCCTCGGCGAAGCGTTCCACCAAGATGGCGCGGGCTCCGTCCAGGGCGGCCTTGGTGTCGGCCACGCCCTTGTCGGCGTCCACGTAGGCGGCCGCGACCTCCTGCGGGTCCTGGGTGGGGTCGTCGAACAGCCCGTCTGCCAGGGGTTCGAGACCGGCCTCGCGGGCGATCTGCGCCTTGGTGCGTCGCTTGGGCTTGTAGGGGAGGTAGATGTCCTCCAGACGGGCCTTGGAGTCCGCCGCGTTGATGCGGGCCTCCAGCTCGTCGTCCAACTTGCCCTGGGAACGGATCGACTCCAGGATCGCGGTGCGCCGTTCGCCCAGTTCACGCAGGTAACGCAGGCGTTCCTCGAGTTCGCGCAGCTGGGCGTCGTCCAGCGCGCCGGTCACCTCCTTGCGGTACCGCGCGATGAAGGGCACGGTCGATCCGCCGTCGAGGAGCTCGACGGTGGCGCGGACCTGATGCGTGCCAACGCCGAGTTCCTCGGCGATGCGCTGGTCGATCGTGGGTGTCACAGGGGAAGTCAATTGGTCAACGTCCACTCTTCGGCTGTTCGGTGCGCGGACATTCTCGCGGCGCGCGCGGGTGCTGTCACACCGGCACGTCGTCGGTCCGTCACACCCAGGTTCCCGCATCCGTGGAGGTGGTCGGTCCCGGTCCGGGTCAGGAGCCGTTGCCGTCGAGGAAGTCGGGGGCGTAGTACTCGTCGACGGGTGTGGGTCCGCGGTAGCCCTGGCACATGCACTGGCGGTAGGTGGAGTCGGCCTGGCCCGTCCAGCGGCCGGGGATGACCACCTGGGTCAGGCAGCGCTTGGTCTCCTGGTCGTGGAAGACGAGGTTGTGGCCGCAACCGCAGATGGGCTGCGGGTTCGCGGCTCGGCCCTGGCCGCCCTGGATGGCCCGGGGGTCCTGGTGGTGGGGGTGGAGCTGTCGAGTGATCTGCCGCTTGGTGGTGAACCGGCCCGCGAGGTAACCACCGACCGCGATGGCCACTCCGATGACCATGGAAACCGGATCCATGCGGTGACACGCTCCTTCGTCTTGAAACCTCTTGCGCCTCGGTGCGCGCTCGCTCTCATTGTCACCCATACGACGTCGGCTGACGAGGAGGAGGTTCCCTTCGCCGGGGTAGCGGATCCTCGAAGTTTCCCAAAGGAATTTCTGCAAAGGTATTTTTGCAAAGATCTCTTTGGGGTACGGTTCCGGTATGAGTGAGAAATCCGAATCCACCGAGTCCCGTCCCCTGGACGTGGACGCCGACGCCCTGCGCGGCCTGGCCCACCCGCTGCGTGCCCGCATCCTGGACCGACTGCAACTCCAAGGTCCCGCCACCGCCACCATCCTGGGTGAACAGCTGGGGGAGAGCAGCGGGTCCACCAGCTACCACCTGCGCCAACTGGCCCGGTTCGGGTTCGTGGAGGCCGACCCCGGCCACACGGGCAGACGGGACCGATGGTGGCGGGTCCGCTCGGGTGGCTGGCGTCTCAGCGGAACCGAGCTCCGGCGCGACCCGGCAACCCGCGAG
>NZ_DYZD01000415.1 GCF_020741345.1 Nocardiopsis listeri
AGGCGGTGGCCGTCCAGCTCAACGGGCGCCCACGCAAAACGCTCGGCTGGGATACCCCAGCCGAGCGTCTGGCTAAGCTACTCGAATCGAGCAACTGACCTCACGTGTTGCGACGATCCCTAGAATCCGCCAAGGGGTGCGGCCCTTCTCGTGGTCACGAGACCGTTGGGCTTTCGGGACCTCCCCGACGGTGACGCCCGCCCCGGCCGGGGCGTAGACTGTGGGCCTATTCCGAACCGCCCCACAGTCCTGGAGCAGCGACCGTGCCCAAGTCCCGCAACGATCGCAAGAAGAAGGCCGTTTACACGCCGCCTCCTTCCAAGGAGCAGCCCAAGGTCAGTCCCCGTTGGCTGGTGCCGACGATGCTGGGCTTCTTCATCGTGGGCATCCTCTGGATCGGCGTGTACTACATCGCGGGTTCCCAGATCCCGTACATGCAGGACTGGCACAACTGGAACCTGCTGATCGGGTTCAGCGGCATCATCGTCGCGGTCATCCTGTCGACCCGCTGGCACTGACCCCCGCCACCCCCTGACAACGGCCGGGGTGTTCGCCCCGCCTTGATCCGGTTTTCCACAGAGTTATCCACAGGCTGTGGGTAGCTCTGTTCGACGTACCCGAACCCGGTTCGACCTGGGCATACGTGACGGCCCCCGGAGAGCGCGCTCTCCGGGGGCCGTCACATGAGTGCTCAGACCAGGAACGTCATCCACAGCCTCGGAGCCACCAGGGTCAGCACCAACAGCAGGATCACGAAGGCCGCCAGAAGCAGGGCGTGCACCAGGGTGCGCCGCCCCGCCGTGGCGTCACGGCCCGGCAGGTAGGCGAAGACCGCCCCGATCAGCAGCCCCCCGACCAGACCACCGATGTGGGCCGTCCAGGAGATGTTCGGGACCAGGAAGGTGATTCCGAGGTTGAGGGCGAGCAGGACCATGATCATCCGCGTGTCCAGCCGCAGCCGTCGGCCGATCACGAACACCGCGCCGAAGAGCGCGAAGATCGCCCCGGAAGCGCCCACGGAACCCACACCGGGTGTGGCGAGCAGGCTGAGCACCGAGCCCGCCAGGGCGCCCAGGACCCACAGGGCGAGGAATCGCCCGTGACCCAGCCACCGCTCCAGCTGCGGGCCCAGGATGAACATCGCGTACCCGTTGAACAGCAGGTGGAGGACACCGGCGTGCAGGAACGCGGCGGTGATGAGTCGGTACCACTCGCCGTACTCGACGACGCCGTATCCCCACATGCTGAACAACCCGGTCAACGGTGACAGCGTCGCCTGACCGACCGGGTCCGAGGTCCCCAGTTGGAGCACGAAGCCCACCACCATCATGACCAGGATCGTCCAGGTCACATACGGCTTGGCGACGACCTTGCCCCCGAAGGTGGTCCGGGTGGACCGCACCTTGCGGTTCCCCTCCGCCACACACGAGGGGCACTGGAACCCGACGGACGCCTCGACCATGCAGTCGGGGCAGATCGGTTTCCCGCACCGGGTGCAGCTCACCCCGGTCTCCCGGTCGGTGTGCCGGTAACAGGTGCGCGGCGCTCCGGCGCCCGGGGTGGAGCCGGAGGGAGGGGGAGAAGCGGTCATGGGCGTCTGGTCACTCCTTGGTTCTCACCGTGTCTTTAACGGGTGATCTCGACGCTGTTGATCACGACGTCCTCGCGGGGACGGTCCTGCGCGTCGGTGTCGACCTTGCTGATGGCGCTGACGATCTCGGCGCCCTCGACGACCTCACCGAAGATGGTGTGCCGGCCGTCGAGCCAGTTCGGCTCGGTGACGGTGATGAAGAACTGGGAGCCGTTGGTGCCCGGACCGGCGTTGGCCATGGCCAGCAGGAACGGACGGTCGAAACGGAGGCTCGGGTGGATCTCGTCCTTGAAGGTGTAGCCGGGGCCACCGCGACCGGTGCCCAGCGGGTCCCCACCCTGGATCATGAAGCCGTCGATGACACGGTGGAAGATCGTGCCCTCGTAGAGACTGTTGTTGGACGGCTTGCCCGTGGCGGGGTCCATCCACTGCTTGGAGCCGTCGGCCAGTCCGATGAAGTTGGCGACCGTCTCCGGCGCCTGCTCCTCGAACAGCTTGACGACAATGGTTCCCTTGGAGGTGTTCAGCCGCGCGGTGGGCTGACCCGTGGAGTCCGACACCACAGTGCCTTTCGGTCGAGTGAGATTACGTGCTCACGTTACCGTTCCCTCTACGGCGGTCAGGCAGATCCCGAACGGCCGCGCACAGTGTCGAAACGTAGATCACAGACGCAGAGGACGTATGTTGAGATAACACCCGGATAACGGGGAAGGACGACGAGCAGCACCATCCATGGTCTGACGCGTCGACCATCGGGTGGAAGAACCGTACGAACCGGCGAAACGATCGAAGGAGCTGACGACGTGCCTATCACTGCCAAGCGTCGCAAGGCACGCAAGGAGGCGGAGGTTGCCCTCGCCCGTCTGCAGGACCTGGCCAAGGACCAGGCCGACCGGCTCGGCCCCTACGCTGACCAGGCCCGGGATCAGGCGGCCCTGAAGCTCCTCCAGGCCCGTGGCTGGACCGCACCTCGGCTGGAGACCGCCGCGCTGCGTGTCGAGGACACAGTGGCCCCGCGAGTGGCCGGCATGCTGACCACGGCCGCCCAGAGGATCGATCCGAAGCCCGCGCGTCGTGGGCTGCGGTTGTTCCGCAGCGGTGGCCGTCGGATCCCCCGCGGTGTCGTGATCGGCGGCGCCGCCCTGGTCGGCGGCGTGGTCGTGTACTCACTGATCCGCCTGCGCCAGGCCTCCCAGGACGCCGAGTGGCAGGAACACCTGGACCAGGCCCGCGAACAGGTCCGTGAGACTCGCGAGAACCTGGAGGAGAAGGCCACCGAGGTGGCGGACGACGCGGCCGAGAACGCCAAGTCGGCCTCCGCCAAGGCGAAGGAGAAGGTGCGCGCCACCACCGGCGAGGGCCGTGCCAAGGACAACGGTCGGCCCGGCAAGTGAGCCTGTACCTCGGGCCCGGGGATCTTCTCCCCGGGCCCGAGGTGTGTCATCACTCCTGGTCGTCCTTGATGAAGCGATAGGTCAGCGGGTAACGCCACCCGTTGCCCATGATGTTGGTCGCCGCCGCCATGACCGGCAGGACCAACCCGCCGAGGGCCACGGCCAGCAGCAGCACGACCGGTAGGACCAGGACCGACAGCACCGCGCTGCTGAGGATCGCTACGAGCCACCAGAGCTGGAAGTTCAGCGCCTCCAGCGCGTGCCTGCGCATGAAACTCGTACTGTTCGGACTGATCAGCAGGACCAGCAACGGCCCCAGAAGAGGGAAGAAGAACGCCGAGGCGTGACTCAGCCCCGCTCCGACCTTCTCCACCGGGTTGTCGGTCCGAAGGTTCCGTAGGTCGTTCGGGCCACGTTCACCACCCCGGGAACGACCCTCGCGGGCCCGTCCGGGAGGCGCGTTCCCCTCGAAGCCCTGAACACCCAGGTCCGTGGTGAGCGGGACGAGCTCGGAGGCCACCTTGGCCCTCATGGCCTGGTCGAGCCGTTCGTCGAACTCGTCCTCCTCCAACTGCCCCTTGGCGTAGGCCTCGCGAAGAACCTCCGCCACGGCGTCCCGGTCCTGGTGGGTGAGACGAACCTGTGGCCTGGGCTCGTTCGGGACCCATGGCCGCGGGTCCCGCCGGCTCTGCTCTGACATCCCCACTCCCAAAGACTGTGTGGGGCTCGACCGTACGAGGATGATCGCGCCCTCCTCCATGATGCTGCATGGAGGCGGGTGCGGATATGGGGGTCGTCCCTGATCCTCCCCTGATCCGCCTGTCCTCCGAAAGGAGGTGGCGGCCCTCCGACCAGCGGCCCGTCCAGCCGGGTCGGCATGTCGATGAATCGGGTTGTTCCCCTCGCTCCGCGCCCGGCCTCCCTCACAGCCTCGCGCGAGCATCCTCGTCACGGTCGCGTCGGGGCTCCCCTCCCCAACGCCCTCGGGTCAGTGCCCGGCGGCGACGGCCGGCTCGCTGTGCACCGGCTCTTGCTGGGTCCTCTCCTCCTCATAACGCTTCTCGGCACTGGTGAGGAGGTCGTACCAGCTGGTGACGTACTTACGGCGACGCAGTAGAGCGCGCCGTTCGCGCTCGGTCATGCCGCCCCAGACACCGAACTCGATCCGACTGTCCAGCGCCTCGGCGAGGCACTGGGTGCGAACCGGGCAACCACGGCAGATCAGCTTGGCGCGGTTCTGCGCGGCACCCTGAACGAACAGTGCGTCGGGGTCGATCTCGCGGCACTTGGCACGGGCCGCCATCTTCTCATTCCACATGTTGCTCCACTCCCAAGATCAGCATGTGTGGTGATCGAAACCCGCCGACCGGCTGTCGGCGGACGAGGGGTTCAGCGGACCGGTCCGAGGACTTTGCAAGAGGCCGGACGGGGGGCCGTTCGGCTCGCCTTCGGGGGTCGTTCGTTTCGGCGCGCTGTGTTCCTCGTTGTCGTTGGTGTCGAAACTACGGATCGTCCCAGTTCACCAACAGACCCCAAGAGGCCTATTTCTCATATGGCCCACTAGGACCATTGCCTCCACAGGAAGTGTCATCATACACACACGGAGAGTCACTACATGTGATAGGAGCGTTCTCTAGCGAAAGGAAGGAAAGGTCTCCTTCGAACCATTCTTCCACAACCTTAATGACCTGCGACTTCACGTCATCCCGTGAGCGACTCGTCCCACACTGACAGGCCTGACCGAACCGGTCGGGCAGGACACGAACCCACCCGAACGGACTAGAGGACACCCTCCGACGACCACACTGCGCGACCCCCCTGCCGCCCTTTCTCCGCCTACACGGGGCACCCGTGAACTACTATTGAGTAACCCAGACAAATGGGCCGGCGCGACACTCGGGACCCTCTTTCCAGCCGGAAGAAGGTCCCGAAAAAAGGTTTTTCCTGTGAATTCTTCCCGGAGCTCAGGAAGTCGAGACCCCGGCTCGGAACTCCCGGACCAGGTCCTCCAGCACCTGCTTGGCGTCACCGAACAGCATCGTGCAGTGGTCCCGCTCGAACAGCTCGTTCTTGATGCCCGCGTACCCGGGGGACAGACTCCGCTTCACCACCATCACCCTCCGGGCGTTCTCCACCTCCAGGATGGGCATCCCGGCGATCGGTGACCCGCTCGCCCGGTTGGCCGCCGGGTTGACCACGTCGTTGGCCCCCACGACGATCACCAGGTCGACGTTGGGGAAGTCGCTGTTGATCCGCTCCATCTCCACCAACCTGTCGTAGGGGACGTCGGCCTCGGCCAGCACCACGTTCATGTGCCCGGGCATACGCCCGGCCACCGGATGGATGGCGAACCGGACCTGGACCCCTTGTTCGGCCAACGCGTCGGCCAGGTCGGCGGCGGATTGTTGCGCGCGGGCCGCCGCCAACCCGTACCCCGGAACGATGACCACGTTCCGGGCCGCCTCCAGCACCATCGCCGCCTCCTCCGGATCCGATCCCACGACGTTCTCGTAGGAGTCCCCCTCCCCCGAAACGACCTCCCCCAGGCCACCGACGAAGACGCTCAAAAGCGTCCGGTTCATCGCCACGCACATGATCTGAGTGAGCATCAGACCGGCGGCACCGACGATGATGCCGCCCATGATGAGCATCGTGTTGCCGATCGCGAACCCGCTCGCGGCCACCGCGAAGAACCCGACCGCTAGACCGAACAGGAGCAGCAGCGAAATCGCCGCGACCGCGTACCGGACGTCGACCGGGGACAGCGACAACGCCATCGTGGCCAAGGCCAGGACCAACGCTCCCACGACCAGGGGACCACGTCCGGGAATCCGGGTCAGCCGGTTCAGCCGCCCCCACAGCTTCGCCTCGGCGAGGACCGATCCGGACAGCGTGGCCGCGCCGATCACCACGAGACGGCCAGGGCGAGCGCCGTCATGACCCCCATGAGGCCGATGGCGCCCTCACCCGTGTCGGGGGAGACCACCTCCTCCCAGAACAGCGCCAGCCCCACCAGGGCCGCCGCGGCTCCGCTGAATCCGTTGAACCGGGCCACGACCTGCGGCATGGAGGTCGCCGACGGCCAGGAGGAGGTTGCCCGTGCGCGCGGTGCGCACCCGCGCCAGTCGCTTGATCCCCAGGACGAAGAGCGCCACCGGGACGAGGTAGGCCAGTTGGGTGATCTCCTCGGCGCTCATGGACGCTCCTTCCGGCCCGGGGTGAAACTGCCCAGCATGCGGTCGGTGACCATGAAGCCGCCCACCACGTTGGCGGTGGCGAAGGCGACGCCCAAGGTGGCGAAGACCATCGCGACCGGACCGGAAGTGGTCCCGGCCAGGACCAGGGCCCCGATCACGACCACCCCGGACATCGCGTTGGCACCCGACATCAACGGTGTGTGCAGCATCGGCGGGACCTTGGTCAGCAGCTCGTAGCCGAGGAAGGCCGCGAAGACGAAGACATAGATCGAGAGGATCAACGTTCCGGTCATGATGTGGCCTCCGAGGTGTCCCGGGCGGACCTCAGCGCCGCCGCGGTGGGCTCGTGGAGCACCTCGCCGCCCCGGGCGAGCAGGAACCCCACGAGCTCGGGGTCGGCGTCAACGTCCAGGCTCCCCTCTTCGGTGACGATCCGGGCCAACAGGTTGACGACGTTGCGGGCGTAGAGGGCGCTGGCCTCGCGGGGCATGGCCGCGGCCAACCGGGGCGCGGGGACGACCTTCGTCCCGCCCCGGTCCGGCGGTTCGCCCGAGGCCGTCAGCTCACAGTTCCCACCGTCCTCGGCCGCCAGGTCGACGACCACCACGCGGGCGGGCTTCACTGTGCCCGCGGCCGTCATGGACAGCGGGAAGAGTTTGTCGATGGTGTTGGCCGCGATGAGGACGGCCTTGTAGCCGGCGATCCCCGCCTGGGACGAGAGCGCGTCCATGGCCTGCGCCTTACCGATCCGCGGTACGAGTTCCATGGCCAGCGCTGTGATCCTGCGTTCGGCCAGGGCTCGGGCGAGTTCGGTGTCGTGGACGGGACGTAGGAACCCGATCAGGGCCGAGCCCTCGGGGAGGGCTGCGATCCGTGCGGGGGAGGGCGGGGCCACCGTCACCAGGGCCTCCGACGTGGCGAGGAGCTTCTCCGCGTCCACGACCGTCGCCCCGGCCTGTCGGTAGTCCTCGTCGTCGTGTCCGGCGGCGGCGCCCGCCCCGGCCTCGATCGACCAGTGTCGCGACGGTCTCGGGTGTGGCCCCCACCCGTCCGTCACCGGGATCCTCCGATCGCGCGAAGGAAAGTCGCATGCCTCATCACCTTCCGTAGGGTGTGGGCCGGCGACAGTGGCCTGGACGCATGGCCGGGCCGTGAGGGGACGCCTGATGTCGGGGATGGAGGGTGGCTGTGGCTGCCGTCGGCTCGGACTGACCCCCTACCCGCGCCGGTGCGCCCGGAAAGGACGAAACGACCCTGCCGGCGCGTCAAGGACGCGAGCAGGGTCGTTTCGGAGAAAAGTGGAGCCAAGGGGAGTCGAACCCCTGACCTCCGGTATGCAAAACCGGCGCTCTGCCAGCTGAGCTATGGCCCCGTTTCGGTTCCGGGCCTGGCCCGTTCACCATTGCAGAGCATACCCGTATCGGCGGGTGGGTGGTCCGTGCTCACGTGACAGGGGGCCGGACACAGCACAAAGCCGTGGGTCGCACCACGGGGTTGTCGGCCCACCCACGTCTTCGTGTCACTAGCGGACGCCGGGCGACACACGTGATGTGCACCGTCGAACCCGCGCCGGGAAACCCACCGGCCCCCTGTCGGTGGCCGGAAGGGTCCGCGATCAGCTCTCGCTGGCCGCGGTGGCTTCCGTCCACAGGTCGAGCTCGGCGCGGTCCGCCTGGATCTTGCGGTAGACGGCGAAAGCCCCGAGGGCCACCAGCGCCAGAACGATGATCTTCTTCACTGTCCGGACCCTTTCTCAGTTGGAAAACCGGTCGTACACACGGGCTCTCGCCGTTGAGCGAGGGCACCGAGGGCAACTTTATGAGGTTGTCACCTAGCAGACTAGCAAGCTATTGCGGGCGGTCCCTGCCATGGTGGACCGATTCACACCGGGTTTCTCGAGTTGTTCCGGTTCCAAGCCCTCAGGTGAGCAGTGCCATCCGGCGCAGAATCCCCACGGTGGCCCGAGGGTCTGCGGCGATGCCGGTGAGCCGGTCCCAGACTCCGCGGCAGGAACGAACGGCCTCCTCCGACTCGACGATCGCTCCGCCCTGGGTCGCTTCGACGTAGGCGAGGTCCGCCTCGTCCTCCTCGAAGCCCATGATCGAGAACGGGCCGGCCAGTCCGGGGTGGGGCCCGGCCGAGGTGGGGAGGAGTTGCACGGTGACGTGCTCGGAGCCGGTGGCGAGTTCGACCAGGCGGCCCGCCTGCACCCGCAGCAGCGAGAGGTCCGCGGAGACACGCTGGAGCGCGTCCTCCTCCACCACTGCGTGGTAACGGCCCAAAGAACCGGATTCGAGGATCTCCTGGCGCTTGAGGTGCGCGGCGACCATGCGTTCGGCCCCATGGTCACCATGGCCGAGGGACCGCGCCACGGTGGCTGTGTAGTCGGGGACCTGGAGCAGGTCGGGGATGAGGATCCCGGCGTAGGTCCGGACGGTGACCGCACCGGCCTCGTTACCCACGTAGGCGGAGGAGAGAACGTCCTCGTACTCCGTCCACCAGGGGCGAAGCCGGGATTCCCGCACCAGGGTCAAGATGGCCTCTCGTCGGCCGCCGGTGACCCCGTAGAGCTTCAGCAGGGCGGAGATCTCCATGACGGAGGGCCACTTGCGGATCCCGGTCTCGATGTGGCCGAGTTTGGCCGGCGACCACTCCAACTCCTCGGCCACGTCGTTGAGGGTCATCCCTGCCCGCACACGGTGACGGCGGAGTTCGGCGGACAATCGCCGTCGACGGACCGTGGGACTGGTCATAACACTGATCCAATGACGCAGAGTGTCGAAAGTGTCCCTCCAGCGAAACACGGTGCCTAGCATCTAGCAATGCGTTTCTAGAAAACCGCTGCCGATTCGATGCAATAGGGACAACTGGCCCCGCTTCTCCATCACCGATTCCAGGCATTTGTTACGATGAGTGAGCAAAGTTCGATGTTGGGTGGTCACATGACCCACAGCAGGTCGTGTACTCGTCGTGACCCTCCTACCACGCGGCGAGCCCAACCGGGGCGCGCCAGGAGGCGCGTACGATGCAGGAGGTGCCCGCCTCGGCGGGCGTACCCGCACATGTAGAGGAAACCCATGAGCTACCCGCTTGACGACGCAGAGCAGCTGATCGCGAACGCGGAGGCCGAGATGCCACCGAGTACCCGGTCCCGTCTCATCGCGAAACTCCGTATGGGTAAGCACATCGACGACGCGGCCACGGAACTCGGCATCGGCCCCAAGCAGGTGTTCTCGACCGCCCGCATCCTCACCGCTTTCGGCGACCAGTTGGACGCCACCCTCACCGAACAGCGGGACCCCTCCCTGCCGCACGGCACCGTCACCGGCTACAACAAGCGCTGCCGTTGCCCCGAATGCCGAGCCGCCCTCCAGCAGCGCATCTGACCTCGAAAAGGCCGATGTCCGCTTTCGGCCACCGGCCGCCACCTGCGGCAACCGGTTGTTAACCCAGACTTCTCGAAGCAATACGGTCCTGCGAGGCTTACCGGCCGTGGGTTCTGGGGAGATCGCTGACATGAACGAGCACGTGGACTGGTCGGCGATGAGCGAAGACGATTTCGTTGCGCTGCTGCGGCAGCTCATCGAGGCCCCGGAGGTCGACGAAGACTAGGGCCTGAACCCCCACGACGGGCCCGGCCTGGCCCGTCGAGTACGGCCCGTGCCCACCGCGGGTCGGTCCCCCTACCCCTGCGCCTCCCTCGGCGATACCGGTGGTAGCCGGTAGCGACCTCGGTCGTTGCCGTTGTCGCGACCATTGTTGCGTCCATGCTCGTGGTCGTGACCGTAGTCGTGGGCCTCGATGGCCACGACGGTGAAGAAGGTGGCCTCCCCACAGAGCCCTTGCGCGGGTCCGGCCTGAGGCCGGGGTTTCGGGTTGGGTCATGCCCCTACACGTGCTCCAGGCCCCTTCAGGAGCCCGGCGAGCGACACCTGGTCGCGCCCGGCCCAGATCATGTCGGTGGCCTGGCTCGCCACCCGCCCCGATCCTTGTTGAGTTATCCACAAGCCCGGAAGTCCAGGCCGGCGTGAGGTCGGCTGGACGTGATTCCATCGATCATGGGGGAGCCGCTGGTTTCGCCGGTTTTGTGCTGCCCGGGGGTGGGTGGGGCGCCTTGGGTCGGGGATTCTCCGGTGGTGCGCCTGGGGTTTTTGGCTCTTGGGGTTGTTGGGCGGGGTGGGGGTGGGTTCTTCCTCCTTCCCCGCCGCGTGATTGTT
>NZ_DYZD01000416.1 GCF_020741345.1 Nocardiopsis listeri
CCGGGTTCATGGAGACCATCACCGACCCGGAGATGCACGACGCCCTCGTCAACACGGGCGTCAGTGTCACCGAGGGGGACAACGAGTACACCGACGCCTCCTTCACCCAGTTCAACGGGGGGCTCGCCGACAGCCTGGGCGACATCTTCGAAGCCCACATCTTCAGCTTCGCCAACGGCGACATCCTGGACACCGACGGCAACCCGGTGCAGGGTATCGGGGACTTCGACCCCGACACCAACTACGTGCGCATGGGCCCGGAGGAACGCGCCCAGTACATGCAACTCCTCGTGGGCAACGACGAGACCGCCGGACGCACGGTGAACCTGGTCGACGCCTACCAGCAGGTCGAGGCCGTCGCCTACCTGGAGTCCGGTAACGAGGCCACGTCCGCGCGCGGCTCGGCACAGCTTCAAGGGTTGTTGGAGCGCGCCCTGTACCTGGACTCGGCGGACCGTAGCAGCGACCTGGACAAGACGATCGAGCGGGACACGCAGATCGCCGACTTCGTGGTGGACACCGCGGGCGACCTCTCCGAGAGCATCCCGGTCATCGGTACGGGGGTCTCCAAGGGACTGGAGCTGGGCAAGGACAGCATCGTCGAAGCCATCATCGACGGCGAATACGAGGTCACCCCGAGGTTCCCGACCTATACCAGTGAGCAGAGCGTGGAGCGGAACTTCCGTGTGGAGACCCTGGACTTCATGCTCAACAACGATCCCGAGGCGCTCAACGGCGAGACCCAACGCTCGGACCTTCGAACCCTGGTCGACGGTGGCGCGCTGACCATCGTGCAGGATGGCCAGGAGCTCAACCCCTCCGAGATCACCAACGACTTCGTCATCGACGACTCGGTGACTCTGACGTTCGAGAAGGACCCGAGCAAGTGGGACCACAACGAGGACCGGAAGCTCTCCGGCATGGACGACGCCCTCGGCAACGTCATGAACAACACCGTCCTCACCGCGAACGACACCGACCCCCACACGGGAGAACCCATCGAACACACCGCACCCGGCCGTGAGTGGGTGGGCGACTTCACCGGTCAGTACAGCGACGCGTACAAGACCACACGTGACTACTTCGGGGGCGAACTGGAGACCTTCGGGAAGCCGCCGGAGGAGGACTGACTCCCCACCGTCTCCTCCCCCGCCACAGACTCTCCTCGGAGGATCCCTTGACCCACCGTACGGTCCGGACATCCACCCTGCCGGTCCTCGCCCTTGCCGCAGGGCTGGTCCTATCGGGCTGTTCCACGTCCGAACCCGAACCCGAGCCCACGTCGGGTCTGCCGGAGGACTACGTTCCGGCGCAGTGGATCGAACGGGAGGTCCGGCTGTACACCCTGGACCGCATGATCGACGAAGCCGGCTCGGACGAGGTCCTCGTGAACACGGGCGGAACCCGTGAGCACCTGTTCGACTACGGGGTCATCGTCCCCGAGGGGGGTGGCGAGGCGGACGTGGACCTGGACTCCGGATACGAGGACGGCGACTGGGAAGGGTTCGTGGTCGAACTGGACAAGGACGCCTGGGACGACGACGTCCACCTCGCCAAGGTCGATGGTGCCCTCGGCAACGCGATGAACCACAACGAGGTCACCTGGTGCGAGGCGACCGTCGGCGGCGATGACTTCGTCAAGGCCTACAAGGAACAGTACGAGGACGTCTTCGACAACCAGGAGGAGTACACGGCGAGCGTCGTCGACTACGTCGACTGCGGCACCGGTGAGCCGTGAACGTCCTCGACGGCCCGGTGATCGGAGCGCGCCTCAGTCGGCCTGAGACGCCCCCTGAGGCCCTCCGGTTCGAACGTGGAAAGGAGGGAATTCGCACTCGACCACCAACGTCACGAAACACACATATACATTGACCGACAGGTCATACCCTGGCTAATGTCCCTACTCGCCGTACCTCCCCTGATCCCGAGCCCCGGGCGAACACCCTGCTCACGGAGGACGGGACGCACACTTTCCCATCAGCGATTCTTCGAAAGGGTTCGGATGTCCTCCCAGCACGCCGGTCTTGAAAACGTCAATAGTCTGTCGCAGGGTGGTGAACAGCTCGGACAGGAGTCCGACGGTCTCCGCACCCAGATGAACCAGCTCATCGACGACATGAGCAGTGACGCCGACTCCATCCAGGGGCAGGCCCTGCACGACTTCCGCGAGGCGCGCAACACCCTCATGGAGCGCTTCGACGAGCTCATGAGCTGGTGCAACCAGAACGGCATCAAGCTGAATGAAGGTCAGCAGCAGTTCAACCTGACCGACGACGAGGCCAGCGACGACTACGCGCAGTCCACCAACGACCTCGGCGCCATGGCCCGTCCGGTCAACGCCTGACCCCATTCACCGCTTCCGTCACGGCTTTCGAGAAAGGCACATTCGTGGGTAGTAACTTCGACGTTTACGGCAATGTCGGTGGGCTGCAGAACCTGGCCTCCGACCAGCAGGCACACCTGGGTCGCTTCACGGCCATCATGAGCGCGATCAACGAGCAGTCCGAAAGCACCGTCAGCCAGTGGGAGGGGTCGGGCAGTTCGCAGTTCCAGGCCAAGGCCCAGGAGTTCGACACCCACTTCTCCGAGGTCAACTCCGCGTTCGCGAAGATGATCGACGCGACCAGTGACACCGCCGGCAAGTACGACAAGCTCACCCGGTACCTCGACGGTCTGTTCTAGTAAACTGGGCCCCGATGTCCTCCCCACCCTCGCCTCCTGCCACCGACCCGGATCCGCAGCTTCCCGAGGCGTTCCACTACACGCCCGACGAGGAGAAGTACGTCCTCGAAGCGGACGCTCTCCGGCATCGGCAACTCCGATCCGCCCTGCTGTACGGCTCCAGCCGATACTGGCGCCGTCGTCAGCGGGTGTGGCCCGCCGTGATCGGCGGCGCCATCCTCATCGCGCTCATCTGCGGGGTCATCGCCCTCATCGGCGCATTCGGCAAACAGCAGGAGATCAACGAGGAGCGAGGGTGGGGAGCCAACAACCTTCGCAACCAGATGATCGAGAGCCCCATGCTCGATCATCCGGTGCTCCAGGACCGTCCCTGACGTAGCCCGGTACACCTGCCCCGTTCACCCGAGCGGGTATCCCACCACCAACAGGGGGTCGATCTCTCATGTCCGGCTCCGCTCCCGGGCCCGTCCGGGCCCCGGGGTACGACACCTCGGCACAGCTTCGCCAGGGACGACGCGCCCGGATCATTCGCGCGACCCGAGCGACCAGTGGTGCCGAGGTCGTGCTCAAGGTGCTTCCCGTCGAGGCCGGTCAGGTCGAACTCGGTCACCTTCGCACGCTCAACGGCGTACCAGGTGTGGTCCCCCTGTTGGACGCGGGTTCCACCGCGGACGGGGCGTTCTTCATCGCCATGCCCTTCTACCCGGACGGTTCGTTCGGGGAGATGCTGGCGAAGAAGGGCCCCGCGCCCCTACAGGAGGCGGCGGCCATCGCGCGAAGCGTCGCCGCCGCCCTGGGGGCCCTGCACGGCCGCGGCCTGCTGCACAACGACGTCTGCCCGGGGAACGTCCTGCGGGCCGGGCGCACGCCCGTGCTCACCGGGTTCGGCGCGGTGTCCACCTCCGGTGAGCCGCTCCCGCCGCCCTCACCACGGATGGAGTCCTTCCTCCACTCGTCCCCCGAGTCCCTCCGTGGAGAGCCTCGTACGCCGGCGTCGGACGTCTACCAGCTCGCCTCGACGATCTGGACGCTGCTCATGGGCCGGGCCCCGTTCTCATCCACGGACGGTTCCCCCTTCGACCCTCAGACCTACGCTCGACGTGTGCTCTCTGAGGAGCCCGCGCCGGTGCCGCGTCCGGACGTGTCCCGTTCCCTGCGTCGGGTCCTCACCCGAGGCCTGGCGAAGGATCCCGCGGTCCGGTTCCCCAGCCCTTCCGAGTTCGCCGCGGCCTTCGAGAAGGCACGCTCCGGACGCACTGCGACGGCCCCCAGCGGCGCCCAGCCCTCGATGAGCGCCACCGCGCCGGCGAACACTCCTTCCGGACCACAGACGCCGCCCGGACCCACCGGGCCGCAGACCCCTCCCGCGTCCACCGGACCACAGACTCCGCCTTCGTCCACCGGGCCGCAGACCTCGCAGGCCCCTCCGACCACTCCCGCCCCTCAACCCACCCCCGCACATCAACCGCCCCCGGTCGCCCCACCGGCGTCCCCTCGGCCCGGGCCGGCCGGTCATCCGTCCGGGCCTCAGACCCCGCATCCGTCCGGGCCCTCCGGGCCCCCT
>NZ_DYZD01000417.1 GCF_020741345.1 Nocardiopsis listeri
CCGCACACCCCGGTCTCGGGCAGCACCAGCTCCACACGGGCCGCGCCCTCGTGGTCCCCGGCCAGGTGCGCGGCGATGCTGCGTACCTGCTCATACCCGGTCAGCGCCAGGAACGTCGGGGCGCGCCCGTAGGACTTCATCCCCGCCAGGAAGAACCCGTCCTCGGGGTGGGAGAGCTCGGCCGCACCGTGCGGATAGACGGTTCCGCACGAGTGCTGGTTGGGGTCGATGAGCGGGGCCAGCTCCACCGGCGCCTGGAGGGTGGAGTCCAGACCCAGACGCACCTCGGACAACAGGGACAGGTCGGGGCGGAACCCGGTCAGCGCCACCACCTCGTCCACCGACTCCGCCTTGGGGCCGTCCTCGCCCACCAGGACCAGGCGGTCCTCCATCGATCGAACCTGGGCGGTACGGAACCCGGTCACCACCTCGACGTGTCCGGCCTCGACGGCCGCACGTGCCCGCCGGCCGAGCGCACCCCGCGCGGCGAGCCGGTCGGCCGCGCCCCCGCCGAAGGCGTCCCCGACCTCGCCGCGACGCAGCACCCACAACACCTTCGTCCCCGGAGCCTCTTGGGCCAGCCCGGCCAGGGCCACCAGCGCCGTCAGCGCCGAGTGCCCGCGCCCGACCACGGCGGTGCTCCGTCCCGCATAGCGGATCCGAGTTTCCTCATCGCTCAGGTCGGGGATCCGGTAGGAGATCCGCTCGGCCGCGGCGGTTTCGCCCAGGGCGGGCAGGCCGTCACCGCCCACCGGGTTGGGGCTGCCCCAGGTGCCGGAGGCGTCCACGACCGCCCGGGCCAACAACCGCTCTTCGCCTTCACGAGTGCGCACCCGCACGGTGAAGGGCTGCTCGGCGCGTCCGGCGTCCACGACTCGGTCCCGGCCGAGCCGGCTCACCCCGGTCACCTCCGTACTGAAACGCACCCGGTCGCCGAGGGCCTCGGCCAGGGGAGCGAGGTAGTCCTCGACCCACTCACGTCCGGTCGGGTACCCGCCGCCGTCCGGGTGCCGCCATCCCGTGGCGGCGAGCAGCTTCTCCGCGGCCGGGTCGACCAGGTCGCGCCACATCGAGAACAGCCGCACGTGCCCCCACTCGGAGACCGCCGCCCCGGCATGGTCACCCTTCTCCAGGACCAGGGCCGGAAGGTCACGGGCCCTCAGTTCCGCCGCGGCCGCCAGTCCCACGGGGCCGGCTCCGATCACCACCACGGGATGTCCGTCGTCCATGACTCACCTCTTTCATCGACTGTTGTCTATGAATCGGGACTTTATCGATGCTCATCGATGGACGCAACCATCGATCGTCGTCGATAATGAGGGCATGACCCTTGCGCCTCTCGAACACACCGAACGCTCGCTCCCTTCGGTCGACACCGAGACCTACGCCGCCTGGTTCGCCTGCCTGGCCGAACCGATGCGAGTGCGACTACTCCACGCCATCGCCACCACCCCCGGCTCGGTCAGCGTGGGCGAACTGGCCGACCTCGTGGGTGTTCGCCAACCCACCGTCTCCCACCACCTGCGCAAACTCGCCGACGTGGGCTTCGTGACCCTCACCAAGGTGGGCACCTCCACCCGGGTCGCCGTCAACCCCGCCTGCTGCACCGGACTGCCCCACGCCGCCGACGTGGTGATGGGCGTGCTCAACACGCGACCGTGCTGCCCCACCGATCTGCCCGCAGACGTCACCACCCGCGCCATGACCGACACGGACCTGGACGTGGTCCACAAGATCTACGCCGAGGGCATCGCCACCGGCCAGGCCACCTTCGAGACCGAGCCCCCCGACACCGAAGCTCTGAAAACCAAGTGGATCGACGGGCACCGCTGGGTCGCCGAGACCGACGGAAAGGTGGTCGGCTGGGCCGCGGCTTCGCCGGCCTCCGACCGGGCGGTCTACGCCGGGGTCGCCGAGACGTCCGTGTACGTCGCCGAAGACGCGCGCGGACGCGGTGTGGGCAAGGCCCTGCTCTACCGTCAGGTGACCGAGGCCGACACCGGGGGGCTGTGGACGCTGCAGAGTTCGGTCCTTCCTGAGAACCGCGCCGGCTTGTCCCTGCACCACCAGGCGGGTTTTCGCACCGTGGGAGTCCGTGAGCGTATAGCTCGACATCACGGCCGCTGGCGCGACATCGTCCTGTTGGAACGCCGCCGGGGCGCCGGATCGGACACCGGCACTGCGGCCTCCTGCGCCGATGATGCGGACTGCTCGACCGTCTGAACGATTCGCCCCATGCCGGAGCCGCCGTGACTCCCACGCTCAAACCGAGGCTTCGTCACACCCGAGGTCGCCGAACCGCTCCACCAGGTCCGCCGCGCCCACGTCGAGCGAACGGCCCGGTGGCCCAGGCCCCACCCGGCCCGGGTGTGCGAACTGAGGGCCGCGGCTCCTTTCGCGCGCCCGTACCTGCCCGGCGTCACCGAGTGGCCACCGGCCTGGGTCCCCTTTCCACGGCTCTACGCGATGGTCCGATGGAGCCGGATGGTCTGTCCCCATTGTTCCGCACACCGAATACCGAGAGTGGTCCGCCGCCGATGCGGCCGCACGATCCACGGTATGGGGCTGGGACCCGCACGTTGGCGGTGAGCGGGAGTCGAGGGTGGCCCAGGCCAGGCCGGGGTACGCGGGCATCGCCGACCACGGACACCCACTCCGGTGTGCTGTCGGAGGTGGCCCGGAAAGCGGTGGAGCGGACCGCGCGGCACGCTGGACTCAGTCCTGGCCCTGGCGGGGTTCCTGTGTCTGAATGGTGACGGGTGCCGGTGAGGTGGGTGCGGGCAGTGGTCCATGTCGATCCCCACGGTGGGTCGATACCGGCACCACAGGCGAGGTTATGGAGCATGCGCATGCAGAGTTTCTCCGAGTCCCTGAGCCGGACCGTGGCCAGGTGGCGCAGCCGACCGACACTGTCCGTCCCGGCGGACAGTGAAGATCTCGAGGTCATCACCCGACGGTTTCTGCTGTACGGGGTCCTGCCGTTGTGGTTCGTCCCGGCGGTCGCCGACCACGTCATGCATCGGCGCACCGACATCGAGCACACGAGCGGGACCCGTGAGTCCGCCATCCACGCTCTGATGATGGCCGAAGCCGGCGTCCCGGTCATGTTGGGCCTGTTCGCGCGCATCAATCCGCTGGTACTGAGCACCATGTACGGTGCCGCGGCCATCCACGCGGCGACGGCTCTGTGGGACGTGCACGTGGCCACCGAAGACCGCGAGGTACGTCCGGTGGAGCAGCACATCCACAGCTTCCTGGAAGTGCTGCCCCTGACCGCCATCGCTTTCCTGTCCTGCCTGCATTGGGACCAGGTCCGCGCCTTCGCCGGCACCGACCCCGACCGGTGGAAGCTCCAACCCAAACGTGAGCGCCTGCCCGGCGGTTACGTCGCCGGGATCGCTGCGGCGGTGGGCTGCTTCATCGTCCTGCCCTACGGGGAGGAACTGCTGCGCTGCGTCCGTGCCCAGCGTCGCAGGGCCTGAGCAGGAACCGACGTGGGAATACGAGCCGGAAAGGGTCACCGGGAGGATCGGTCCGGACTTTTACGGTGGCACTCCTGCGTCCCGCCTGTTGCGCTTGGCGCGTGAAAGGAGAGGGACGCCTGGGCCGGGAAGAAGCCGGATTCGTGGCTTTGGCAGGATGTCCAGGCATGGGGGCTCCTTCCTGTTTCCTGTAGGTCCTTCGTCAAGGACTCGTCGGCTCCGTAATTTCCGTGAAATGGCCTGCCGAAGCACCTGACCTACAGAAGGACAAGACCGGAGATGGGTAGGTTGCCGCTATGCCTTCCGATCTTCGGGCCCTCGCCCTGGTATGCAGTCTCAAGCCCGGTCCGGACCGTTCCAGCAGCGAATTGCTCGCACGACAAGTACTGGACGAACGCTCCGAACACGGGGTCCGGGGAGAGTCGGTGCGGGTCGTCGATCACCGGGTCGGCCCCGGTGTGGCGGTCGACATGGGGCAGGGCGGTGAATGGCCGGGGCTGCGACAGAAGCTCGTGGACTCCGACATCCTGGTCCTGGCCACCCCTACCTGGGTGGGGCACATGTCGAGTGTCGCCCAGCGGGTGCTGGAGCGGATCAACGCCGAACTCTCCGAGACCGACGACCAGGGGCGGCCGTCGATGTACGGCAAGGTCGCCGTGGTCGCGGTCGTCGGCAAAGAGGACGGGGCGCACAAGATCGTCGCGGACTGCGTGCAGGCGTTGAGCGACACCGGGTTCACCATCCCCGCCACAGGGTCCACCTACTGGAACTCCGAGGCGATGAACCCCAAGGACTACATCGACCTCGACAGCACCCCGGAAGCCGTGGCGACCACCACGGCGACGTTGGCCCGCAACGCCGCGCACCTGGCACGTCTACTTCAAGCGCAGCAGTATCCGACCTCGTGACCGCCGCGGCCCGCATCGGTCGGGTGGGCGTCCGGCCCGGTGGGTCGCCCTCCCAGGGCACGATCTGCCACAGCCCCCATCGACCGCCTCACCCACCACGCACCGACTCGTAAGGAACGTGCGTGTCGCTGGAACCGGCGGCCCCTTTGCGGAGCGGCCATCGGGCCGACCGATCAGGGAGGGCCGGCCCTTCCCAACGCCCGAGGAGAAACACCGCCGTTCAGGTACCGCAGCGCACGGGCCGCGGCGTGGGCCCCGCACATGCCGTGGGCGCCGGGACCGGGCGGGGTGGCGGCCGAGCAGAGGAAGTGCCCGGGTGGTCCGACGTCGTAGGGGGTGAGTGTCGTCCGGGGGCCGAACACGAGCTGGGGGATGTCCTTGGCCCCGGTCATGATATTTCCGCCGACGTAGTTCGGGTTGTACTCGGCGAGACCGGGCGCCGTGCGCACAGCGGTACCGATGATCCGCTCCCGAAAGCCCGGGGCGAAGCGCTCGATCTGTGAGGTGATCGCTTCGCTCGCGTCACCGGCGTAGCCACAGGGAACGTGGGCGTAGCTCCACACCGGGTGGACCCCACCGACCGAGCGCTGAGGATCGGCCAGATACTGCTGTCCTACGAGGACGAACGGCCGCTGCGGCATCCGCCCTGAGTGGATCCGCCGTTCGGTGGCGGTGACCTCGGCGAACGAGCCCCCGACATGGACGGTGCCCGCCCGACGCGCCGAATCGGCCGTCCATGGCACGCCGCCCTCCACCGCGAAGTCGACCTTGAAGGCACCGGGGCCGTAGCGGAACCGCCGGTAGGCCCGGGCGACACGCGGCGGCAGCCGGTCTCCCATGATGTCGGCCACCGCCGTGGGGGAGAGGTCGAACATCACCACGTCGGTGCCTGGTAGTTCGGAGGCGGAGCGCACCTGGACGTCGGTCTCGATCTTGCCACCGAGATCGAGCAGCAACGCCGCCATCGCGTCGGTGATCGATCGGGAGCCACCGGCGGCCACCGCCCAACCATGTCGATGCCCCGCCGTGAGGATGCCCAGCCCGATGCTGGAGCTCAGCGGCCGGTGCAGCGGGTGAAACGCGTGCGCCGCCACACCGCCGAACAGGGCTTTGGCCTGCTCGCCGGCGAAGGTCTTCGCCAGCAGTGACGCCGGCATCAGTGCGGGGATCCCGAAGCGGGCCAGCCGGATCGGATGGTGCGGGATCCGCAGCAGCGGTCGGAGGATGTCCTTCGCCAACGCGTCGTAGTGGGCCGCCGGTTCGGCGAACAACCGCGCCCAGCGGGCGCCGTCCGCGCCGAGACCCGCGGCGGTCTCGGCGACGGAACGGTGCAACACCCCCGCGGTGCCGTCATCGAGCGGGTGCACGCAGTCGATCTCGGGCAGCCGCCAGCGCAAGCCGTAACGCTCCAGGTCGAGGCTCTGCAGGAAACTCGACCCGACGGCCATCGGATGGAACGCCGAGCAGTGGTCGTGCCTCAGACCGGGCAGGATCGCTTCGCCGGTGCGGGTTCCGCCACCGATCTCCTCGGCCGCCTCGAGCACGGTGACCCGTACTCCCGCCCGAGCCATGGCGATGGCGGCGGCGAGCCCGTTGGGGCCGCCGCCCACGACGACGGCCGTGCTCATGCCGGGCTCCCCGCGGTCGAGCCGGCTTCGTCGCCACTCCGAGCCGGCGGGGCGGCTCCGGCCGGGTCGGTCCAGGTGACCGTCAGTGGGATGGGGCCGTTGGGCAGCCACGGCTGTTCGGCCACCGCGTCGGCGACCTGCCAGGTACCGCGTTCGACCACCCCGAGCGCGGCGTCGATGACCTTGTGGTGCTGGACCGTGGAGTGGATGGGCTGCGATTCGACCCAGAGCACGATCCATTCCCCCGGGGAGAACCCGACCCGCTCCCGCACCGCTCGGATCAGGTCCTCGTCGTGCGGGTGCCCGTCACCGAAGTCGAACCCGATCAGCGAGTCGCAGCCGAACGCGACCTCGCGCACGGTCCGCTCGTCGAGGTCGGGCAGGTTCTTCATCAGCACCGACAATAGCCGACCGCGCTGCGCGAGACGCTGCGTGTGTTCTTGATGAACGGTGAGAACCACGGCAAGACCGCCGAGCAGCTCACCCCGCGCCGCAACACCGTCGAGTACCGGCTCGGCGAGGTCTTCGGGAACGGTTGCGGCCCGGGCGCCTATGACCGACCGGATGTCTCGCTCGCCCCGCAGACCTGTGATTACCTGGGAGATCGGGTGCTGCTCCCGACCCGAGGGGGCCCGCCCGCCGCGCAGTAGTCGCGGCATCGCGGTCACCCGCACCGACAAGCCCACGCGTGTGCTTCGCCGTGGACGTGCCCCGGCCGGCGGGTGCGGGGGCCGTGGGGGAGGGCGTCGATGGACTCGACGAATCGGCGCGTAGTCGGTGAAGCCGAGACGGCCGCGCCGCGATCATCGCGGCGCGGCCATCTCGGTTCGTTCACAGGATGCGCTTGGCTCCCGAGAACTCGTCGGCCTCGTCCCACTCGTCCCAATCCACGATGGACACGCTCGTGGAGGCGTTCGGCGCGTGGATCATCTGTCCGTCACCGATGTACATGCCCACGTGGTGCACGGGGCCTCCACCGCCCGGATCGGCGAAGAACAGCAGGTCACCCGCCTGCAGGTCGGGCACGTCGACGTCCGTGCCGGCCGTGGCCTGAACCGAGGAATCCCGCGGGATGTCCACGCCGTGCGCACGGTAGATCGAGTAGGTGAACCCGGAACAGTCGAACCCGAAGGAGGAGACGCCCGCCCACAGGTAGCGCAGGCCCAGGAACTCCTCGCCCGTTCGCACCAGGTCCTGGCCGCTCGGCGCGTCCGGTTCGTCACCGGGCGCGTAGACGTCCGCGTCGTCGCTGTCCAGCCATGCCGTCGAGCTGTCGGGCAGGGCGACGCGCAGCGCCTCCGGGGTGGTCTCCAGCACCGGCAGCCGGGTGTTGAAGCTGATCTCCTGGAGTTCTTCGCCTGCGGGCGCGTCGGTCAGCGATGCGCGATCCGCCGTGACCTGTGCCGATGGCAGGTCCTCGACTCGCCGTGCGAACTCGTCGTTCTCCACCAGTTGTTCGACCGGAACCCAACCCGGGTAGCCCCGTTCGTCCCGGGGGGTCGACTGCTCCGGGACCACGATGTGCGCCCAGTCCCCGGAGAGCTCGGTGATCTCCACCTCGGACCCGAGCACGGCCTGGCTTTCCAGCCTGCCCGTCAGCCAGCCGCGCGTCTGGGTGTCCTCCATGTTCGTGTTCCACTGGTCCAGGTCGACGGGGTTGGTCAGCGAGGGCGCGTCCAACTCGCGAGCCGTGTCCGGTTCCGTCCAGAGGGTGGCGGCGGTGACGTCC
>NZ_DYZD01000418.1 GCF_020741345.1 Nocardiopsis listeri
GACTCGGAGTCGGCCTGGCGCGGAGCCTTCATCGCGCACGGCTCCCTCACCGAACCGGGCCGATCGATGTCGCTGGAGGTCACCTGCCCCGGGCCGGAGGCGGCACTGGCCCTGGTTGGCGCCGCCCGCCGACTCAAGGTGCACGCCAAGGCCCGCGAGGTACGCGGGGTGGACCGGGTCGTGGTCCGCGATGGCGACTCCATCGGGGCGCTGCTGACCCTGCTGGGCGCCCACCAGAGCGTACTGGCCTGGGAGGAGCGTCGGATGCGCCGCGAGGTGCGCGCAACCGCCAACCGTCTGGCCAACTTCGATGACGCCAACCTGCGGCGCAGTGCCCGCGCGGCGGTCGCGGCGGGCGCTCGCGTGGAGCGGGCACTGGAGATCCTGGGGGAGGACGCCCCCAAGCACCTGGTGGCCGCCGGCCGGCTGCGGTTGGCGCACAAGCAGGCCTCGCTCGAGGAACTGGGTCAGCTCTCGGTGCCGCCGCTGACCAAGGACGCCATCGCCGGGCGTATCCGGCGGCTGTTGGCCATGGCGGACAAGCGGGCGAGCGACCTGGGCATCGAGGGGACAGAGGCGAACCTCACGCCGGACATGCTGGTGCCCTGAGGACGTAGGTCCCCTCATGCCGGGCCGTGCGCCCCCGGTTTCGGAGGCGCCGGAGATGTGCACCTTTGTTAACTGCGAAAACTCCCGGATAACTTCCGAAAATGGTATAGACCTCTTTGGTTCGTGGTGCCAGGATGGGTAGTGAATCCGCGAGGGTGGAAGGGTCGTTGAGCGTGGGGTCCGAGCGGTTCTCCGCCGGCGCTCCGCTAGGCTCTTTGTGAACACCTGTTATGCGTTCACGCTGTTCAACATGGTCGATCCGGGTCGTGCAGGCCTTGGATCCCCCGGACGTGAACGCCCGGGTGAAACTGCTGTGCGATGAATGAGGAGATTGGTTCCGTGACCATCCGTGTAGGCATCAACGGCTTCGGTCGTATCGGCCGCAATTTCTGGCGTGCGGTCGCCGCTGCTGGCAGCGACATCGAAATCGTCGCGGTCAACGACCTCACCGACACCAAGACGCTCGCGCACCTGCTCAAGTACGACACCGTCCTCGGCACCCTGCAGGTCGACGTCGAGGCCGGCGAGGACTTCATTCGCGTCGGCGACAAGACCGTCAAGGTCCTCGCCCAGCGCGACCCCGCCCAGCTGCCCTGGGCCGACCTGAACGTGGACGTGGTCGTCGAGTCCACCGGCATCTTCACCAAGGCCGAGGACGCCCAGAAGCACATCGACGCCGGTGCCAAGAAGGTCATCATCTCCGCCCCGGCCAAGGGCGAGGACATCACCGTCGTCATGGGCGTCAACGACGACAAGTACGATGCGTCCAACCACCACATCATCTCCAACGCCTCCTGCACCACCAACTGTGTGGCGCCCATGGCGAAGGTGCTGCTGGACAACTTCGGCTTCCAGCAGGGCTTCATGACCACGGTGCACGCGTACACCAACGACCAGGTCATCCTGGACCTGCCGCACAAGGACCTGCGTCGCGCCCGCGCCGCCGCGCAGAACATCATCCCCACCAGCACCGGTGCCGCCAAGGCCACCGCGCTGGCCATCCCGGAGCTGGCGGGCAAGCTGGACGGTATGGCCATGCGCGTGCCCGTGCCGGACGGCTCGGCCACCGACCTGGTGGTCACCGTGGACCGTGAGGTCACCAAGGACGAGGTCAACGCCGCGTTCAAGGCCGCGGCCGAGGGCCCGCTCAAGGACGTGCTCGTCTACACGGAGGACCCGATCGTCTCCTCCGACATCGTCGGCACCTCGCCCTCCTGCACCCTGGACGCCGGCATGACCATGGTCGTGGGCAACCAGGTCAAGATCCTGGGCTGGTACGACAACGAGTTCGGTTACTCCAACCGCCTGGTCGACCTGACCAAGCTGGTCGGCTCCAACCTGTAACCACGGGTTCTCACGGCTCGTGGCCGCGCACGCCTGACACGGCACCCCTACCGCGCCGCGCGGTGGGGGTGCCGTCGCGTGCGTGCCCCCAGACTTCACAAACTCCAACGAGGAGACCAACATGCGGACGATCGACGACCTCGACGTCTTTGGCAAGCGCGTGTTCGTCCGGGCCGACCTGAACGTGCCCTTGGACGGTGAGCGCATCACCGACGACGGGCGCATCCGGGCGGCCCTGCCCACCATCACCAAGCTGCGTGAGCGCGGCGCCCGCGTCATCGTCGCCGCCCACCTGGGCCGGCCCAAGGGCGCGCCGGATCCGAAGTTCTCGCTGCGTCCCGTCGCCACCCGCCTGGGCGAGCTGCTCGGCACCGAGGTCGCCTTCGCCACCGACACAGCCGGTGAGTCCGCCGCCGCCACCGCCGAGGCCCTGACCGACGGCCAGGTCGCGCTGCTGGAGAACGTGCGCTTCGAGCCCGGCGAGACCAGCAAGGACGACGCCGAGCGTGGCGAGCTCGCCGACCGATTCGCCCGACTGGCCGACCTGTACGTGGGCGACGCCTTCGGCGCCGTGCACCGCAAGCACGCCAGCGTCTACGACCTGCCGGGCAGGCTCCCGCACGCCGTCGGCGGTCTGGTGCTGACCGAGGTCGAGGTGCTCAAGAAGCTCACCGGTGACCCGCAGCGCCCCTACGCCGTGGTCCTGGGCGGCTCCAAGGTCTCCGACAAGCTCGGTGTCATCGACAACCTCCTGGGCACCGCCGACCGCCTGCTCATCGGTGGCGGCATGGTGTTCACCTTCCTCAAGGCCAAGGGCCACGAGGTGGGCTCCAGCCTCCTGGAGGCCGACCAGCTCGACACGGTCCGCGGCTACCTGGAGCGCGCCGAGCGCGAGGGTGTGGAGATCGTCCTTCCGGTGGACGTGGTGGCCGCCGAGAAGTTCGCCGCCGACGCCCCGCACGACGACGTCGACGTCGACGCCATCCCGGCCGACCGGATGGGTCTGGACATCGGTCCCAAGAGCCGGCACCTGTTCGCGGAGAAGCTGGCCGACACCAAGACCGTCTTCTGGAACGGCCCCATGGGCGTGTTCGAGATGGAGCCCTACGCCGGCGGCACCCGTGCCCTGGCCAAGGCGCTCATCGACTCCGACGCCTTCACCGTCGTCGGTGGCGGTGACTCCGCCGCGGCGGTGCGCGCCCTGGGCTTCGACGAGGCGGCCTTCGGTCACATCTCCACCGGTGGCGGTGCCAGCCTGGAGTACCTGGAGGGCAAGGACCTGCCCGGCATCGACGCCCTGGCCGAATAACCTCGGCACCATCCACAAGACTTCGAAGGAAGTGACGACGATGTCCAAGCGCCTGCCGCTCATCGCGGGCAACTGGAAGATGAACAACAACCACCTGGAGGCGATCGCGCTCGTCCAGAAGCTGGCCTTCGCCCTGAACGACAAGGACTACGACAAGGCCGAGGTCGTCGTCGTACCGCCGTTCACCGACATCCGCAGCGTGCAGACGCTGGTGGACGGGGACCGGCTGAGCATCAAGTTCGGTGCCCAGGACATCTCCGCCCACGACAAGGGCGCCTACACCGGTGAGATCTCCGGTGCGATGCTCGCCAAGCTGGAGTGCTCCTACGTGCTGGTGGGCCACTCCGAGCGTCGTGAGTACCACGCCGAGGACGACGCCCTGGTCAACGCCAAGGTCAAGGCCGCGTTCAAGAACGGCATCGTGCCGATCCTCTGTGTGGGCGAGGGCCTGGAGGTCCGCAAGGCAGGACAGCAGGTCGAGCACGTCCTGGCCCAGCTGGACGGCGCCCTGAAGGAGATCCCCGCCGAGCAGGCCGAGCGGATCGTCGTGGCCTACGAGCCGGTGTGGGCCATCGGCACCGGCGAGGTCGCCACCCCCGAGGACGCCCAGGAGGTGTGCGCGGCCATTCGCGCGCGCCTGTCCGAGCTGTACTCCGGCGAGGTCTCCGAGGCCGCGCGCATCCTCTACGGCGGTTCGGTCAAGGGCGACAACATGGCCGGCATCATGGCCAAGGACGATGTCGACGGCGCCCTGGTCGGTGGCGCCAGCCTGAAGGCGGACGAGTTCGCCAAGGTGATCCGTTTCGGCGAGAACGGCTGACCGAACGTCTTGTTTCGCCCCATCCGTCACGCTCCGATGTCCAAGCGTGACGGATGGGGTGCCCGACAGGTGCACGGTTCGGGCTAGACTTCGCTCAGGGGTTCACCGTGCCTCGCGGTTGACCCTTCCGTGCCCGCAGGGCGCGGTAAAATCTGAAAACGTCCCCGGCTCTCCTCCTTCCACGGCCCGCTCCCGGTCGGCACCCTCATGTCGTCGCAGGTGATGGGTGGGGAAAGGGGGGCCGAGGTGTCCATCCCCCCGCTGCGGGGTCGAGCTACGGGTGAGCGTGTGATCCTCGGTCTGTCCATCTTCGTGATGCTTCTCAGTGTGCTGCTGGTCCTCCTCGTGCTGATGCACAAGGGCAAGGGTGGTGGCCTTTCCGACATGTTCGGCGGTGGCGTCACGTCCTCGCTCGGTGGGTCTTCGGTGGTCGAGCGCAACCTCGACCGGATGACCGTCGGCGTGGGGGTCGTGTGGATCGTGACGATCGTCGTTCTCGGCCTGCTGATCAACCGGGGGATGTAGCGCCGCTCGTTCGCGGTCCCTCGTCCACAGTCAAGCTCGCCCGAGTCAACCGGTGAGCGAGTTCGCCGAAGGAGTTTTTCGTGGGTAGTGGCAGTGCCATCCGTGGCAGCCGAGTCGGAGCCGGCCCGATGGGCGAGGCGGAGCGGGGCGAGGCCGCTCCGCGCGTGAGGGTTCCGTTCTACTGTGCGAACTTGCACGAGGTCGTTCCCAGTTTCGCCAGCGAGGCCGCGGTCCCCGATGAGTGGGACTGCCCGCGCTGTGGTTTCCCCGCGGGCAAGGACAAGGCCAACCCGCCGGCGCCGCCTCGTACCGAGCCGTACAAGACGCACCTGGCGTACGTGAAGGAGCGGCGCAGCGAGGAGGAGGGCAAACTCATCCTGGACGAGGCGCTCGCCAAGCTGCGCGCCGATCGCGCCGCGGTGGAGGCCCACATGAAAGCCTCCCAGAACTGATCTCCCGGTTTCGCCGGATCGTCGTCGGGGCCCGTCGCTGAACGCGCGGGCCCCGACGTGTTCCCGGGGGTGGAGGTACATGAGAAGCACTACGACTTTCTCATTCCCGGGACCGGTGTGGCTGGTGGGAAATACGATGTCCGACGCACCCCCGAAGCCCCCTTGCCTTGAGGAGATGGTGTCGATGTCCACGTGCCCCACCGGAGGAGACCACGACTGGATCCTCGGCGACGACCGTAAGTTCCAGTGCGCCAAGTGCGGGGCTCAAAGCGCCAGGCGGCTCTGAGGCGGTTCACCCGGTCGGGCCGTCCCACCCTCCTCCGGCTCGTTCTTGGCCCTGGCCCTCCACGTCACCGGCACACCCAGACTCTCGGCCACGCCCTTGGCCCACCGTTCCAGTGGCGCGAAGCGGTCGGGGCCCTCCTCCGCGAGCATCGTCCACCCTCGGTAGACCACCCCGTCCTGAACCAGGACCTCACCATCGACTTCGAGGAGCGTCTCGTACTCACGTGTACCGCGTCTCATGGCCAGGACTGTAGCGGTAGGTGCCGCCCGGCATCAGGCATTTCATGCAATCCGAGCCCCAAGCCGGACACGGTGCCACAAAACCCGGCACCGTAGGGTGAGTCGGCGCACAAAGCGCACCCAGAGCTTGAAAGAATGGGGACATGGCTTCCCCCGAACCCTCGGAACTCCCCTCCGACGCACCGGGCCTTCCCTCCGACCTGACCGGGGCCCCCGGGAGCGTGTCCCACCTGCGCCGCTACGTCAGCCTGCGCGGGCCCAACGCCCGTATGTGGATGACCGCCGCCTATTTCTCCGCCGCGCTCACCCTGGGCTTCCTCGTGGTGGTGGGCTCGATGTTCTGGCACGTGGCCACGGAGGAGACCACGGTCGGTTCGGTGTCCCTGTGGGCCTTCGCCGGGCTCACGATGTTCTTCATCGGGCCGGGCGGCAACGTGTTCCTCGTGCGAGGGCTGCCCCAGCGCATCACCCGCCAGGGCATCAGCGCCGACAGCGACGGCGTCACGGTCCTGCAGGAACGCAAGTGGTGGTTCCCGGGGGAGGGCACCTTCATCGCCTGGCCGGAGATCCACCGCATCCGTGAGGTGCACACCGGCGGGCGACGGCTCCTGTACTTCATCGAGTTCGCGTTGGACACCCACCGCACCGAATCCGAACTGCCGAGCTGGGCCGAGAGCGCGGAGAGCCTCGACCTGGAGGCCGACCCCGACGCGGTCACGCAGTTCTACGTGCAGGTGCCCCACGAGCACAAGGAACAGATCCTGCGCATGTTCGAACGGACCGCTCCGCTGCCCGCCATCGTCGAACGCAGCGAGCCGCTACGTTGAACGACCGTTGAGCCGACGGGTGAGCTCATCGGCGGCGTCGCGCACCCGCGCCGCCAGCGCGCCCGGTGTCACCGGCCGAGCGCTGGGCACGGTGAGGCTGATCGCCGCCGCGGGGCGCCCGTTGTGGTCCGACGCGGCGGCCGCCACCGACACGAACCCTTCCGTGACCTGGCCGTCCTCCAACGACCAGCCCTTCCCGCCCTCTTCGGCCAGTACCGTCCGCAGGTCGCCGGGGGAGCGTGGCCCCCGGCCGGTGCGGTCGGTGAAGGCCGCCTTGTTCGGGTACAGGGCGCGCACCTGGGCCCGTGGCAGCCGGGCCAGCATCGCCCGACCAGACGCCGTCAAGTGGGCGGGAAGCCGCACACCCACCCCGGTGATCAGTGTGGGAGCGTGCGGTGGTTGTTCCTTGAGCAGGTAGAGGGTGTCGGCCCCGTGCAGGACCCCCAGGTGGGCGGTGGCCCCGGTGGACTCGGTGAGTTGGTGCAGCAGGGGGCGGGTCAGCCGTTCGACCCCGTCGTGGCGCAGGTAGGCGGATCCGATCTCGAACGCCGCGACCCCCAGTCCCCACCGGCGTTCCTCGGGCAGATGGGTCACGAACCCCTCCTCGACCATGGCCTCCAGCAGTTGGTAGACGCTGGACCGGGGCAACCCGAGCCCGTTCGCGATCGCGGTGGCCGACACCGGGCCCGGGCGCGAGGCCAGGAACCGCAGGAGACGCAACGCCCGGGTGGCCGCCGGAACATGACTCATGCCTTGATCGTCCCACAATCCTTCGATTCGGGATGTCTGGGATTTCGGACGGAACTCACGTGTCAGCGCTTCCGGTGGGGCGGTGGGAGGGGTCGAATGGGGGCATGTCCACAGCAGTCTCTTCCGTCGCCGTCGGTGGTGCCCCGCTCACCCCGGCCCAGGTCCTGGCCGTCGCTCGCGACGGTGCCCGCGTCGTCCTCGGTGAGGAGACCCGCAAGGCCGTCCGACACGGCCGAGAACGGGTCGAGTCCCTCGCCCGAGGTGAGGTGCCCGCCTACGGGGTCAGCACCGGGTTCGGTGCCCTCGCCACCCGCCACATCGCCCCCGAACTGCGGGCCCGACTGCAACGTTCGCTGATCCGCTCGCACGCCGCGGGCGCCGGGCCGGAGGTGGAGAGCGAGGTCGTGCGCGCCCTGATGCTGCTGCGGCTGCGCACACTGGCCTCGGGCAACACCGGTGTCCGGCCGGTCACGGTCGACACCCTCGCGGGTCTGCTCAACGCCGGGATCACCCCCGTGGTGCACGAGTACGGCAGCCTGGGCTGTTCGGGTGACCTGGCGCCGCTGTCCCACGTGGCCCTCGCGTTGATGGGGGAGGGAAAGGTCCGTGACGCGGCCGGTGAGCTCAAGGAGGCGGCCGAGGCCCTGGCGGAGGCCGGGATCGCCCCCGTGGAACTGGGCGCCAAGGAAGGGCTGGCCCTGATCAACGGCACGGACGGCATGCTGGGCATGCTCGTCATGGCCTGCGTGGACCTGGAACGGCTGCTCAAGGTCGCCGACGTCACCGCGGCCATGAGCGTGGAGGCCCTGCTGGGCACCGACCGGGTCTTCGCCGCCGAACTCCAGGCCCTGCGTCCCCACCCCGGCCAGGCCGCTTCGGCCGGCAACCTGCGCGCCCTGCTCACCGACTCCCCGGTGGTGGCCTCCCACCGGGGACCCGACTGCAACCGGGTCCAGGACGCCTACTCGCTGCGCTGTGCTCCCCAGGTGGCCGGCGCCGCCCGCGACACCCTCTCCCACGCCCTGCTGGTGGCCGGGCGTGAACTGGACAGCGTCATCGACAACCCCGTCGTGCTCGACGACGGCCGGGTGGAGTCCAACGGCAACTTCCACGGCGCACCTGTCGCCTACGTGCTGGACTTCCTGGCGGTGGCGGTGGCCGACGTGGCCTCCATCGCCGAACGCCGAACCGACCGCATGCTCGACGTCTCCCGCTCCCACGGGCTGCCCGCGTTCCTGGCCGACGACCCCGGCGTCGACTCGGGTCACATGATCGCCCAGTACACCCAGGCCGCCATCGTCTCCGAACTCAAGCGTCTGGCCGTGCCCGCCAGCGTCGACTCCATCCCCAGCTCGGCCATGCAGGAGGACCACGTGTCCATGGGGTGGGCGGCCGCCCGCAAACTGCGCCGGGCCGTGGACGGGCTCACCAACGTGCTGGCAGTGGAGCTGCTCACCGCGGCCCGGGCCCTGGACCTGCGCTCGCCCCTGGAGCCCGGACCGGCCACCGGGGCGGTGCGCGACCTGGTGCGCGAGAAGGTCGCCGGCCCCGGCCCCGACCGTTACCTGGCGCCCGAGATCGCCGCCGTGGCCGAGCTGGTCGCCGACGGTTCCGTGATCGAGGCCGCCGAGTCCGTCACCCCGCTCGCCTGAACCCCCGGAGGAGACCCGTCATGAGCACGCCACGCACCGTTCGCGCGGCCCGCGGAACCACCCTGTCGGCCAAGGGCTGGCAGCAGGAGGCCGCCCTGCGCATGTTCCACAACAACCTCGACCCCGAGGTCGCCGAGCACCCCGAGGACCTCGTGGTCTACGGCGGCACCGGCCGGGCCGCGCGCGACTGGCGCAGCTTCGACCGCATCACCGCCTCCCTGCGCGACCTGGAGGGCGACGAGACCCTGTTGGTGCAGTCCGGGAGACCGGTCGGCATCATGCGCACCCACGAGTGGGCGCCGCGCGTGCTGCTGGCCAACGGCAACCTGGTGGGCGACTGGGCGAACTGGCCCGAGTTCCGCCGCCTGGAGGCCGAAGGACTGACCATGTACGGGCAGATGACCGCCGGTTCGTGGATCTACATCGGAACCCAGGGCATTCTTCAGGGCACCTACGAGACCTTCGCCGCCGTGGCCACCAAGAGGTTCGGCGGCACGCTGGCCGGCACCGTCACCCTCACCGCCGGGCTCGGCGGAATGGGCGGAGCCCAGCCGTTGGCGGTCACCATGAACGACGGCGTGGCGATCGTGGTCGAGTGCGACGGCAGTCGCATCGACCGACGGATCCAACACCGCTACCTGGACGTGCGCGCCGAGAACCTCGACGAGGCCCTCGAACTGGCCGAGCGTGCCCGGGCGGAGCGCCGTCCGCTGTCCATCGGGGTCCTGGGCAACGCGGCCGAGGTCTTCCCCGAGTTGCTCGCCCGCGGCGCCTCGATCGACATCGTCACCGACCAGACCTCCGCGCACGACCCGCTCGCCTACCTGCCGGCGGGCGTGCCCTTCGAGGACTGGAAACGATCGGCCGCGGACAAGCCGGAGGAGTTCACCGCCCGCGCCCGCGAGTCCATGGCCGCGCACGTGGCGGCGATGGTGGGTTTCATGGACGCCGGCGCCGAGGTGTTCGACTACGGCAACTCCATCCGCGACGAGGCGCGTCAGGGCGGCTTCGCCCGCGCCTTCGACTTCCCCGGATTCGTGCCCGCCTACATCCGTCCGCTGTTCTGCGAGGGCAAGGGCCCCTTCCGTTGGGCCGCCCTGTCCGGTGATCCTGCCGACATCGCCCGCACCGACCGGGCGATCCTCGACCTGTTCCCCGAGGACGAGCACCTGGCCAGATGGATCCGTATGGCCGGCGAACGGGTCGCCTTCCAGGGGCTGCCCGCGCGCATCTGCTGGCTGGGCCAGGGCGAGAGGGCCGCCGCCGGGCAGCGCTTCAACGAACTCGTCGCCTCCGGTGAGATCTCCGCACCGCTGGCCATCGGCCGCGACCACCTGGACACCGGTTCGGTGGCCTCGCCCTACCGGGAGACCGAGGGCATGAAGGACGGCTCGGACGCCATCGCCGACTGGCCGCTGCTCAACGCCCTGGTCAACACCGCCTCCGGTGCCTCCTGGGTGTCCATCCACCACGGTGGGGGCGTGGGCATGGGCCGATCCATCCACGCCGGACAGGTCAGTGTCGCCGACGGCACCGACCTGGCCGCGGCCAAGCTCCGGCGCGTGCTCACCAACGATCCCGCCACGGGCGTCATCCGCCACGTCGACGCCGGTTACGAGGAGGCCGAGAGTGTCGCCCGGACCCACGGTATCCGCGTGCCGATGAAGGAGGGCGAGTGAGCTTCGATCGGCTCTGGGCCGAGCTGGCCCCCATCGGACGTTCCGATGACGGCGGCTACCACCGGTACACCTGGGCGGGTGCCGACGGCGACGCCCGCGCGTGGTTCGCCGAGTCCGCCGCCGCCCGCGGTCTGGACGTGCGCACCGATCGCAACGGCAACCTGTGGGCCTGGTGGGGCGTGCCCGGACCGGGCGCCGTGGCCACCGGTTCCCACCTGGACTCGGTGCCCGACGGTGGGGCCTTCGACGGTCCGCTCGGGGTGGTGACCGCGCTGGCCGCCGTCGACGAGTTGCGTTCACGTGGTTTCACACCGAGCCGTCCGTTGGCGGTCGGTGTGTTCGTGGAGGAGGAGGGAGGCCGGTTCGGGGTGCCCTGTCTGGGCAGCCGTCTGGCCACCGGGGAGATCGACCCGGCCCGTGCCCGTGCCCTGACCGACGCCGCCGGTATCACCTGGGCCGACGCGATGGCCGCCGCCGGGCCGGATCCGGACGGAATCGGTCCCGACCCCGACCTCATCGGCATGTTCGACCTCTTCGTCGAACTCCACGTGGAGCAGGGCCGTGCCCTGGCCGACACCGCCCACCCGGTGGGGGTGGCGAGTTCGATCTGGCCGCATGGGCGGTGGCGCATGGACTTCACCGGACGCGCCGACCACGCGGGCACCACCCGCCTGGTCGATCGGTCCGACCCCATGCTGCCGCTTGCCCACACGATCCTGGCCGCGCGGGCTTTGGCCCAAAGCCATGACGCACGGGCCACCGTCGCCAAGGCCCACATCACCCCCAACGGCACCAACGCCATCCCCTCGCTGGTCAGCGCCTGGTTGGACGCCCGTGCGGCCGATCAGTCGGCTCTGGCCGCGGTGGTGGAGGGGGTGCGCGAGGCCGCGGAGAGGGCGGCCCACGACCATGGGGTCACCGTGGCCGTGGCGGCGGAGTCCACCACGCCCCTGGTGGAGTTCTCCCACGACCTGCGCGATCGCCTGGCCGCCACGGTGTCCGACAGGGTGCCCGAGTCGGCGGGACCGGTGCCGCTCCTGCCCACCGGCGCCGGGCACGACGCCGGTGTGCTCTCCGCGCACGTGCCCACCGCCATGATGTACGTGCGCAATCCCACCGGGGTGTCCCACTCGCCCATGGAGTGGGCCGATCCGAAGGATTGCCATGCCGGGGTCACGGCCCTGGCCGACGTCCTCGCCGACCTGCTCGCCGAGCCGGGGAGGGCCGTGTGAACCCGCGACGTGTGTGGTGCGAGTGGGCGTGGCTCGGCGGCCGTGCCCCCGAGTCCGGGGTGCTCTTGACCATCGAGGCCGGCCGGCTGACCTCGGTGACCCCCGGCGTCGAACGTCCCGCCGAGGCCCAACGCCTGAGCGGTCTCACCCTGCCGGGCCTGGCCAACGCCCACTCGCACGCCTTCCACCGGGCGCTGCGCGGACGCACCCATTCCGACGGTGGATCCTTTTGGACCTGGCGCGAGGTGATGTACCGGGCCGCCGAACGTTTGGATCCGGACTCCTATCTCCGGCTGGCCCGGGCGGCCTTCGCCGAGATGGCACTGGCCGGGGTGGTGTGCGTGGGCGAGTTCCACTACCTGCACCACGGATCCGGTGGCCGCCGCTACGCCGACCCCAACGCCATGGGGCACGCCCTGACCGCGGCCGCCGCCCAGGCCGGGGTGCGGATCACCCTGCTCGACGTGTGCTACCTGGCCGGAGGGTTGGGGGAGGACGGCCGGCACCTGCCGCTCTTGGGCCCCCAACTGCGTTTCGGCGACGGCACCGTCGAGGCCTGGGGCGAACGCGTGGCCGACTTCGCTCCCGAGGGCGATCACGCGCGGGTGGGTGTGGCGGCCCATTCGGTGCGTGCCGTTCCGGCGCCGGACCTGTCCGAAGTGGCGCGCTTCGCCGTAGGAGGGGAACTGCCCCTGCACGTCCATGTCTCCGAACAACCCGCGGAGAACACCGCGTGCCTGGCCGCGTACGGGCTCACCCCCACCCGGTTGCTGGCGGAGGCCGGTGCCCTCACCGAGCGCACGACCCTGGTGCACGCCACCCACCTGACCGACGATGACGTCGCCACCGTCCGGGCTCACGGTTCGGCGGTGTGCCTGTGCCCCACGACCGAACGCGACCTCGCCGACGGGCTGCCACGCACCGGCGACCTCGTCGCCGGGCCAAGGCCGGTTCCGCTGAGCCTGGGCAGTGACCAGCACGCCCGGACGGACCTGTTCGAGGAGGCGAGGTCGGTGGAGTTGCACGAACGTCTGCGCACCCATCGGCGCGGCACCCTGGACGCCGGGGCCCTGCTGCGCGCCGCCACCGTCGACGGGCACACGGGTCTGGGCTGGGACGACGCGGGCACGCTGACACCCGGGGCCCGGGCCGACCTGGTCAACGTTGCCCTGGACGGTGTGCGTCTGGCCGGGACCGACCCGGACCGGGCCGCCGACGCAGTGGTCTTCGCGGCCACCGCCGCCGACGTGCGGCACGTGATGGTGGACGGCGCCTGGGCCGTCCGCGACGGCGTCCACACCCGACTGCCCGACACCGCCCGCGAACTCGACTCCGCGATCAAGGAGCTTCTGTGAGCACCGACGTCCCCGGTACCGTCCTGGTCGACGGCATCGCCACCCTGGTCACCAATGATCCCGCCTCGGGGAAGGGGCCGCTCGGAGAGATCTCCGACGCCGCCCTGGTCATCGAGGGCGAACGCGTGGCCTGGGCCGGGCCGCGGGCCTCGGCCCCGGCGGCCGACGTGCGGATCGACGCCGACGGCCGCTGTGTCATCCCCGGGTTCGTGGACAGTCACTCCCACGTCGTCTTCGCCGGGGACCGCAGCCGCGAGTTCGCCGCCCGGATGAGCGGTACCCCGTATTCGGCGGGCGGAATCCGCACCACGGTCGCCGC
>NZ_DYZD01000419.1 GCF_020741345.1 Nocardiopsis listeri
GTGGCCGCCGGTTCCCTGGTGGCCCCCGGCAAGGTCGTCCCACCGAACACGCTGTGGGCGGGTGTCCCAGGCAAGGTCGTTCGCGAACTCAACGACGACGACCGCCTGGTGCTGGAGCACACGCCGACCGCGTACGCGGCCTACGCCGTGCAGCACCAGGACGTCACCTGGTACTGAAGGCGGGGTCGACGACCTCCCGTCTGGCCCCCCGGGGTGAGGGAGGCCGGACCTTCGCCCCCGCCTCCCTCGAAGGGAACGGACACTGTGTGACTAGCTCGGGTGGGCGGGCGGGTGGCCCACCCGAGTCATGCGCGATGAGCACTCTCGGACGTAGCCTGAAAAGTGCTCGCCCCCTGTCGGAGCGGACTGCGTCGCGCCCGCCCGACCCCCGAGGGTGTGGGCGTTTCCGTCCTGCCCAGCGACACAGTCGTCCTACGGAGGTGAGCACCCATGAACCACGGCATCGGGCTGCGCGACCGCCTTCACGACCATGTCGCCCTCGACGAGATCGAGCTGTACGCCGAGGTTCTGATCGCGGTCGCCGAAACCGACCAGAACCTGAGTCTCGACCAGATCGACCGTGCCCTGGGCATCGCGGAACACCCCGAGGACGACCACGAGGACACTCCGGTGCCGGGTGGATCGCCGCGCCCCGATCCCGAGCGGGAAGAATCCGATCCCCGCATCCCGGAGACGACGCGTCCGAAAGACGCGTCGCCACGCGGCCCCGGCATCGCTCCGGCGCCTCGCCCTCCCGAGCCACGCCCGGAGGAACCACCGGCGAACCTGAAACGGAACGCGACTCTCACCGGTACCGGCCACGCACCGATCCCGCTCGGACCGTCCACCCCTTGGGCCCCGCTCCAGGCCCTCGGGGACTTCCACACCCACCGCGCACCCCAGGGCCCCCTCCTGCGCAGGCTCGCCCCCTGGTACATCTGACCACCGGCGGCGCCCCTCCTCGCTCGACCGTCGGGTTCCCGATCGAAGCGGCCTGATCCGGCCACTGTCGGCCCGCTCCGATGGCCTCGCCACCGGGTAGTGACCCTTCTGACCCCTCGGTCACCCCGGTCACGACCGGCCGCCCTCGCAGGAGCACGGATGCGCGAACCCGAAAGACCAGCCCCCCAGACCCGGCGGCACCTCGACCCCCACGACGCCGACGACGAGCCGGACAACGCGCGCAAGGTCACCTTCACCATCGCCGCCGTGGTGACGGTCCTCTTCCTCCTGATCACGGCGGCGGGCGTCGGATGGTTCCTGTCGCGCGACGACTCCTCGACCGGCTCCGCCGGCGCACCCTCCGCGTCGGAGGACGCGGGCGAGGGCGAGGAGGGCGACGCGGACCGGGTGCCACCCGAGACCGGCGCCGACACCGTCTCCGACCCGAACTCGGGGTTGGCCTTCGAACTCCCCGGTGAGGGTTGGCAGCGGCTCGGTGACGACCAGGTGCCACCGGAGTACGACACCTACTCGGTCCATGGTCCGCCCGAGGACCCGAACGCGATCATCGTGACCGGCAGGGAGGAACTCGGCCCCCTCGAACCCCTCGCGCTCACCGCCGTGGACATGGCCACGGACATGGTCGGACAACTGGTCGCCCAGGAGGGCGACCTGTGGATCGAGTCGGAGGGCGCCACGGAGGTGGACGGCGTTCCCGCGTTCGGAGTGACCATGGGCAGCGGCTCGGGTGACGGAGGGGACGCCTACGGAAGGTTCCTGGTCATGGAGCTCGGCGGCGACCAGGGCGCGTTCATGCTCGGCCTGAACACCGGTGGAGGCGACGAGATCACCGACGACATCGACGCCGCCTTCGAGTCCCTGGTCACCCTCTGACGGAACCGACCCCTCCGGATGCTCCGCGACGCCCCGGTCCAGGGTGTCGCGGAGCGGGGAGTCCCACACGTCGGGTCAGAGCGGCAGGACCGCACGGAGCAGGAAACCACCGTCCCTGGTACGGGATCCGGAAACCGTCCCTCCGCTCGCGGAGACACGTTCGGCCAGCCCTGTCAGTCCGTTGCCACCGTTCTCGTCCCTCACCCGCTCCCGGGCGTGGTCGTTGTGCATCTCCAACACCAGGGTGTCGTTCTCACCGGCCTCCCCGCGGGCCAGGGTGAAGGTGATCTGGCATTCCTCGGCGTCACTGTGCCGCAGCACGTTGGTACCTCCCTCCCGCACCACCCACGCGGCCGTTTCCTCGACCCGCGACGGGAGTTCGATCGTCTCCAACCCGGTGACCGTGGTCCGGGTCCCTGCGGTCTCCAGGATCGAGGAGACCGAGGCGACCTCGTCGGCCAGGTCGGCCTCCCGGTGGCCGCTCACCGCGGAACGCACCTGGCCCAACGCCTTGCGGGCCAGGTCCTGCACCTCCGCCAGTTCCACGGCGGCGCGCTCCGGGGCACGATCCACCAGACGGCTCGCCAACTGGGCCTTGACCGCCAGTGCGGACAGGCTGTGCCCGAGCAGGTCGTGCATGTCCCGGGCGAAGCGGAGTCGTTCCTCGGTCACCGCGAGCCGGGCACGGGCACGTTGACCGAGGACCGCCTCACGGCTGGCGTCCCAGAGCCAGATGGTGAGCAGGGTCGTGCCGACCATCAGCAAGGCGGCCACGACCGCCCCGACCCAGACCAGGAGGTACAGGGGGAGGTCGGTGATGGGCACGGCATAGGTCGGCAGCAGCACCAGCGGGGAGAACAGCAGGGCCACACTGACGATGAGGGTGGTGCGTCCGTGCGTCAGGAGGGCGCCGACCGACCACCAGAGGGCGATCGTGAACAGGCTCGCCACCGGGGAGCCGAGCAGCACGGCCGTCGCCGCCAACAACCCGAGTGAGATCCGGTAGAGCCTCGGTGAGGGGGACCGGTCTCCGTCCAGACGCTCACGCAGCAACAGCATGAGCAGGACGATGTTGGGTACGCAGAGCGCCAACCCGAGCGCGGACCGCCACATCGGGCCCTGTCCCGACGCGCTGAAGACCAGGTCGAGGAGGGGGAACAGGGCCGTGAACAGGCAACTGCCCCCGAGCATGACGAAGTTGATCAGGCGGGTGATCCGGAAGCGACGGTCGACCCACCGTTCCCGTTCGTCGGCCGTCTCTTTCCGGGTGTCTTGGGAGGTCGGGGACGCCACGGTCAATCGCGCGGTGGTCGGCACGGTCTCCGATGGTCGCACCGGGCTTCGGGGCGCGCTCTGGAGCGAGGCCGTCGAGAGCGGGACGACCGTGCGCAGCCGGAAACCACCGTCGGCCGTACCTGTCGCCGTCAGGGTGCCGCCGACACGCTCGACGCGCTCGGCCAGCCCCGACAGGCCGCTGGCCGAGCCCGTGTCCTCGACCTCACCGACCTCGGCTCCGTCGTTGACCATCTGGATGATCAGGCTGCTCGGAACGTCGTCGGCCGCCTCCACCACGGAGAACTCGATCCGACAACGGCGGGCGTCACTGTGCCGCAAGACGTTGGTGCCGCCCTCGCGCACCACCCACGCGGCCAGACCGGCGGTCTCGGGTGGCAGGCCCAACCCGCGCAGGCCGGTGACCGTCGTGACGGTCCGATTCTGTTCCAGGACCGCCCGGACCGAACCCACCTCGGTCTCCAGGTCAAGGTCACGGTAGCCGCGGACCACGGATCGCACTCTCTGCAGTGTCCCCCGGGCCGCCTCGTGCACCCGGTCGATCCTTCGCCGTGCCTCCTCCGGGTCGGCGCGCAGGACCCGTCCCGCGTGGTCGGCGCTCACCGCGAGCGTGCTCAGCTCCGTGCCCAGAAGACCCCGTATGTCGTCGGCGAAACGGAGGCGCTCCTCGCTCACCGCCAGCCGGGCACGGGTCTGGGAACCCTCGACCGCCTCGCGGGTCGCGTCCCACATCCAGAAGGTGGCCACGCAACCGGACCAGATGACCAACGTGAAGAAGACCGCGAGAACGAAGTCCATCCCGAGTAGGAGGGACGCGTAGCCGTTCGGGTCGAGCAGAACCCGGATCCAGGACAGGGCCACCAGCACCGGGCTGATCCAGAGGGACCGTCGCCACGGGGCCATGAAGACCAGGAGGCACCAGGCGCCCGCGCAGGCGCAGAAGATGTAGAAGGGGACCCGGAGGAAGACGCACATCAGGGCGACCACGACCAGGGTCCCCCAGTACAGACGGGGATCGGCGACGGCGCGACCGTTCACCCGTTCCCACGTCATCCGCCATCCGAAGGCGGTGCCGATCACCCCCAGCCCCAGGGCGACCAGGGTCGGCCACCACCGCTCTTCCCCCATGTCCCAGTACTCGATGCGCTTCCCGGTGGGATCGAGGTGGAAGAGCAGCTCGTAGACGGGCCAGACCAGGAAGAGCAGTCCCAGGGCGGACATGAAGATCAGCACGACCCAGCGGAGGCGGCGCTGCCTACGGGTGTAGCGACCGCCGTCCGACGTTTGGAGGACGTCGGTCGAATCCGTGTCCTCTTCGACCTCTGGTGCCACCCGCCCCGCCTTCCCCACCGGCATCCGTCCACTTCACGTTAGAACGCGCCGGGCCCTTCCCGGCGGTCGTCCACGGGCCCGATTCCCCCCGGACACACCGAGGCGTCGGCGGAGGCGCCCGAGAATGGTGCGCCGGGAAGGCCCCCGTCCTGGGCCCTCCCGGCACGTTCGTCCCATCCGTCACCCTCAGGGACGGCGGGGGTCCCAGAGGAAGTAGCGGTGGACCAGCAGCGCCAGGACCACGATCCAGGCGAGCATGATGCCGATGTTGGGCAGCGCGCCGGCCCACAGGCCGATGAGGCCCACCGGTTCGGCGCCCTCAAGACCACCGAAGACGTCGTAGCCGAAGTAGGCGGCCTGGGCCATCTCCACGGTCGGGGCGACCGGCAGCAGCATCGCCACCTGGCGCAGGCCGCCGGGCAGGACCTCCAGGGGGATGAAGCTGCCGCCGAGGAACAGCAGGGCCATCATCGGCACCATCGAGAGCATCTGCGCGGACTCGGCGTTGCTCACGAAACGGGTGATCAGCAGACCCAGCAGGGTCATCGCGAGGCATCCCAGCACCACGGAGAACACCAACATCACCGGGTCGGAGGGCAGGGGGCCGCCGATGGCGACGGACCCGCCGATGATGAGCGCCGCGATCAACAGGGTGAACAGCAGGACCACGAGGAACACGCCGCCGAAGATCGCCACCGCAGGGACCCCGCTCACTCGGAGCCGTTTGAGGACCAGGGCCTCACGTCGGGCGGTGAAGACGTTGGAGGGGTGCCCCAGGCCGATGAACAGGGCGATGGCGCCGATGGTGCCGACCAGTGCCGCCTCCGTGGTGGTGTACTCCCCCAGGATCGGGACGCTCTCCTGGTTGAGGACCGGAAGCAGCAGGATCACCGGCATGATCAGGTACATCAACGCGGTCTTGTACCGGACGAAGAGCGTGAACTCGGTGCGGCCCAGGCGCAGGGTCTGCCGCAGCACGCCCGGCCCCTTCTCGCGGCGTTCGGTGCCCTCGGGGGCTGTGGTGGTCATGATGGGAGCTCCAGAAGTCTGTGGGATGGGTGGTCCGAAGGTCCGGCCGCTACTCGCCGACCAGGTCCGCCGCGCCGTCCACGACCTGGAGGAAGACGTCCTCCAGGGAGGCGCCGCGCACCTGCAGGTGTTGCAGGGTGTCGCCGCGCTCGCCCACCCACGCCATGAGGGCGGCGACGGTGTGGTGGGCGCGGTCGGCGACGTCACCCCCGCGGATCGTGTAGGTCGCCCACAGACGCTGTTCGCGGGTCTGCACCTCGACCTCGGCGCCCTCCAGTTCGGGCAGGTCGGCGGTGCGCACGTCGCTCGGCAACAGGAAGCTCACCCGGTCGCCCCATCCGGCGAGGACCTCGCCGAGCGTGCCCTCCACCCGAATCTCACCGCGGTGCATGATGGCGAGCCGGTCGGCGAGCTTCTCGGCCTCTTCCAGGTAGTGCGTGGTGAGCAGGATCGCGACCCCGTCCCGCTTGAGGTCGCCGATGATCCGCCAGGTCTCGTGCCGCGCCTCGGGGTCCATCCCGGTGCTGGGTTCGTCGAGGTAGAGCACCTCGGGCCGGGTGAGCAGGGCCAGGCCGAGGTCGAGACGGCGCTTTTGACCACCGGAGAGCTGACGGACCCGCAGCCCGCGCTTGTCGGTGAGGCCGATCAGCGTGAGCACCTCGTCGGTTCCGCGCGGGTCGGCGGCGAGATCGGCGGCGAGGGCGAGGGTCTCGTCGACGCTGAGGTCCTCCATCAGGCCGCTGCCCTGGAGCACCGCGTTGGTGCGCTCGCGTACCCCGACGGGTTGGCCGTAGGGGTCCTGCCCGAAGACCCGGGCGGTGCCGGAGCTGGGGCGGCGGAAACCTTCGAGGGTCTCGATGGTGGTGGTCTTGCCGGCGCCGTTGGTGCCCAGGAGCGCGAAGAGCTCACCGGGCCGGATCTCGAAGGAAACACCCTTGACCGCTTCGAAATCGCCGTACTTCTGCCTCAGGTCTCGGACGACCACCGTCGGCTCCGCGGAGGATCTGGGGGCGCTGGTCTCGGTGGTGTTCGCTGTCGCCGTCATGTCCCACAGCCTTTCGCACGAGGCCGGCCGGCGACAGACTCGGCTGTCACAGGACCATGATGGCGATCACCCGGCTCCGGCACTGACAAATGTCATCCGGGCCGGGCCCGTGGTGGTGCGCCGCGCCCGCACGTGCCCCTTCGTCACCTCACGTGCGAGCGCGGCCGCGGCCGCGGTGCGGTCCACGCCCGTCCCCTCACACTCACGTCGGGCGGGGCCGTACCTGCGGTTACCAACGTTCTACACGAACCACCCTCGGCCTGTCGGCGGAATTCGCCATTCTCCGTTGAATCGATCCCACGCGACAACGAATGGGAAATTTCTTCTCAGGAAAAAACATCCTATGGGGTCTACCGAACTCGCGAAGAAACGCAAAAGGGCGGGACACCCGTGGGCGCCCCGCCCTTTCGTGCGCGGATTCTCAGCGAGATCGGACGCTAGGCGTCGGCGGTCTCCTTCTTCTCCCCGCCGGCCGCGGGGTCGTCACCCTTGACCGAACGGAGCAGCAGCTGGGAGACGTCCACGACCTCCAGCGTCTCCTTGGCCTCGCCGGCGGACTTCTTCTCGTTGATGGCGTCGCCGAGCATCACCTGGCAGAACGGGCACGCGGTGGAGACGGTGTCGGGATTGGTGGTCAGCGCCTCGTCCACCCGCTCGGTGTTGATGCGCTTACCGATCCGCTCCTCCATCCACATGCGGGCGCCACCGGCGCCACAGCAAAAGCCCCGCTCCTTGTGACGGTGCATTTCCTGCGTCTTGACGCCGGGTACCTGGGCCATGATGTCGCGCGGCGGCGTGTACACCTTGTTGTGGCGACCCAGGAAGCACGGGTCGTGGTAGGTGATGTTCTCGTCGATGGAGCTCACCGGGGTCAGACGACCCTCGTCCACGAGCTGGGCCAGCAACTGGCTGTGGTGGATGACCTCGTAGGTGCCCCCGAGCTGCGGGTACTCCTTGGCCAGGGTGTTGAAGCAGTGCGGGCAGCTGGCCACGATCTTCGTGACGCCGGCGTCGTTGAGCGTCTCGACGTTCTGCTGGGCCAGCATCTGGAAGACGTACTCCATGCCCAGACGCCGTGCCGGGTCACCGGTGCAGGCCTCCATGCCGCCCAGGACGGCGAACTTGACGTCCGCGATGTCCAGCAGCTCGGCGATGGCCTTGGTGGTCTTCTTGGCGCGGTCCTCCAGGGCACCGGCGCAACCGACCCAGAACAGGTACTCGGTGCCCTCGGGCAGCTTGTCCTCGACGACCTGGACCTCGACCGGGTTCTCCTGGGCGGCCAGCTCCTCGATCCAGTCCATGCGCCGGTCCTCGGCCATGCCCCAAGGGTTGGCCTTGTTCTCAAGGTTCTTGAGGAGGGTGTTGGCCTCGGACGGGAAGTTGGACTCGACCATGACCTGGTAGCGACGCATGTCCAGGATGTGGTCGATGTGCTCGATGTCGACGGGGCACTGCTCGACGCAGGCACCACAGTTGGTGCAGGCCCAGAGCTCGTCGGGATGGATGACGCCACCCTCCTCCTCGGTGCCGACCAGCGGCTTGTTGAGGAGTGCGAGGACGTCGACGCCCGCGTGGCTGTTGTCCGGGGCCTCGGCGAGGGTCTCCTCGGTGATGCCCTGGAGCAGGTACGGGGCCTTCTCGTAGGTGTGCGCCTGCAGGTCGAGGATGACCTTCTTGGGCGACAGCGGCTTGCCCGTGTTCCAGGCGGGGCACTGGGACTGGCAGCGACCGCACTCGGTGCAGCTGGTGAAGTCCAGCAGGCCCTTCCAGGTGAAGTCCTCCAGCTTGCCCGCGCCGAACGGGTCCTCGTCCGGGTCGGCCTCCTCGAAGTCGAGGGGCTTGGTACCGGACTTGTCCATCATCTGCTTGGCGGCGCCCAAGGACGGGCTGCCGTCGGCGTTGCGCTTGAAGAAGATGTTGACCGGAGCGATGAAGCGGTGCCAGCCGATGCCCATGGTGAGGTTGAAGTACAGCACCACGAAGAACGCGTAGCTGATGATCAGCTTGAACGCGGCGATCAGCGCGATCGCGGGCGCGGCGATCTCGGTGTCGCCGGGCAGGATCGAACCGATCGCGTGCGAGATCGGGGTGGCCCACACGGGGAAGGCGAACTCACCGATGGCGACCTTGAAGCCGCGGATCGCGAAGATCGCCAACAGCAGACCGAGGATGTACGCCTCGACGTAGTAGGCGGTCCACGTCTTGGAGTTGAAGAACCGGGAGTCACGGCCCTTGCGGTGGGGGCCGTTCAGCAGCCGGTAGGCGATCAGACCGATGATGCCGATGAGGCTGGCACCGGCGATGAACTCGATCGCCAGACCGTAGATGGCCCAGTCGTGGATGATCGGCAGCTTGAAGTGCGGGTTGAAGACTTCACCCTGTGCCTCGATGACCGTGAGGACCAGCAGGGGGAAGGACACCATCACGAACCAGTGGGCCACACCGATCCAGGGACGCTTGAGCATCCGGGTGTGTCCGACGATCTCGATGAGCGTCATGGTGAGCCGTTGTCCAAACGGCCCCTTGCGCTCGGGCTCCACCGTTCTGCCGACGCCCACTGTTCGCACGATCTTGTACAGACCGAACCCGAACAGGGCCATCGCGACCACGGCGAAGACCGAGGTGATGATGCCCAGTGTCAAGTACAGCGGGTGCATCGTCCGTGGCCTCCCATCCTGCGTTCGTCATCCGGTGCGCCACACACCGGTGGTCCCAACTTATGTTACTAGCGAGTAATAGCACGGCCGCCACCGCCCCGGGCCACCACGGCCCAAGACCTGCTTCCATGCCCTCGCCGATGCGTTCTCCCATGGCGCGCCGTGCGATCGCGGAATCGCCCGCCCGCCCGCGGGCCCACCGTAGACGGCCCCGGCCACAACGGAATCACGCGGGCCTCTCCCGACCCCTTCGGACACACCACGCCCCCTATGTAAGCGGACGGCCGGACCGATCGGGCACACCCGGGCATCGGTGGGTCCACCGGTCACGCCCCGACCATCGGACCCTCGCCCCGCACCCGGGCCCCTGAGGCGTCCCCTACTCCCCCGGATTCTCGGATCGAGGATCTCCCCGAGTAGCCCCGGAGTTCGGCCGCCGACCCGCCGAAAAATCCCCAGGTCGGGAACATAGCCGCCCGTCCACCCGTTGTCAGGTCGTAGGAAGCAAGTTGAGCTCCTTTGACTCAACTGACTTGACAGCCCCGACCAGACGAAGCAAACTTACGCCTGAACGACTCAACTTTGACGGAGGAAGCAACCATGGCACGTGCGGTCGGAATCGACCTCGGTACGACGAACTCGTGTGTCGCGGTCCTGGAGGGTGGCGAACCGACGGTCATCACCAACGCCGAGGGCTCCCGCACCACCCCTTCGGTCGTGGCGTTCGCCAAGAACGGTGAGGTACTCGTCGGTGAGGTGGCCAAGCGTCAGGCCGTCACCAACGTCGACCGGACGATCCGCTCGGTGAAGCGTCACATCGGCACCGACTGGTCGGTGCAGATCGACGACAAGACGTTCAACCCGCAGCAGATCAGCGCCTTCATCCTGCAAAAGCTCAAGCGCGACGCCGAGGCGTACCTGGGCGAGGACGTGACCGACGCGGTCATCACCGTCCC
>NZ_DYZD01000420.1 GCF_020741345.1 Nocardiopsis listeri
CTCACGCCGGGGCGTGACGATCTCCAGGGGGACCCCGAGTTCGCGTACCGCCCGCGCCGAGGCGTCCGGAAGGCGGTCGTCGGTGATCACCGAGGTGAACCCGGTGAGCGGTGCGACCTTGAACGTGCCGAAGGCGCCGTACTTGTCGGCGCCCGCCACCAGGACCGAGGACGAGGCCGCGGCCATGGCCGCGCGTTTGACCGCCACCTTCGAGCGGGAGGGGGTGGTCGAGCCCCGGTGCAGGTCCCATGAGCTCGTCGAGATGAAGGCGACGTCGATGTTGAACTCGGCGACCGTGTCGGCGGCGATGTCACCGACCGAGGACCGGTTCTCGCGGTCGATCTGCCCCCCGACCAGGTACAGGGTCACGTCCGGGTGATCGGTGAGGGAGGCCGCGGTGGTGAGGTCGTTGGTGATGACGGTCAGTCCGGTGACGTGCCACAACAGGGGCACGAGCTGTCCCAGGGTGGTTCCCGCGTCCAGGTAGACGGTCTGGCCCTGCCCCACGACCTCGGCCGCCGCGTGCGCCATGGCCCGTTTCTCCGCCAGGTCCACCCGGGACTTGTCCCGGTAGGAGGGTTCGGATCGCACCTGTGAGGCCAGTTCGACCCCACCGGGGACCGAGCGGACCTTACCCTCCTCCTCCAACGTCATGATGTCGCGGCGCACCGTCATGTGTGAGACGTCGAGGATCTCGCAGAGCTCTCTGACGCTCAGCACACCCGTGCCGCGCAGCTCACGTAGGAGCAGGTCACGCCGTTGCGCCGGGATCATCGTCCTCCTTCAGGTCTGTTCACACCCATCATGGTACCGATAGTTACCAGATGATCCCGGCTGTGAGTATTGTTGACTCATATGTTCCGTTAGTGTTAAAACTCTGCTCATTGCCTTCGCGACGCCGGCGCACCACGCGCCACTCGTGAGGTGAGAGAAGGAGAACCATGGAAGGCACCGACGCCACCTCCGCGCCGCCCTCCCCCGTGCGGTACGCGCTCACCGGAGCGCGGGGCGGGTTCGCGCGCACGCTGCTGGCACAGACCACGCGCATCGAACGGCTGCGCCCCGCGGCGCTGTGCGACCTCGACACCACCGGGACCATCGACCTGTGCGTAGAGCTGGGCTATGACCGCTCCGACCTGCAGGTGTGCGCCACCCCCGAAGAGGTGGCCGCCCTGGACCCGGACCGGATCGCGGTCGTGGCCGACATCGCCCTGCTCACCCGGGCCGACCACGACGTACTCGTCGAGGCCACCGGGAACCCGCGGGTGGGCACCGAGGCCGCACGCGGGGCCATCGAGACCGGGCGCCACGTGGTCATGGTCTCCAAGGAGGTCGACTCCGTCTCGGGCATCGCCCTGGCCGACCTGGCCCGCGAACACGACGTGGTCTACACCCCCGGGATCGGCGACCAGCCGGCCAACCTCATCGAGTGGTACGAACGCGCCCTGCGGCTCGGACTCAACGTCGTCGCGATCGGCAAGTCCGGCGAGTACGACCTGGTGTTCGACCCCGCCACCGGCCGGGTGCGCCAACTCGACCAGGAGATCGAGGCTCCGGAACTGGGCGACCTGTTGACCCTGGGCGAGGACGTCCTCGGCACCCTGGCCGCACGCGCCCACGCCGTGGCCGGCCTCAAGCGCTCGGCCGCCGCCGATCACTGCGAGATGGCGGTCGTGGCCAACCACACCGGTCTGGTACCGGACGTGGAGTCACTCCACTACCCCGTCGCCCGCGCCGCCGAGCTGGCCGACGTCTACGCCCGCGGCGAGGACGGAGGCATCCTCACCACCGACGGTGTGGTGGACGTCTTCAGCGTGCTGCGCCTGCCCGAGGAGGCCTCCTTCGCCGGCGGCGTCTTCGCCATCGTGCGCACCGGAGACCCCGTCACCTGGGAACTGCTCGCCCAGAAGGGGCACATCGTCTCCCGCTCCGGGCGTTACGCCTGCATGTACCTGCCCTACCACTTCATGGGGGTCGAAACGCCGCTGAGTCTGCTGGACGCGGTCGACCACCACCGCGGGGCCGGGCAACGACACCCCGCCCCGCACGCGGTCCTCGCCGGACGCGCCCGGGAGGCCCTGAAGGCGGGCACCCGACTCGACATGGGCGGGCACCACCACGAGGTCGAGGGTGTGGCCGCCGTCCTGTTGGACACCGCGCACGCCCCCGAGGACGTGGCCCCGCTGTACCTGGCGGCGCACGCCACCCTGGCCCGCGACGTCCCCTCCGGCGCCCTGATCGGCATCGAGGACCTCGCCGACCCCGACACCACCCTCCTGGACGCGTGGCGCCACGCCCGCACCCGCATCAGCGATCGGAACCGATGACATGTCCGACCTCTCCACCCTCCTGGCGTTCCTGGCCGCCATCTTCGTCCTGATCCTGCTCATCGCACGGTTCAAGGTCCATCCCGTGGCCACGCTGTTCATCGTGGTCGTTGCGCTCGGGCTCGTCCTGGGCATGGGCGGGTCGGCCACCATCGAACTGGTCAAGGAGGGCTTCGGCAGCACCCTGGCCAGCGTCGGTCTGCTGGTCATCTTCGGCTGTGTGCTCGGCAAGATGCTCGAACTGAGCGGTGCCGCCATGAAGATCACCGAGACCGCGCTGCGCATGTTCGCCGAAAAGCGCGTCCCCTGGGCCATCGCCCTGGCCTCGACCGTCCTGGGCATCCCGCTCATCGCCGACACCGCGGTGGTCATGCTGATCCCGATCGTGTCCGCGCTGGCCTACCGCACGGGCATCTCGATGATGAGGCTGGGGCCGATCCTCTACATCGGCGCCTACGTCATGACCTCGGTGGTTCCTCCCGGCCCCGGTCCCCTCGCGTCCGCCTCCCTGCTGGAGGTGTCCATGGGCGAGGCCATCCTCTACGGGCTCATGGTGGGCGTTCCCGGTGTGTTGGCCGCGACCCTCTACCTTTCCCGGATCAAGACCCACGTGGCGCCCAAGCCCGAGTTCGTCGAACACCTGGTCAGCGCCGGCGGTTCCGCCGGCGGCGGTGGCTCGGACGCCGCCGACGATGGGACCGACGCTCCCCGGGTGGGTCTGTTCGGCTCCCTGGTGCCGATCCTGGCCCCCATCGTCCTCATCGTCTTCGCCTCGTTGACCGCCCCGGTCCTGCCCGAGGGCTCCTGGATCACCGGTCTGGTGCTGTTCCTCGGTGAGCCGACCCTGGCCCTGTTCCTGGCCTGCCTGCTGGCCCTGCCGCTGTTCCGCGGCCGCTGGCGCGACAAGGAGACCCTGAACGACCTGTTCGAGTCCGGGCTGCGCATCGCCGCGATGCCCCTGGCCCTGACCGGTGTGGGCGGCGCGCTGGCCACCATCATCCGGGAGACCGGTGTGGCGGAGAGCGTGGCCGGGAGCATCGAGAGCACCGGCCTGTCACCGATCATCATCCCGTTCCTGGTGGCCGCCGCCGTGTGCTCGATCACCGGTTCGAACATCCTCGGCGTGATGACCTCCGCGGCCATCATGCAGCCCCTGATCCCCTCGCTGGACCTGTCGCCCCTCGTGGTCTACCTCGCCTGCGCGACCGGGGCACAGATCATGAAGCACGCGAACTCCTCGGGTTTTTGGGTCACCACCACCCTGTCCAACATGACGGTGGGCCAGGGCATCCGTTCCATCGGGGTCGCCTCGGTGATCTCGGGTGTGACCGGGTTCGCCGTGCTCTACGCCATGATCGCGCTCGGTGTCGTCTGAGCCGCCCTCCCCTTCGACCGCTCCCTGCCCCGGCTCCCGTGCCGCGCGGCACGGGAGCGGTCCTCACCCACGCAAGAACCGACCACAGGAGGACCCCATGGCTACCCTCGGCGTGATCGCCGACGATCTCACCGGCGCGACCGACATCGCGATCACTCTCACGACGGCCGGTTTCCGGACCACCGTCGTCCTGGGCGACGAGGGCACCGTCGGGACGATCCCCGTCCCCGACGGGACCGACGCCGTGGTGGTGGCGCTGAAGTCGCGCACCGTGCCCGTGGACGAGGCCGTCAAGGTCTCCCTCGACGCACTGGCCGCGCTGCGGCGCGCCGGTTGCGAACGGTTCTACGTCAAGTACTGCTCCACCTTCGACTCGACCCCGCGGGGCAACATCGGACCCGTCTGCGAGGCGGTGCTCGACGCTCTCGACGAACCGTTGACGGTGGTCGCCCCGGCGTTCCCCGCCAACGGACGCACCGTCTACCGCGGTCACCTCTTCGTGGGCGACGATCCCCTCGACGAGTCACCGATGCGCCACCACCCGTTGACCCCCATGACCGATTCCAGCCTGCTGAGGCTGCTGTCCCCGCAGGTTCGCGGGGGAAGCGAGGAGGTCGCGCTCGTTCCCTGGCCCGTGGTGGACCGCGGGGTCGACGCGGTGCGCGCGGCCCTGGAACAGGCCCGGGCCGACGGCGCCCGGTTCGTGGTCGTCGACGCCCTGGACGAGGCCGACCTGGACACGCTCGCCCGGGCGAGTGAGCACCTGCGCGTGCTCACCGGGGGAAGCGCCCTGGCCGCGGGGCTGCGCGGCCCCCGGACCTCGGGTCCGCGCCCCATCAACCTGCCCGAGGGGCCCCGGGTGGTGCTCTCCGGCAGCGCCTCCCGGGCCACCCAGGGGCAGGTGCGCCACGCGCTCGCCCACGGAGACGGTGATCGTCTCCTCCCCTCCGCGCTGCGCGCCGACTTCGACGGGGAGGTCTCTCGGATCGTGGGCCGGGCCCTGGACGGTGGTTCGGCCCCGTTCGTGGTCTACGCGACCGCCGCGCCCGAGCACGTCGTCGACACCGCGGACGCCCCGTTGATGGAGGAGGCCCTGGCCCTGATCGCGAAGCGACTGGTCGAGTCGGGGGTGCGCTCCCTGCTCGTCGCGGGTGGTGAGACCAGCGGCGCCGTGGTGCGGAGCCTGGACGTGGGCCCGCTGGCGTTGGGTCCGGAGGTGGATCCCGGTGTGGCGTGGATGCTCGCCGACCGAGGTGGCGACGCCCTGCACCTGATGCTCAAGTCCGGCAACTTCGGAGCCGAGGACCTCTTCGTACGCGCGTGGAAGGCGGGCCGGTGAAGCCGCACATGGAGAAGGCCGCCGAGGAACTGTGCGCGGTGGGCCGCCGCGCCGTCGAATCCGGGCTGAGCCCCGGATCCTCGGGGAACGTTTCGGTGCGCGTCGACGACCGGATCCTGATGAGCCCCACCGGGGTCTCCCTCGGGGCCCTGGGCCCGAGGGAGCTGTCCGTGCTGGACGAGCGGGGGCGGCACCTGGAGGGGCCGCCACCCTCCAAGGAGTTCCCCCTGCACCTGGCGATGTACGACAGGGTCGAGGGTTCCGGGGCGGTGCTGCACCTGCACTCGCCGCACGCCACCGCGGCCTCCTGCCTGCCCGCCTGGTCGACGAACTCGGCCCTGCCCCCGATCAGCCCCTACCTGGTGATGCGGGTCGGTCAGGCTCCCCTGGTCCCCTACGCCGCGCCGGGCAGTGACCGGTTGGCCGAGAACGTGGCCGTGTTGCCCGGTCGGTTCAGCGCCGCGTTGTTGGCCAACCACGGTTCGTTGGTGGCGGCCGACAACGCGACCGGTGCCTTGGACGGGGCCGTGGAGCTGGAGGAGGCCTCCCGCATCGTCGTGGCCCTTCAGGGGCGGGAGTTCTCGGTCCTGTCCCCCGACGACGTGCGGGAACTGACCCTGCGCTACGGGACGACCTGGGACCTGTGAGCGTCCCCCGTCCTCGAACCCGGCCCGGGTTCGAGGACGGGACCGGACCCGGCCACCGGTGTACCGGCCAGGCTCTTCACGTGCACGATCGTGGTGTTCACCCCGCGGTGGGCAGCCGGTGGACGGACACGTGGGAAGGGGTCTCGGCGACGAATGCGCCCCCGCGCCGGTCGGCGTGGCGGGATTCGAGGGTGAGGCCGGTGATCCCGTCTCGAAGGCGAAGCCCGAGGCCTCCCGGCCGGGCGGGAGACGCCGTGGGTCGGGCACGCCCGACTCCACCACGAACCGTCCCCCGGGTGAGAGGTGACGGGCCGCGTTGCGGAAGCACTCGACCTGTTCGGCCTGGGTGAGCAGGTGGGAGGTGGTATTGAACACCAGGTCGAGGAGGGTGGACTCGCCCGGCCCGACCGTGGTGGCCGTCTCCCCGAGGGTCACCGGCAGCGTACCCTCGTCGACCTTGTCGCGTAGGCGTTCGACCATGTGCTCGGACGGTTCGATGCCATGGACCGGCACGCCCCGTTCGAGGGTCGGCACGGCGGCCGGTGGAGTGGCCTGCTGGTTCGTGGACCGGCGCTCGTCCTTCGTGGCACCGTCCCCGGCCGATGTCCCTCCGACGGCAGGCCCGGATCGGCGGGGTGGGTATCCGACGGTTCCGCACACGGGGCGGAGCGGTCCAGGGCGTGTCCTGCGTCATGACCCCACTTCGGGTGTTGCGGTCTCGGCCGTGTGGGGCCGCTCGGGTCCAGGTCCGATGAGTCCCACCATCAGCGAGGCCAGGGCCGGCACGGCGGCGCTCCACAGCAACGGCACGATCCCCGCCCCCTCGACGATCAGGCCGCCGGCGAAGGCGCCCAGGGCGATGGAGGCGGTGAACACCCCGACACAGAGACCGGTGACGTGCTCGATACGATCCGGGGCCGCGGTGGTCATCCACAACTGCGCGCCGACCGAGAGCCCGCCGTAGGACACGCCCCACAGGGCGATCGCCACTCCGGCGGCCGCCGCGACGGTTCCGAACCAGGCGAGGGTCGCGATGGCGATGGAGATCG
>NZ_DYZD01000421.1 GCF_020741345.1 Nocardiopsis listeri
TCTGGGAGCGGGAGATCACCCCGGTGACCCTGCCCGACGGCACTGTCGTCAGCACCGACGACGGCATCCGCCGCGGCACCACCTACGAGAAGGTCTCGCAGCTCAAGCCGGTCTTCCGCCCCGACGGCAGCGTCACCGCCGGCAACGCCTGCCCGCTCAACGACGGCGCCTCCGCGCTCGTCATCATGAGCGACACCAAGGCCAAGCAGTTGGGTCTGACCCCGCTGGCCCGGATCGTCTCCACCGGCGTGACCGGCCTGAGCCCGGAGATCATGGGCCTGGGCCCGGTCGAGGCCTCCAAGCAGGCCCTGGCCCGCGCCAACATGGCGATCGGTGACATCGACCTGGTCGAGATCAACGAGGCCTTCGCCGCCCAGGTGCTGCCCTCGGCCGACCGGCTGGGCATCGACATCGACTCCCGGCTCAACGTCAACGGCGGCGCCATCGCCGTGGGCCACCCGTTCGGCAGCACCGGCGCGCGCATCACCGGCACGCTGATCAACGGTCTGCAGTTCCACGACAAGACGTTCGGTCTGGAGACCATGTGCGTCGGCGGCGGCCAAGGCATGGCGGCCGTCTTCGAGCGTCTCAGCTGATCGGTCTCGCCCCGACGATCGTGTGGGCCCCGGACCGGATCGGTCCGGGGCCCTTCGCGTCGCCCGGACCGACGAAAGAACGCGGACAGGGCGAAGGCCCCTCCTGGTTCGGCCGTTCAACACTTCCAGGGAAACGTTCCCGCTCCGGCAAGGTAAAAGCCGGCGACCAGGTCTTGTCCGAACCGTGAACCTGATGCATGGTCGCAGGTGAGTGCCACACGCCCAACGCACTGCGGAGGTGCCTATGTCGGTTGCCCACTCGCCGGAGATCCACGCAAAGCTCATCGAACGCATCCCGGTCGTGACAGGCCGCGGACTCCACGAGTGGTTCGACTCGCTCGACAAGGGACCGGGCCTGCTGCGCCCCTTGGACCGGTCACACTGGCTCGCCGACGAGTACGACCTCACCCACGGCTACGCCCGGGCCATCGTCACCGAGTACGACCGACGCCGAAGGAACCGGACCATCCCGGCACCGCGCCGCGAGGGTTCCTGACACAGGGAACGGCGAACGAGAACGGGCCGCCCCGAAGCGACTTCGGGGCGGCCCGTCCGTGCGGGAGGACCGAGCACTAGTCGGCGAACATCGTCTTGATGATCCACAGCAGACGCAGGATCTCGATGTACAGCCAGACCAGGGAGACGGTCAGACCGAAGGCGAACTGCCAGGCGAACCTGTTCGGGATGCCGGCGGCGACGCCCTCCTCGATGCCACGGAACTCGATGGCCAGGGTCAGGGCGGCCAGCACGACGAACACGATGCCCACGCCCAGGCCCAGCCAGGTGGGACCGCGCAGGCCCATGCCACCGGCGATGAAGAAGCTGAGCACGAAGTTGACCAGCATCAGCGCCGCGGCGCCCATGACGGCGTAGGAGACGGCCTTGACGAAGCCGTCGGTCACCTTGATGATGCGGAACCTGTACAGCGCCAGCATCACGGCGAAGACCGCGACCGTGCCGATCACGGCCTGGGAGACCAGGGAGGCGCCCTGGGACGGGTCGTTGAGGGTGACCGAGAGGGTCGCGCCGAGGAAGGCGGACAGGCCACCGACCAGCAGGCCCTCCAGCGCCGCGTAGCTCAGGATCGCGACCGGGTTGGTGATCTGCTTGAACGCGATCACCAGGCCCAGCACGAGGCCACCGAGCATGCCCACGAACATGAGCGCCATGCCCAGGCCCGTGTTGCTCATGAAGAGGAAGTAGTTGACGACGCCGAACAGCGCGACCGTGCCCAGGGTCATACCCGTGCGCACGACCACGTCGTCGATGGTCATCGGCTGGTCGCCGACCGGCTGCTGCGGGTATCCCGCCTGGGGGTGACCCTGCTGGACATAGCCCTGCTGGGGGTAGCCCTGCTGCGGGTACGGCTGTCCGTACCCCGGCTGCCCATAGCCCTGCTGTCCGTAGCCCTGACCGGGCCCGGACTGCTGTTGTAGCGCCCGCTTGAGGACGGGGTTGGAACTGCGCATCCGCATGTCTAGTAAAGGCCTTTCACGCGTGGATTGCTGCCCACAAAGTAACGTACGGGCCTCTGTCCGGGTTCCGGGGAAAGGTCACCGTTGGGAAACGGCGACGGCCCACACCGTGGGGTACCGGGGCGGGCCGACGACACGAGCGCGTTCTTCGCGGTCGCTCAGTTGCGCGTGATCAGCGAACGCGCGAAGAAGAGCATGTTGGCGGGACGCTCCGCCAGACGACGCATGTAGTAGCCGTACCACTCGTCGCCGTAGGGCACGTACACGCGCATGCGCTTGCCCTCGGCGGCCAGACGCACCTGCTCGGTGTCACGGATGCCGTACAGCATCTGGTACTCGTGGTCGTCCGCGCCGCGGCCGTTGGTGGCGGCCAGCTCGCCGGCGATGGCGATCATGCGCGGGTCGTGCGAGGCGACCATCGGGTAGCCCTCGCCCTCCATGAGGACGCGCAGGGCCCGCACGTACGCCTTGTCGACCTCCTGCTTGTCCCGGTAGGCCACGGACTCGGGCTCGTCGTAGGCGCCCTTGCACAGACGCACCCGGGAACCGGCACCGCTCAGGTCCCGGCAGTCGGCCACGGTACGACGCAGGTAGGCCTGGAGCACCGCGCCCACGAACGGGAAGTCCTCGCGCAGCTCGCGCAGGATGCCCAGCGTGGAGTCGACGGTGGTGTGGTCCTCCATGTCGAGGGTGACCGTGGTGCCGATCGCCTTCGCGGCCTCGGCGATCCTGCGCGCGTTCTCCAGCGCGATCTTCTCGCCGTCCGCGTTCAGGAACCGACCGACGGCCGACAGCTTGACCGAGACCTCGGCGCGATCGCCCAGCCCGGCCTCGCCGAGGGCGGCGAGCAGGTCCTGGTAGGCCTCGACCGTGGCGGTGGCCTGGGACAGGTCGGTGGTGTCCTCGCCGAGGAAGTCCAGGGTGATGTAGCGGTCCTCGGCCAACTCGTGGACGGCCGGCAGGGCCTCTTCCCGAGTGGCTCCCGCGACGAAGCGGGTGACCATGGCCCGGGTCATGGGCGTGCGCTCGACGATCTTGCGGCAGGTCGCGGACCTGGCGGCGAGCAGCAGGGGTTTACGAAGCATGGTGACCTCGAAGAAGACGTGCGCGAACCGGTCGCGGTCGGCGCGGACGAAGCACGGCCGGTTACCCGGCCGCACCGATGGATTCCTCGGGGGGCGTGGATGGGGCGCGCACCTCCTCAGGACGGAGGAGGAGGTGCGCGCCCTGGGCACTACCCCTGGTGGGGGTAGGAGGAGACCGTCGGCGCGACGAACGTCTCCTTGATGGCACGCGGGCTGGCCCAACGGGACAGGTTCTGCGCCGAACCCGCCTTGTCGTTGGTGCCGGAGGCGCGACCGCCGCCGAAGGGCTGCTGACCGACGATGGAACCGGTCGGGCGGTCGTTGATGTAGAAGTTGCCGGCGGCGAAGCGCAGGGCCTCGGTCGCCTTGGCCACGGCCGCGCGGTCGGTGGCCAGGATGGCGCCGGTCAGGGCGTAGGCCGAACCCTCGTCGACGACCTTGAGGATCTCGTCGAACTCGTCGTCCTCGTAGACGTGGACGGCGACGATCGGACCGAAGTACTCGGTGCGGAAGACGTCGTTGCCCGGGTCGGTGCCCTCGATGATGGTCGGGCGGACGAAGTAGCCGACCGAGTCGTCGGCGGTGCCGCCGGCGATGATGTTCAGGGTCGGGTCGGACTTGGCGTCCTCCAGGACCTTGGCCAGCTTGTCGAAGGAGCGGCGGTCGATGACGGCGCCCATGAAGTTCGACAGGTCCGTGACGTCGCCCATGGTCAGGGCCTCGGTCTCGGCGACCAGGTCGTCGCGCATCTTCTCCCACACCGAACGCGCGACGAAGGCGCGGGAGGCGGCGGAGCACTTCTGGCCCTGGTACTCGAACGCGCCGCGGACGATGGCGGTGCGCAGCACCTCCGGGTCTGCGGAGGAGTGGGCGACGATGAAGTCCTTGCCACCGGTCTCGCCCACGATGCGCGGGTAGGAGCGGTAGGCGGAGATGTTCTCGCCGACGCTCTTCCACAGGTGCTGGAAGGTCTTGGTGGACCCGGTGAAGTGCACACCGGCCAGCTCGGGGTCGTTGAGGGCGACGTCGGAGACGGCCAGACCGTCACCGGTGACCATGTTGATGACGCCCGGGGGCATGCCGGCCTCCTCCAGGAGGCGCATGGTCAGCTCGGCGGCGAACTGCTGGGTCGGGGAGGGCTTCCACACCACCACGTTGCCCATCAGGGCCGGGGCGGTGGGCAGGTTGCCGGCGATGGCGGTGAAGTTGAAGGGGGTGATCGCGTAGACGAACCCCTCCAGCGGACGCTGCTCCATCCGGTTCCACACGCCCTTGACGCTCAGCGGCTGCTGCTCGATGAGCCCGCGGGCGTAGGAGACGTTGAAGCGCCAGAAGTCGATGAGCTCACAGGCCGCGTCGATCTCCGCCTGCTGGACGGTCTTCGACTGGCCGAGCATGGTGGCGGCGTTGATGGTGGCGCGCCAGGGGCCGGCGAGCAGTTCGGCGGCGCGCAGGATGATGGCGGCGCGGTCGTCGAAGGACATCGCGCGCCAGGCGGGAGCGGCGGCCCTCGCCGCGGCGATCGCGTCGCGGGCGTCATCCTGGGTGGCGTTGCGCATCGTGCCCAGGACGGACGCGTGCTTGTGCGGCTGAACGGCGTCGATGGGCTCGCCACCGCCCATGCGGCTCTCGCCGTTGATGCGCATGGGAAGGTCGATGCTCTCGCGGCCGAGTTCCTCGAGCCTGGCCTCGAGCTCGGTGCGCTCGGGGCTACCCGGAGCGTAGGAGAGAACGGGTTCGTTCACCGGCAGCGGGACGTTGGTCACGGCGTCCATGGGGCACCTCCCTGGAAAGAATGTCCCTGAACGAGCAGGGTTGGGCTGATTCAACGGTCTCAGAGCGTGGACGTCCATACCTTGTGGGACGGGCCACTCTTTGCAAGTCCTATTTGTCCGGTAGAACAAACCAGGACACTCTCGTGTTCGACTCCCCCGGCACCGCGAAGCAGCGACTCCAGTAGTGTCATGCCCCGAACACCCCCGGGAAGGAAACACGTCATGCCTGTTCAAAAGGGTCAGGATGGGGAAGTCGAGGAGGGCGTCGCGTTGCGCGCGCTGTTGCTCGCCCTCGGCGACCCGGTGGTCGACGTGGCCGCGGCCCCTCACGGGCTCGATGTTCAGGTGGACAAGGTCGTGATCCTCGATCCCGAAGACCGCGTGGAGGCCCGGGAGGGCGACCTCGTGCTGCTGATCGGGGTGCGCGGTTCCCGGGCCCGGAGCATGGTGCGCACGCTCGCCGAACAGGGAGCGGCGGCGGTCGCGGTCAAGACCGGGGTCCACGCGCAGCCACAGGAGGTACTACCGCCGCCGACCGAGCAACGGTCGGAGCGCGCCCGGCGTTCGGCAGAGGAGGCGCGGGCCCTGCGGACCGAGGCCCAGGAGGCCGGGATCGCGTTGTTGACGGTGCGCCCCGAGGTGCGGTGGGACCAGTTGCAGTCGGTGTGCCAGAACATCGTGGACGACGCCCGGGTGACCGCCACCGAGGACCTTCCGGAGGCGGGTGGCGACCTGTTCTCCATGGCGCAGACCATCGCGCACCTCACCGGCGGGTTGGTGAGCATCGAGGACGCCGCGAGTCGGGTGCTGGCCTACTCCAGTGGCGCCGAGGTGGACGAGTTGCGTCGGCTGTCGGTGTTGGGTCGACAGGGACCCGAGTCGTACCTGGCGTTGCTGCGCGAATGGGGCGTGTTCGCCAAGCTGCGTTCGGGGGAGGAGGTCGTGCGCGTCGAGGAGCACCCCGAACTGGGGATTCGGCGCCGGTTGGCGGTGGGCATCCACGCGGGGCGCCGACCCTTGGGCTCGATCTGGGTGCAGGAGGGGTCCAAGCCCCTGGCCGCGCACGCGGAGGAGGCGCTGTTGGGCGCGGCCCGCACCACCGCGCTGCACATGATCCGCCAGCGCACCCAGACCAGCGCCGGACTACGGCTGCGCGAGGACCTGCTGTCGAGCCTGTTGGAGGGGAGCATCGACGCGAGCGCTCTGACCGACACCGTCGAGGTGCACACCGACCGGGCCGCGCTGGTGATCGCGTTCTCACCGCGTCGAGGCTCGGGGACGGAGGACGTCGAGGGCCGGACCGGCGAACGCACCGATCGACCCGAACGGGAGCTGCGCCGACGCCGGCTCATCGACCTGGTGTCGGTGCACACCGCCGCCTACCGACGTGGTTCCCTGACCACCGCACTGGACGGGCGGGTGTACGTCCTGTTGCCCGACCTGGCCCGCGGCCGCGAGGGGTGGCGCGGGGTGGAGCAGTCGGTGGTGGCCCTGGCCCGAAGGACGGTGGCGGCGGCACGCGCGGCGCTCGGCCTTCGGGTACAGGCGGCGGTGGGTTCGCTGGTGGAGAGGTTGGCAGACGTGCCCGAGTCACGGGCCGAGGCCGACCGGGTCCTGGACGCCATGGACCGTGACCTGGACCGGGACGACGACTGGGAGGTGGCGACCATCTCCGACGTGCGCTCGCAGGTGCTGGTCAGCGAGACCCTGGCGCACCTTCGGGCGGATCCGTCGCTGCGGGATCCGCGGGTGAGTCGACTCGTGGAGCACGACCGCGCCGGGGGCGCCGACCTGGTGCACTCGTTGCTGGCCTACCTGGAGGCGTTCGGGGACGCCCGCTCCGCCGCCGAACGGCTGCACGTCCACCCGAACACACTGCGCTACCGGGTGCGGCGCGCGACCGCGGTGAGCGGGATCGACCTGTCCGACCCCGGAGAGCGGTTGTTCACCTGGCTCCAGCTGCTGATGGAACAGCATGATCCGGGCAGATGAGCGAGCTCGGAAGTACCCTCGGTCGGACTCGAACCGACACTTGTGACCCTTTTAGGGGGCCTGCCTCTACCATTGGGCTACGAGGGCGACTCCATCATACCGGCCGGGCCGATTGCCCACTTTGGTTCTGCTTGGCCGGAAGGGGACAGGAAACGGCCGGGTTCCAGCGGAACCCGGCCGTTTCCCGTGTGATCGTCGCGCGCGTCAGCTCACCCGACGCAGCCGACCGTCCTCGACCTGCGGGCGGCTGGCCGCCTCGAAGGCCTGACGGGGCTCCGCCATCTCGGGAAGCGCGGCGAAGTCGCGCTTGAGGAAGAGGGCGAGCGTCCAGTCGGAGAGCACCCGCAGCTTGCGGTTGAAGGTCGGAACCGCGAGCAGGTGGTAGGCACGGTGCGCGTACCAGGCCAGGCGACCGTTCAGCTTGATCTTGCCGAACAGCTGGGCCGCGCCCTTGTGCACGCCCAGACCGGCGACGGCGCCGAGGTTGTCGTGCTTGTAGGCCTTCAGGTCGGTGCCGCGCAGGGTCGCGATGACGTTGTCGGCGAGCACCGGGGCCTGACGGACCGCGTTCTGGGCGTTGGGCGGGTAGTAGCCGCCCTTGCCGTCGGGCACCTGGGCGTTGTCGCCACCGGCGAAGACGTTGTCGGTGCCGTTCACGGTCAGGTACTCGGTGGTGTCGACGTGACCCTTGGGGCCCAGGGGCAGGTCACTGGCGGACACGACCGGGCTGGGCTTGACGCCCGCGGTCCACACCAGGGTGCCGGCGTCGAACTCGGTACCGTCGCTGAGCTTGATGTGCTGGTCGACGGCCGACTCCAGGAACGTGCTGAGACGCACGTCGATGTCGCGGCGACGGAGCTGGTTGAGGGCCTTGGCGCCGACCTCGGGTCCGACCTCGGGCAGGATCTTGTCCGCGGCCTCGATGAGGTAGAAGTCGACCTCGCTCTGCTCGATCGAGGGGTGCACGCGCACGGCGTCGCGGACCATGTCCTCCAGCTCGGCGATGGCCTCGGCGCCGGCGAAACCGCCACCGACGAAGACGAAGTTGAGCGCCTTGGCGCGCACGTCCTTGTCCTCGGTGGAGTCGGCGATGGCGAGCTGGTTGAGAACGTGGTTGCGCAGGTAGGCGGCCTCTTCGACGGTCTTGATGCCGATACCCCACTCCGCGAGCCCGGGGATGGGCAGCGTGCGGGAGACGGCACCGGCGGCCATGACCAGGTGGTCGTAGGCCATCGTCTGGGGTTCACCGACGTTGGGCTCGTAGCGGATCGTGTTCTCGGCGCTGTCGATGCGCACGACGCGGCCGCTGAGGACGCGCACTCGGTCGAAGACCTTGCGCAGCGGCACCACGACGTTGCGCGGGGAGATACTGCCGGCGGCCGTCTCGGGCAGGAAGGGCTGGTAGGTCATGTAGGAATTGGGGTCGATGACGGTGATGCGCGCCTCACCGGCCCCCAACTTCTTCTCCAGCCGCCTCGCGGTGTACATCCCGAGGTAACCGCCCCCGACGATGAGGATGTGCGGGATCTCCGCCTCGTCCCCGCCGCCGTGCACCAGCCGGTAGTTCCTGCTCTCGGTCATCGCATTTCCGCCCTAACGGTTATTCCTGTGGCGCCCTTGCCTCAAGGGCCGCAAAGCCTGTCACGGTCTTCGGCCCCCGACCAGGTGCGGTCGGGCCGGTCTCCGAGCCGTGGCTTCCCACCTTCGACTCTTGTGGAAGCTGCTTGTGCATTCTTTCACAAGCAGCCATCCGCAGGAAGGTTCACATCCGCCTACCTTCACACCACCCCGCGGCATATGCGAGGGATGTCTTCGCAGGTCAGATGGGTTGTGAATGCATTCACAAGAGGCCTACGGGTGACACGTCTCACCCAAGGTCCCGGGTCGTACCTCCCGGAAGTCCCTCCGGTTCCGCCCGAAGTTCCCTTTCCAGGAGGTTACGCCTCGATGTATCGGCCTTTACGACCGGCCTCCCCGAGTCGGGTCCGTTCAGGACCCCTCCCCTGCGGCGATGAGGCTCCAGGCCACACCGTCCAGGATGTCGTGCTCGCTCGCGGTGAAGTGATCGGCGCCCGTACGCGCCAGCACGCGGGACAGCACCAGGGCGCCCGCCCCGATGACGTCGACGCGACCGGGGTGCATGACCCCGATCTCCGCGCGCTCGGAGTGCGTGGAACGCAGCAGCTCACCGGTGATGCGCTCCAGTTCCGCCGTGGAGACCCGCGTGTGGTGGATGCGCTCGGAGTCGTACTCGGGAAGGTCCAGGGAGATCCCGGCCACCGTCGTCGCGGTCCCGGCCACGCACACCACCGAACCGGTCTCTGCCAGCGGGACGACCTTCTCCACCTCGTCCAGGGCCGCCTCGATGTCGGCCGTGGCCGCCTGGACCTGCTCGTCGGACGGCGGGTCCGAGCGCAGGTGCCGCTCGCTCATGCGCACGCAGCCGATGTTCACCGACAGGGACTCCCGGACCAGCTCGTCGTCGTCGCCCAGGCCGCCCAGCACGAACTCGGTGGAGCCACCGCCGATGTCGACGACCAGGAAGGGCGGGGCGAAGTCCCCGTTGCTCCCGCCGTCGGCCGCCTCGGCGTCCAGCTCGGCCGTGGCCCCGACGAAGGACAGCTCGGCCTCCTCCAGGCCGGTGACCACCTCGGGCTCCACACCGATGATCTCGCGGACCCCGTCCACGAACACCTGACGGTTGCTCGCGTCCCGGGTGGCGCTGGTGGCGACCATGCGCACCGTGTCCGGGCCCGGTTCGATGCCGTGCGCCTCGATCGCCTCGGCGTACCCGCGCAGCGCGTCGAAGGTGCGCTCCAGCGCCTCCTCGGAGAACGCGCCGGTCTCGTCCACGCCCTCACCCAGACGCACGATCTCCATGCGCCGGTCGGCGTCGACCACCTGGACCTCGTCACCGTCCAGGGAGACGACGTCGGCGATCAACAGCCTGATCGAATTGGTTCCGCAGTCGATCGCGGCGACACCGCTCATGAAGCGTCCGTCCCTTCAGCGCCCTCGGGGGCGTTCTCGTCCACGCACACACACGGGCCCCGGTCCCACCAGTCGGGGAGTTCCTCCAGCGCCTCGGCGCCGATGGGGTTGACCCCCGGGGAGGCGAGCTCGTGCCCGACCAGGGCGTGCAGGCACTTGACCCGTGTGGGCATCCCACCGGTGCTCTGCATGCCCTCGGGCAGCGGCTCCACACCGTCCAGGCGGGCCTGTTCGGAACGCTCGGCGACGTAGGACTCGTGGGCCTTGGTGTAGGCCTCCTGGAGGTCGGGCTCCTCGCCCAGACGCTCCTGCATCCGGCGCATCGCGCCGTCGCCCTCCAGCCGACCGATCGCCGAGGCGGCGCGCGGACAGGTCAGGTAGTACAACGTCGGGAAGGGGGTGCCGTCTTCCAGGCGGGGGGCGGTCTTCACCACGTCGGGCAGTCCGCACGGGCAGCGGTGCGCGACGGCGCGGACCCCGCGAGGCGGGCGACCCAACTGGAGTTCGATCGCGGCGAGGTCGCGCTCGGAGGCGGGACCGCCATCGGTATGCCCCGGAACGGGCTGATCTGCGGAAGTCATGACGCAACCAGCATAGGCGCACCCGAGCCTGGTCAAAGCCCGTCGTCGGGCCGGTCGGCCTCCTCCACCGAACGCCACAGCTCGGTGAACCAGGGGTCACGGGGCTCGGAGGGGTCGACCCGCTCCTCGTCCTCGGAGTCGGGACGGATGACGATGTAGGCGATCTCGTCCGGGTACTGGTAGTGCAGGCGGGCGCGTGCCTCACGCTCCACGTAGGCGTCCTCGTTCAACGCCTCCTCGCGCTCGCGCAGCTCCTCGACGTTGGCCTCCATGCGGGCCCTTTCGTCCTGCAACTGGGCGATCTGGGCGCGCTGCATGACGTACTCGCGGAGCGGATAGGCCAGGCTCAGCGCGATCACGATCACCACGAGGGCCAGGATCGCGGCCCGGCTGGTGAGCATGGGCCGCACCCGACGGGTGCGGCCCGCGCTCGTGGCCTTGGTGGCCTTGGCCTTCGTGCCCGCTCTGGTGGCAGCACCCTTCCGCGGCTTGTCGGCTTTGGCCGACTTCCGGGCCTTTGTGGGTTGCTGCTGCGTTTCGCGGGGCACTGGGGCAGACTAGCCGCGCTCGGCGAACCTCGGGAAGGCCGACACGCCCGCGTACACGGCGGCGTCGTCGAGTCCCTCCTCGATGCGCAGCAGCTGGTTGTACTTGGCGACCCGCTCGCTGCGCGCCGGGGCACCGGTCTTGATCTGGCCGGCGTTGGTGGCCACCGCGATGTCGGCGATGGTGGTGTCCTCGGTCTCGCCGGAACGGTGGCTGATCATCGCCGTGTAACCGCTGCGCTGGGCGAGGGACACCGCGTCCAGGGTCTCGGTCAGGGTGCCGATCTGGTTGACCTTCACCAGCAGCGAGTTGGCGGTGTCGGCGTCGATGCCGCGCTGGAGCCGCTCGGGGTTGGTGACGAACAGGTCGTCGCCGACCAGCTGGACCTTGGTGCCGAGCCGCTCGGTGAGCTTCTTCCAGCCGTCCCAGTCCTCCTCGTCGAGGGGGTCCTCGATGGAGACCAGCGGGTAGGCGTCGACGAGCTCCGCGTAGTAGGCGGCCATCTCCTCGGAGGTGCGGGACTTGCCCTCGAAGGTGTACACACCGTCGGAGAACAGCTCGCTGGCGGCCACGTCCAGCGCCAGGGCGATGTCGGAGCCGACCTTGTAACCGGCCTTCTCGATCGCCTCGACGATGAGGTCCAGGGCGGCGCGGTTGCTGTCCAGGTTCGGGGCGAAGCCGCCCTCGTCGCCGACGCCGGTGCCCAGGCCGTGGGCCTTGAGGACCGACTTCAGGGAGTGGTAGACCTCGGTGCCCCATCGCACGGCCTCGGAGAAGGTCGACGCGCCGATCGGCGCGACCATGAACTCCTGGATGTCGACGTTGCTGTCGGCGTGCGCGCCACCGTTGAGGATGTTCATCATCGGCACGGGCAGCACGTGCGCGTTGGGACCACCGATGTAGCGGTACAACGGCAGGCCGGCCTCCTTGGCGGCGGCCTTGGCCACGGCCAGGGAGGTGCCCAGGATGGCGTTGGCGCCGATCCGGGACTTGTCCGGGGTGCCGTCCAGGTCGATGAGCGCGCGGTCGATGGTGCGCTGATCGTCCGGGGTGTGGCCGAGCAGTTCCTCGGCGATCTCGTCGTTGACCGCGGTGACGGCCTTGGTCACGCCCTTACCGCCATAGCGGTCGCCGCCGTCGCGCAGCTCGACCGCCTCGAACCGTCCGGTGGAGGCACCGCTGGGGACACCTGCGCGGGCGATGATCCCGTCGTCGAGCAGAACCTCGACCTCGACTGTCGGGTTTCCCCGGGAGTCAAGGATCTCCCGCGCCTGTACTGACTCGATGGACGCCACGATCTCTCCGTCTCTTCGGTGTCTGGGCCAACTCTTTCCGGCCCGGACACGAGACTAGCGACCCGGACCCCCATCGGTGGAGTCCCCCCGGCCGGATTGGTCTAGTCCATATGCGAGAAGCCGGCCTCCAGTGCGGCGAGCGCGATCTCCACAGCGGCCTCCCTGTGGCGTTCGGCGTCCCCGGGGGCCATCAGGACGGCGATGTCCTGGATTCCGCCGAGGGCGATCACCGCGCCCATGCGCGCGGGCGTTTTCGGCTCCTCACCCACCAACGCCACGTCGAGCTTGAGCCGCCAGTCGACGATCCGACCCACCAGTCCGCTCTCCCCCAGCGACCCGAGGTCGTTGAGCAGGGCGAGCAGGAGGGCGCTGTGGCGCACACACAGGTCGAAGTAGTCACCCAGGAGTGCCCGCGGATCGACGGAGTCGCCGGAATGGCCCTCGAGCAGTTCCTCGGCGTCGTCGAGCAGGGGCCGCACCAGCGCCCGGAGCAGCTCGTCCTTGGATCGGTAGTGGTAGTAGAGCGCCGCCTTGGTGATGTCGAGGCGCTCGGCGATCTCCCGCAGGCTCGTCTTCTCGTAGCCCTTTCGACCGAACAACTCCAGGGCCACCGCCCTGATCTCGGTCTTTGTATCGCTCCGCTCCCTGGGCACCCCGGCTCGCTCCCGTCCGTCGTGATCGGTCCGCCGAGTCTATCCCGAACCTGCCGACCGGTAAGTTACTTGACGCACGGTAAGTAGCCGCTTAGCGTGAGAACTCCACGACACAAGGAGCTCTGACGGCCCCATGACCGCCGTTCGAACCGTCCTCGTCTCCGGAGCGAGCATCGCCGGGCCCGCGCTGGCCCACTGGCTCCACCACCACGGAATCAGCGTCACCGTCGTCGAGAAGGCCCCTGAGCCCCGGCCCGGCGGTTACGCCATCGACCTGCGCGGCAAGGCCATCGACGTGGTCGATCGCATGGGTCACCTACCCCGGATCCGCGCTCGGACCACCGAGATGGACCACCTCGCCATGGTCGACACGAACGGGCGTCGACGCGTCGGTCTGCACACCGGTCTGATCTCCGACGAGGATCGCTCGTTGGAGATCCTGCGCGGCGACCTGGTGAGGATCCTGCACGAACCCACCACCGAGTACGCCGAGTACCTCTACGGCGACACCATCACCGGCATCGAACAGGACGACGACGGGGCCCACGTCACCTTCGCCGACGCGGCACCGCGCACCTTCGACCTGGTCGTCGGGGCCGACGGTCTGCACTCGAACACGAGAGGACTCGTCTTCGGGGCGGAGGATCCCCTGGCCCGCTTCCTCGGCGCCTACATCAGCATCTTCACCATCCCCGACCACGTCGGGCTGGACCGTGAGGCGCTGCTGTACAACACCCCCGGCAGGCTCACCGGCATGTACCGGACCCCGCGGGCCGAGGGGGCCAAGGCGATCCTGGGCATGCACGTGCCCCGCCCCCTCGGGGTGGAGCGCCTCTCCCCCGACGAACAGCGCGGGTTCCTACGGAGCGTGTTCACCGGCAACGGGTGGGAGAGCGACAGGATCCTGGACGCCATGGAGAGCAGTGAGGACTTCTACTTCGACTCCATCACCCAGATCCGGATGGACCGCTGGTCACGAGGTCGGGTCACCCTGCTGGGCGACGCCGGGTACTGCCCCTCTCCACTGTCCGGCCAGGGCAGCTCCCTCGCGGTGGTCGGCGCCTACACTCTGGCCCGGGAGCTGGGGCGGCACACGGACGTGACCCGGGCCCTGGCCGCCTACGAGGACCGGATGCGCCCCTTCGTACAGGTCAACCAGGACATCGCCGACAGCGGTATGCGCTTCCTTGCGCCCAAGACCCGCTTCGGTATCGCGTCCCGGGACCTGGTCATGCGCGCGGCTCCGCTGTTCAAGACCCTGGGAACGTTCACCGGGAAACTGGACCGGGCTTCGGAGGCCTTCGAGCTGGATCACACTCCGGTCGGGTCCGAAAGGTGAGGACCTCCCGGTTCCGGGTGGTTCGAACGGACCCGCCCGGAACCGGCCCCGCTCCTCGAACCGGGAGTTCACCGGCTTATAGTTCGAACCGTGGCCGACCCTCAGAGCTCACCCGCTGACGGCACACTGCGTCCGGTCCGCCGACGGCGGTCCGAACTCGGGCTGCTCCTGATCGCCCTCACGACCACCACCGCAGGCCTGACGTCGGCCTCCCTCGCCATCACCGGCGGAATCGACCCCAGCGTGTTCGCCTACGTGGCGGCCGTCGGCGCCGGGGCGCTGGGCGTGCACCTCCTGGTGCGATTGGTCGCCCCCTACGCCGACCCCGTCCTGCTCCCGGTGGCCACGACGCTGAGCGGGATCGGCCTGACCATGATCTGGGCGCTGCAGATGTCGCGCACCGGTGGGGAGGAGCACGCCGAGGCCGACCGGCAACTGCTGTGGACCCTGGTCGGGCTGGGGCTGTGCGCGGCCACCATGGTGCTGGCCCGCCGGCCCCGCAGGCTGGCCCTGTACACCTATCTGATCGCGTTGGGCGCGCTCGTCCTGCTCCTGCTGCCGCTGTCTCCGCTGGGACACGAGGTGCTGGGCGCGCGCCGATGGATCATGATCGGCCCGTTCACCATGCAGCCCTCGGAGTTCGCCAAGGTACTGCTGGTCGTCTTCCTCGCCTCCTACCTGGGCAGGCAACGTGAGGTCCTGGCCACGGTGACCCGCACCTTCCGGATCGGCGGGGTGAAGGTGTTCAGCGCCCCGCGCGCCCGCGACCTGGCGCCCATGGGGCTGGGCTGGGGCATGGCGATCCTGCTGTTGGTGGGCACCAAGGACCTGGGCACCTCGCTGCTGCTGTTCGGAACGTTCCTGGCGGTGCTCTACGCCGCCACGGCGCGCAAGTCCTGGGTGCTCATCGGCCTGGTGGCCTTCACCGGCGGCGCGTACCTGGCGTACCTGTTGTTCGGGCACGTGCAGAACCGGGTGCGGATCTGGCTGAACGCCTTCGACGACGAGGTCTACAACGCGCCCGGCGGCAGCTTCCAGGTGGTGGAGGGCCTGATCGCCCTGGCTTACGGCGGGCTGCTCGGCACCGGTTTCCACGACGGGCGAGCCCAGGAGATCTTCGCCGCCGACAGCGACCTGATCCTGGTGTCGGTGGGCGAGAAGCTCGGGTTCACCGGCCTCCTCGCCGTGCTGTTCCTGCTGTTCCTGTTCGCTCAGCGGGCGTTCCGCATCGCTTTGGGCAGCCGTGACGTGTTCCTGAAGCTGACCGCGCTGGGCTGCGGGTTCCTGACCGCGTTCGACGTGTTCATCGTCCTGGGCGGCGCCACCCGCCTCATCCCGCTGACCGGCATGACCACACCGTTCCTGTCGGCGGGCGGGTCGGCGCTGATGGCCAACTGGGTCATCGTGGGTCTGTTGTCGACCATCGGCGACGCCGCGCGTCGGCCTCAGGAGACGTTCAGTGAGGGGCTGGCTCCGAGCGACCCCTCCACCGAGGTGATCGACGTACGTTCGCCACCGAGGGGGATCAGGCGGTCAGGAACGTGATGCACAGGGACGCAACGACGATGCCGAAGAACATCACCACCGCCGTGTAGCCCAGGATCTTCCCGGCCCGCAGCCTGGTCAGGGCCAGCAACGGCAACGCCCAGAAGGGCTGGATCCCGTTGGTGAGCTGGTCGCCCATGGCCACCGCCATCACACCGACCCCGGGTTCGATGCCCAGGGACTCGGTGGCGCCGATGACCACAGGCCCCTGTACCGCCCACTGGCCCCCGCCCGAGGGCACCGCGAGGTTGACCAGGCAGGCGCTGATGAGCGCCCAGAACGGATAGGTGAACGGGGTGGAGAAGTCGATGAACCACTGGGTCACGATCTGCAACAGTCCCGAGCTGTCCATGATGCCCATGATTCCGGCGTAGAACGGGAACTGGATGATGACCGCCGAGGCGTTCTTGGCGCCCTCGGCCGCGGCGGCGGAGTAGCCCGCCAGGGTGCCGTGCAGGCCCAGCCCCGCCATGAGGAACGTGAAGTTGAGCAGGTTGATGTCCATGCCCACGATGCCGTCGCGCAACAGTGCGGGCAGCAGGTGCACCAGGCCGACCGCGACCACCACGTAGACCAGGATCCGGCTGTGCATGAGGCGCTGGGCCGCCGAGAGCGCCCCCTGCTCGATCCTGGTGGGCACCCCGCCGGAGGAGCCCCCGCCGAGGGGGCCGTCGTCACCCGTCTCCCCGATCTCCTCGCTCTCGTCGGCCTTGGGGGTCATGCTCATCAGCAGCAACGGGGCACCGATCAGCATCACCGCGAGGAAGACCAGGTTGAACGGCTGGAAGATGGTCTCGCTGAGGGGGATCAGCCCGATCCGGTCCTCCAGGAAGTGACCCGGGGTGTTGACCAACAGCGGCGCCGAACCGGACAGACCGCTGTGCCAGACCATCAGGCCGACGTATCCGCTCGCCGCCAGCAGCGGGAAGTGCACCTTGATCCCGCGCTCCTTGCAGGACCGGGCCACCTCCACGGCCAGCAGGGCCCCGGCGATGAGGCCGAGGCCCCAGTGGACGATGCCGAGCAGGGCCGCGCCAAGGGCGGTGATGGCCACCGCCGACAACGGCCCCCTGGCACGACCCGCCGACCAGGCGATGCCGCGCCTGGCCGGCGGAGAGGACGCCAGGGCGTAACCGGTGACCAGCACCAGCGTCATCTGCATGCCGAACTCGAGCAGGTTCCAGAACCCGCCGTACCAGTCCCCGACCAACTCGATCGGGGTGCGTTCGGTCAGGAACAACGCCATGCCGAACACGAGCGCGGACAGGATGATCGCGAAGACGAAGGCGTCCGGCACCCAGCGGGTGCTGAACGCCGCGAGGGCGTTGCCGAAACGGCGCATGGCGCTCCACTCTCAGAAGGGGAACCCGAGGTCGGGAGCACTGTGTCCGACGTCACACACCGGCGTCAATGCCGTCTGGAGAGGTTTGAGGGTCCTTGAGGTTACTCGTCGGTTTTCGACCAGTAACCGTGCCACTCCTCAACGCTCAACCCGCGCGGCTCACGACCGTCGGCGCGCGCCGCGGCCTCCGCGGCCCGGACCCTGGCGTCGAACCGGCGGGCGGCCAGACGCAGATCCGTCTCCGGGTCCCGTCCCTGGTCGCGTTCGGCCGCCACGGCCGCGAACAACCCGCCGCCCTCGGCCCCGTCGTCGCCCACCAGGTCGGCGGGGAAGCCGTTGCGCACCGCACGCTTTTGCAGCTCGTAGGCGAGCAGCACCGCCGGCTGGGCGAACGGCACCCCGTCCAGCACCGAGACCTCGCCGGAGCCACCCTTGGCCTTGGCCTTCTCCGCGCGCTCGGCCGCCTTGATGGCCTCCCAGTTGGACCACACCTCGTCGGTGCCCGACACCTCCACGCCACCGAACACGTGCGGGTGGCGGCGGGTCATCTTGTCGATGATGGCGTCGGCGACGTCGTCCACGGTGAACCGCGCCGGGTCCCCCTCGGGCCTCTCGGCACCGATCGCCGCGTGGAAGACCACCTGCAGCAGCACGTCGCCGAGTTCCTCGCGCAGCAGCGCGTGGTCTCCCTCCTCGATCGTCTCCAAGGTCTCGTAGGACTCCTGGATGAGGTACTTGGCCAGGGACTCGTGCGTCTGGGAGCCGTCCCACGGGCACTCCCGGCGCAGCGTCTCCATCACCTCGACCAGGCGCAGTACCCGGTGTCCGGGGGGCCGGACGTCTTCTGTCATCTATTCCTCACTCATGTGCCGGTCCAGGACGGGGATCCAGCCGCCCTCGCGCAGGGCGTCCATCACCGCGGCCACGGACTCGGCCGGGTCGGAGTCCACGGTGTCGACCACCAGATCGGCGTCGGTCGGCACCTCGTAGGGGTCGGAGATCCCGGTGAACTCGGGGATCTCCCCGGCGCGCGCCTTGGCGTAAAGACCCTTGCGGTCACGCTCCTCGCACACCTCCAACGGGGTGGCCACGTGCACCAGGAAGAAGTCGCCGAACTCCTCCACCATCGCACGCACCTCCGCCCGTCCGGCCTCATAGGGAGCGATCGGCGCGCACACCGCGACCCCGCCATGGCGGGTGATCTCCGAGGCCACGTAACCGATCCGACGGATGTTGAGCTCCCGGTCCCGCCGGGAGAACGTCAACCCCTTGGACAGCATCCGGCGCACCACGTCGCCGTCGAGCAGAGTCACCGAGCGCCCCGCCCTCCGGATTCCGTCGGACACCCCGCGGGCGATGGTGGACTTGCCCGACCCCGACAGACCGGTGAACAACAGGGTGACGCCGCGCCTGGTACGGGCGGGCCGCAGCCGGGCCAGCTCCGCGCCGACCCGGGCCGGGGTGAACCACGCGGGCAGCTCACGACCGTGCGCAAGCTCCGACTCCACCTCGTCGTCGGAGGGCTCCGCGAGCACCCGCGCCGGGTCCACGTGCGTCAACGGCTTCCACAGCGCCTCGTCGGAGTCGTACCGCCACGGCTCGGGGTCCAGGACCGTCAGCGGTGGACGCAACGCCATCACCCGCTCGATCTCCGGTCCGTGTCCGCCCGACTCGGCCAGCATGTGGGTGGCTCCATAGGCGGCGGCCACGTGCGCGGCCAAGGCCGTGTCCCGTTCGCTCCACGCACCACCGACCGCACCGGCGGCGCGCGACCGCGAGCGGGGCAGGGTCACGACCACGAACGAGCTGCGCGGAGGCAACAGGGGTTCGGCGGCCAACACCGCGGTGGCGAGCCCCTCCTCCTCCAAAGGCGCGTCGACCACCACGATCACCTCGGCCCGTTCACCGTCGCGCGCCAACGCGTCGGCCTCGGCCCGGATCTGGTGCAGCGCCCGGTGGTGCAGTGGACGGTCGGTGACCACCGCGAGCAGCGACCGGTCCTCGGCCCCTTCGAGTTCGCTCTGGGCCCGCACCTCCGCCGGGGTGGCTCGCAGCTCGCGCAACACCCCGTACGTCGCCGGACGAAGCATCGTGACGTCACCGGCCAGGCGGTGGACACCCCCGTCCTCCCAGTGCTCGCGCACCTCCAGCCCGGCCAACGGCGCGCCCTCGAGGTCGGTGAGCGTGAGCGCCTTCTCATCGGCCAGCTCCTCGGGGACCTCCAAGGTGACCGGAACCGGCCACGGCCGGCCGTCGGGCAGCCGCCCACTGCGTGAGACCGACTCCACCTCGTCCCGGGTCATGAAACCCGGAAACGGGTACGCCCCGCTGAGGATGAGCTCCAAGTGGGCGAGCCCATCCGGACCTGGGGCGAAGACCGGGGCTTTCGAGCTCCCGTGTCTGTGGACACTCACCACGCGCATCCTCCCTCTGCCATGGCCGCGATCCCACCCAGCGTAGTCCGGCACCCTCCACCGACACGGCGCTGAGGTGCTCGAACCGGGAAGAGTCCGAGCTCATCGGGTGTTGCGAACAAAGAAGGCCGAAGACGGCCGGACCCGCGCACCCGTCCCGCGCGCCACCGGCGAACTGGATAAGCTGAGCGGAGCACGGGTGGTGCACACCCACCCGATCCACGGCCGCCCGACTCACGTGCGGCCCGATCGTGCCTGGACGGATCCACTCAGGGGACCCGTGGCCGTGACCGTCTCCGCCACCGCACGTACCTCTCCACTTTCTGGTGCTATGAGCCTCATTGGACTTCTCGCCGACGTCTCCCGGGACCCGGCACTGCACAGCGCGATCGAGACCGCCCGCGGCGGCCGCGATCCCCATCTCGACCTCGTCGCCCCGGCGGCCCTGCGCCCCTTCATGGTGGGCGCCCTGGCCGCCGACGCGCCGGTGGGCGCCCAACGACCGGTGCTCGCCATCACCGCGACCGAACGTGAGGCCGCCGACCTGACCGACGCCCTGGGCTCACTGCTGCCCGCGGACTCGGTCGCTCTCTTTCCCGCGTGGGAGACGCTCCCGCACGAGCGGCTCTCCCCACGTTCGGACACCGTCGGCCGGCGCCTGGCGGTCCTGCGACGATTGGCCCACCCCGACCCCTCGGACCCGCTCACCACACCCCTTCGGGTGGTCGTGGCACCGGTCCGCAGCGTCCTGCAACCACTGGTCGCCGGTCTGGGCGACCTCGAACCGGTGCGTATCCGGACCGGCGACGAGGTCCCCATGGAGGAGGTCGTCACCTCCCTGACCAACACCGGCTACGCCCGCGTGGACCTGGTCGAGAAGCGCGGTGACATGGCCGTGCGCGGCGGCATCCTCGACGTCTTCCCGCCCACCGAGGAACACCCGCTCCGGCTGGAGTTCTGGGGCGACACCGTCGAGGACATCCGCTACTTCCAGGTCGCCGACCAACGATCCATCACCCCCGGGGAAGAGGGCGCGGGTCCCGGCCACGGCGCCGTCTCCGGACTGTTCGCGCCGCCCTGCCGGGAACTGCTGCTCACCGACACCGTCCGCGAACGCGCACGCGCCCTGGCCGAAGAACACCCCTCCCTGGCGGAGATCCTCACCAAGATCGCCGACGGCGTGGCCGTGGAGGGCATGGAGGCGTTCGCGCCCGTGCTCGCCGAGAGCATGGAACCGTTCTTCACCTACATGCCGAAGAACGCCATGGTGGTGGGCTGCGACCCCGAGCGCATCCGCACCCGCGCCCTGGAACTGGAGGCCACCAGCGCCGAGTTCCTGGACGCGTCCTGGATCAACGCCGCCTCAGGCGGAGAGGCCCCCATCGACCTGGGCGAGTCGGCGTACATGTCGATCTCCGACCTGCGCACCATCGCCGACGAACGGGAACTGCCCTGGTGGGGTCTGACCCCGTTCGCCGCCGACGAGGAACGCACCGCCGAGGAGGACGACGCGGTGATGGTGGGCGCGGTGCCCGCCGACAGCTACCGCGGCGACACCGAGCGCGCCCTGGCCGACATCAAGGGCTGGCTGCACGACAACTGGAGCGTCGTGCTGGTCACCCAGGGACAGGGGCCGGCCGAACGACTCGTCGCGATGCTGCGCGACGCCGGGCTGGGCGCGACCCTGACCGGCGATTTGGTCGAGGCTCCCAAGGAGGCCATCGCCACCGTCACCACCGGCCTGGTCGACCACGGTTTCCTGCTGCGGTCGGTGCGCACGGTGGTGCTCACCGAGACCGACCTGGTGGGGCAGAAGTCCTCCACCCGGGACATGCGACGCATGCCCAGTCGACGCAAGGGCACCGTCGACCCGCTCCAGCTCAAGCCCGGCGACCACGTCGTGCACGAACAGCACGGCGTGGGCCGCTACCTGGAGATGGTCAGCCGCCAGATCCAGGGCGCCACCCGCGAATACCTGCTCATCGAGTACGCGCCCTCCAAGCGAGGACAACCCGGTGACCGCCTGTTCGTGCCCACCGAACAGCTCGGCGAGGTCACCCGGTACGTGGGTGGCGAGGCGCCCACGCTGTCCAAGATGGGCGGCGCCGAGTGGAGCAAGGCCAAGAGCCGGGCCCGCAAGGTCGTCCGGGAGATCGCCGGCGACCTCATCCGCCTGTACTCGGCACGTCAGGCCTCCCCCGGGCACGCGTTCGGTCAGGACACCCCCTGGCAGCGCGAGCTTGAGGACGCCTTCCCCTACGTGGAGACGCCCGACCAGCTGGCCGCCATCGACGAGGTCAAGAAGGACATGGGCAAGTCGGTCCCGATGGACCGACTGATCTGCGGCGACGTCGGCTACGGCAAGACCGAGGTCGCGGTGCGCGCCGCGTTCAAGGCGGTCCAGGACGGCAAGCAGGTCGCCGTGCTGGTACCCACCACCCTGCTGGTCCAGCAGCACATGTCCACGTTCACCGAGCGTTACGCGTCCTTCCCCGTCACGGTCAAGCCGATGTCGCGCTTCCAGACCGACGGCGAGGTGGAGCTGACCCGCGAGGGACTGCGCAGCGGCGAGGTCGACGTGGTCATCGGCACCCACCGCCTGCTGTCGCAGGAGACCCGGTTCAAGGACCTCGGACTGGTCATCATCGACGAGGAGCAGCGCTTCGGCGTCGAGCACAAGGAGTCCCTCAAGCGGCTGCGCACCCAGGTGGACGTGCTGGCCATGTCGGCCACTCCCATCCCGCGCACCCTGGAGATGGGTCTGACCGGCATCCGCGAGATGACCACCATCCTCACCCCGCCCGAGGAACGCCACCCGGTGCTCACCTTCGTGGGCCCCTACGAGGACAAACAGATCACCGCGGCGATCCGGCGCGAACTGATGCGCGAGGGCCAGGTGTTCTTCGTGCACAACCGGGTCGCGTCCATCGACAAGGTGGCCGCGTCCATCCAACGTCTGGTGCCCGAGGCCCGGGTGGCCTACGCGCACGGCCAGATGAACGAGCAGCAGCTCGAACGGGTCATGGTGGACTTCTGGGAGAAGAACTTCGACGTTCTGGTCTCCACGACCATCGTCGAGTCCGGCCTGGACGTGCCCAACGCCAACACCCTCATCATCGACCGCGCCGACACCTACGGGCTCTCCCAGCTGCATCAGCTGCGCGGCCGGGTGGGTCGTGGCCGTGAACGCGCCTACGCCTACTTCCTGTACCCGCCGGAGAAGCCGCTCAGCGAGACCGCCTACGAGCGGTTGGCGACGGTGGCCCAGCACACCGAGACGGGCGCCGGCATGTACGTGGCGATGAAGGACCTGGAGATCCGCGGCGCCGGCAACATCCTGGGCGCCGAACAGTCCGGGACCATCGCGGGCGTGGGCTTCGACCTGTACGTGCGCATGGTCGGTGAGGCCGTCGCCGAGCTCAAGGGCGACCCCACCGCCGCCGAAGAGGTCGAGACCAAGGTCGAACTGCCCATCAACGCGCACATCCCGCACGACTACGTGCCGGGTGAACGGCTGCGGTTGCAGTCCTACAAGCGCATCGCGAGCGTGTCCGACGAGGCCGACATCCTCGCCGCCTACGAGGAGCTCACCGACCGCTACGGCACCCCGCCGGAGCCGGTGGACAACCTCATGGCCGTGGCCCGGTTCCGGGTGCTGGCCAAGTCCGCGGGGCTGGCCGACGTGGTCATGCAGGGCAACCAGATCCGGTTCTCTCCGGTGGAACTGCGCGAGTCCCAGACGCTGAGGCTGCGCCGCATGTATCCCAGGTCCATCCACAAGGAGGCCGCCAAGACGCTCCTGGTTCCGGTCCCCAAGGCCGGCGGAATGGGCGGCAGAGCACTGCGCGACCTGGAACTGCTCAAGTGGTGCAGCGACCTGGTGAACGCCATCTTCGAACCGGACAAGCGCCGGGTCCAGGTCAAGGACGACTAGCCGGGCGGACCCGCGGACGGCGGAACGCAAGAGTGCGGAGGGGAGGACCCCCGACAGGGGTCATCTGTTCGCCGCCGCGGTCGCACTCGTCGCCCTGTGCGGCCCCCTCGGAACCGGGCGGCGGGCAGGGCGGCCACCACACGAGCTAGTTCCGCTGGTCGAGTTCCTCCGAAGAGGCCTCGTAGGTGATGCCGTACAGCTCCTCCTCGGAGACCTCCTCTTCCACGTCACCGCCGCGCCGCCACCACGACCGCGCCTCCTTCTCCGCACGCCGCTGTTCGCGCAACTCCCTGCGCGCCTCCTTGCGCGCCCGCCTCTCGGTGGCGCGGTCGGCACGACGGGCCTTGCGGACCCTCTTCAACTCCTCGCGACGTTCGGCGATGGTGGGTTCGGTGCCCTCGGTGCCCTCGGTGGCCTCCGGCTCCTCCTCGCGGGGTCGCAACGGGGTGACCGTCGCCAGCCCCTTGCCGCTGGGCACGTCCTCGGGCAACTCCACCACCGGCATCGACGGTTCGGGAGACCGTTCGGCCCTGGCCTCCTCCCGGCGGGCGACCACCGTGCGGTTCAGCTTGCGCGCGTACCACCAGTTGGCGATCCACGCCGCCACCGCCGCGGCCACCCCCACCTCCAGGGCGGCCACCAAGCCCACCTGCCAGGCCGAAGGACCCACCTCGGCCAGGCGCTGAGTGCCCAACGAGCCACCGGCGGCACCGGCCAGAGCCGCGCACAGGATCCCCGTGGTCACCCCGCACACGAACCCCCACAGCGGAGCGGCCTCACTCACCACGTCCGGGGCGTGACGTTGGGTCACCACACCGCCGAGCGCCCCCGCCACGAACGGCACCGCCAAGGCGGCCAACGACAACACCGGGGCCGCACCGTTGGTCGGCAACGCGGCGAGCATCGGCAGCGAGGGCAGCGCCCCCACCGAAACACCCGTCGGAGCCACCAGCGTCTCGGTGCCCACCGCGAACCCCGGGCCGAGCGCGTAACAGACCGCGAAGACCACGGCGTTGGGCAGGTAGGCCAGCTGGACGATGAACAACAACACCCCGCCGATCAGGCCGGGGGCGAGGGAGGCGGTGATCGCCAACACCTCGTCGAAACTCATCGCCAACGCCACCAGGAACAGCAGCAACCCACCGGCGAGCAGGGTCCCCGAGGACACCAGCATCCCCACCAGGAGCGAGCGGCTACGGGCCGGCATCAGGTCGAGCAGGTCGCCCGCGGCAACGCCCTTGTCCTTCATGAGCTGGCGCAGCACACCCAGGCCACCGGCCAGGAACGCGATCACGAACCCCATCAGCAGGGCACGCGGCATGCTCGGCTCCACGGCGTCCGTGTGCGCCAACAACGCGAGCGTGCCCGCGATCGCCGCGTAGGGACCCGCGATGGCCAGGGCCGCCCGGTGCACGTGCCGCAGCCGTTCGATCTCGCAGTTGCGGGCCAACCATCGACCGAACCGGTACAGCAGCATTCCGGGCAACAGCACCAGCCCCATCGGCAGCAGACTGATCTGCCCCTCAAGGATGGTGAAGGACACGTGGTGGCCCACCAACCAGGCCAGGACGGCGCTGCGCAGCAGGTCGGCGATGTCCTCGCCGAAGGTGTCGTGCGGGGCCGCCACCCAACCCGCCATGGTGAAGGTGACGATCACCGCCAAGCCGATACCGGCGGCCGACGCGGCGGCGATCCCGCCGGTGGAGTAGACCGGGCGGGGCGCACCCGGGGCCGTGGAGGCCTCGGACGCGGCGACGGACTTCGACGGGCGTCCTCTGTCGGGGGGTGATGCTGGCGTACTCACCCGACTTATGCTGCCAGGGACCGGAATGCTCCGCGGCATCCGGCTCGCGCGTGTCGTATCCGCGTCGGTACCCGGGAACGGGGAACGAACGAGATACGTCGTAAGATCATGAGCCCTCTCCCCGCCCGAAGGACGGTCATGTCAGAGCCCGACCCGGACCACTCCTACCGTCTCTCGGACTCCGAACGCGACGAGGCCCTCGAACACCTGCGCACGGCGTTGCAGGACGGGCGGCTCGACCTGAACGAACACGAACGGCGCACGAACGAGACCCTGCACGCGGTCACCAACACCGACCTGGTCCCGCTCTTCGAGGATCTGCCCCGCGCGCTCCGCCCCAGCGCCATCGACGGGCCGAAGGAGAGGCCCGAGTCCCTCGTGCCCCGCCCCGATGGCGACGTGGCGAAGGCCGAGGAGGCGAAGGACAAGAAGAGCGGACCCAACGTCAACGGGATGGTCATCTGGGGCGGCGTCATCTTCGTCATCTGGGGGATCCCCGCCATCGCCTACGGGGGTGCGGGCTCCCTCATCGGATGGCTGATCTTCCTGATGCTGTTCATGGTGCCCGCGGTCACCGTCGCGACCGTCCAGGGGATCCGTAAGAGGTCGGACAGGCCGCCCGAGATCGAGGAGTAGGCCCCGCACACGAAACGGCTCCGCCCCACCGACCGGGAAACCCGGTGGCGGGGCGGAGCCGTCGATTCTTCGAGAAGACCTAGAAGAGCTCGCGAGCCAGCTCGGCGGTCTCGGTCGGAGTCTTGCCGACCTTGACGCCCGCGGCCTCGAGGGCCTCCTTCTTGGCTGCGGCCGTACCGGAGGAGCCGGAGACGATGGCGCCGGCGTGGCCCATGGTCTTGCCCTCCGGGGCGGTGAAGCCCGCGACGTAGCCGACGACCGGCTTGGTCACGTT
>NZ_DYZD01000422.1 GCF_020741345.1 Nocardiopsis listeri
CGGCGAACCCCAGGAAACCGACCCGGTCGATCCGGGTTCCCTCGGCGGTCTCGGTGTGCTCGGTGGCGACCAGTTCGTGGACCTCGCCCGCGCGCAGGCAGCGGCTCGCGAACGGCTCCAACCGCATCCCCCGTTCGGTCCTGCGGTGCGTCAGCACCTTGACCAGGGTCGCGGTCACCTCCCGTTTGGCCCCGTCCTCGTGCGGATTCACCGCCCCACCCGCTCTCCACCGGCCACCGCGAGGTAGGTCTCGCCCACCAGCCGCAGCGCCGACACCCCTCCCCCGTCCTCGACCCTGCCCTCACGGACCCGTCGGGCGAAGTCGGCGGCGACGCCCTCGTACTCGTGCCACAGCGACTCCTTGAAGGCGGGTCGGTCGGCCAGCATGTCGGCCGTCAACACCCGCCCGTCGGCCGTGCGCACCCGAACGTCCTTGCGCTCCCCCTGGTGGGACCAGTCCAGGAGCACCCGGGCCCTGGCCGTACCCGTGGTCAACGCGATGTCCGCCCACCGGTCAACGCCCGCTTCGTCGCACACCACCCGTGCCCCGCACACCTCGGCCCGGCCCAACAACGTCTCCACCAGGTCGAAGGCGTTGGGGCCGTTGTCGGCCACGCATCCGCCTCCGCACCGTGCCGGGTCCAGGTACCAGGTGTCCCGCCCCGCGTGTTCCTCGATCCGTTCCAGGTAGCGCACGGTCACCTCCGTCACCACGCTGTCCGCGACCTGTTCCCGCAACGCCGCGAACTCGGAGTTGTACCGGCGATGGAAGGCCGTGAACAAGGGCACCCCCCGGTCCCGGGCCAACGCGCTCAACGCCTCCCCCTCCACCAGGTCCAGAGCCAACGGTTTCTCCACGCACACCGCGGTCCCGGCCGTGATCGCGTCCGCGCAGATCCGGGCGTGCGCGTCGTTGGGGGCGGTGACCACGACCGCGTCCAGGTCCGCCTCCGCCAGCATCCGCGCGTGGTCGGTGTATCCGGTCGCGCCGGGCGGGGGCGCGGCGACCTCCTTCGGGTCCAAATCGCACACCGCCACCAGGTCCCAGTCCGGGGAGTCCGTCAGTGCCCTCAGGTGGAAGCGGGAGATGACCCCCAGGCCGACCACTCCCGCGCGCAACCTGCTCATCGTCCCTCCTCCATGATCGAGGGGGCGCGGATCCCCGCTCGGCGGGCCGTCTCCACCAGTTCCTCGTACAACTCCACGCCCAGCGGCACGCCCCGCGCGCGGCGCTCGGCCGCCAGGTGGTACTCGTGCCAGCCGGGGTAGCGCACGGGGTGGTCGGGGTCGACGGGCTCGCAGTCCGTCAGTACCCCGAACAGCTCCTCGGCGTCGGTGCGGGCTCCCTCCCGCAAGGCGTCGGGGGCGATGGCCAACATCAAAAAGCCGATGTCGTCGTCCCGCCCGCCGGGCCCGCCGTCCCCCGTCAGGGCGTCCGGGTGGGGACCCCGGCCCGAGCCGGAGACGACGGCGGAGAGCACCTCCACCAGCACGCCGAGCCCGAACCCCTTGAAGCGACCCACCCGACCACCGAGCCACATCAGGTGCGCCAGACCGGCGTCGAACGCCGCCGGGTCGGTGACCGGCTCGCCCCGGTCATCGCACAGCAACCCCTCCGGGACCGGCCGGCCCTCCCTGGCGGCCTGCCGGATCCGCCCGGTGGGCGCGGCCGTGGTGCTCATGTCCAGCAGGAACGGGGGGAGCGAACCGGCCGGTGCCGCCGCGCTGAGCGGGTTGGTGCCCAGGACCGCCACGGTGCCGCCCGGTGGCCGGGCGATGCGCTGACCACCGCAGTTGCTCGTCACCACGCCGATCATGCCGCGTTCGACCGCGCGCAACGCGTGGTGTCCGGCGCATCCCAGGTGGGTGGCCTGGCGTACCGCCACCAGCCCGACCCCGTGGCGTTCGGCCCGCTCGGCGGCCAGGTCCATCGCCTCCGAGGCCGCCCACAGCCCGAGGGCGCGGCGGGCGTCGAGCAGAACGGCCGCGCCCAGGTCGGTGACGATCCGGGGTTCGGCGTCGGGATCTGCCCGACCTTCGTCGAGCAGGGGCAGGTAGAGGCGGGCCAGGTTGGCCACGCCGTGGGAGTCCATCCCGGTCAGGTCGCCGTGGCTCAGGGCTCGCGCCGCTTCGGTCGCGCGGCCTCGGGGCAGGCCCCGGCCCACGAAGATCTCCGTGAGGAAGTCCAGCAGGGCGTCGTGGTCGACCAGGACCCTCTCTCGTGTCGGGGAGGGTTCCGGCGGTGCGGGAAGTGTGGTCACGGTCCTCCGTAGTTCTCGTCCGGCTCGCCGGCTTTGTCGGTGAAGGCGATGAGGAGTCGGGCCACCGTGTCGGCGAACCCCTCGAGGTCTCTCAGGTGGGCGCGCTCGTCGTCCCCGTGGGCCCCGTCCGCGTCCAGGTCCCCCGGTCCCAACACGACCGTGCAGGTGTCGGCGCCCCCCGCCATCCAGATGGCGTCACAGGTGAAGGCGGCCTCGTCGGCGGGCCAGGCGGGCACGCCGATCCCCCGCAACAGGTCGTGTCCCCATCGATCGTGGTCGACCAGGACCGGCAGTCCCCGCTTGGGCCAGGTCAGTCGGGTGATACGCCGGGCGTCGGCCGCGGTTCGAGCGAACAGGGCGCTGTCGCCGAAGAGGTCGGTGAACTCCTTCAGGGCCACCTCGAACGCGTCGGTGACCGCCGCCTCCAGGGCCCGGCCCGCATCGGCGTCGGCGTAGGACAGGTTGAGCAGCAGGTCACCCGTGCCGTAGACACGGTTGTGCAGGTCTCCGGTGTGCAGTCCCGCCACGCACACCGCACCGTCGTGGGCGTTCCCGTCCAGGGAACGGCCCATGCTCTGGGCGAGGAAGCCCAGCAGGACCGAGGCGTTGTGCCCGGCCTGGGGGCGGTCGTCGATGGCGTCGTCGCCGCGCACCGACACCCGGGCGGTCATCGACGCCGTGGAGCGGGTGAGGAAACGCCCGGAGGTGGGTTCACAGAACACGTTGAGGCGGCCGACGTGTCCGCGTTGCACCAGCGGTCGGGTGCCCAGCACGCCCATGGCACCGCCCTCTTCGCCCGCGACCGCCTGGATGATCACAGCACTGTCCCGGCCGGGGCCGGTCGAACGTTCCCGGGCGGCGCGTACGCCGGCCAGCAGCGCCACGGCGGGTCCCTTGGCGTCGATGGCGCCCCGCCCATGGAAGACCTCCCCGTCGAAGTGAACCGGTGGCCCTCCCGCGACGGTGTCCAGGTGCACGTTGAACATCACGGTGCGCTCGGGTGGCACGGTGTCGGGGCCCAGCCGTAGGACCAGGCTGGGCTGGCAGGCCAGGAAGTCGGGGTCCGCCGAGGCCGCGCGCACCGTTTCGGGCACACCGGGTGCCATCAGGTCGGCGGGGTCCGCGGGGGCGTGACGTATCACGCGAAAGCCGATCCGCGCCGCGGCCTCGGCGTAGTCGTACTGGGCCCGCCACAACCGGGGCGGCGGACCGGTGGTACCGACCTCCAGGGGACCCGCGGTGGGGATGCTCAACAGGTGCAGCAGCAGGGAGTGGTCCTGGTCGGTCAGCGTCATCGGATCACTTCCGTACGCCAGATTCGGTCCACCGACTGCTCCAGGGTCCGCCCGTACTCGATGAACGCGACCTCGTCCCCTCGACCGGGATCGACGCCCTCGGCGCGCAGGTGGGGGCGCAGGTGCAGGTGGGGCTCGATGGACAGGGCGCCCCGGTAGCCGTGCTCCGCCAGGATTCCCAGGCACTCCTCCACCCCGGCCTCGCCCTCACCGGGCGCCACGTAGGCGGGGTCGCCGTCGTGGGCGATGGTGGCGTCCTTGACGTGGACATGCGTCACGTACTCCACGAGCGGGCGCAGCATCGTGGCCGCGTCGTAGCCGTGGGCGACCCCGTTGCCGATGTCGAAAAGGACCCGTAGCGCCGGGCTGTCGACGTGGGCGATCAGGTCCAGGGCGCGGTCGGCGTCCTCTCCGGCCCAGCCGGCGCAGTTCTCGTGCGCCAGGACCAGGCCCGCGTCCTCAGCGCGTCGGGCCAGTTCACGTATTCGGGTGCGCACCTCGCGGCGCCACTCGGGTTCGTTCGTCCCGCCGGAGGGATAGGACATGATCCGCACCGTGCGCGTACCCAGGACCGCGCAGCGACGGGCCAGCACGTCGAGTTCGGCCGTGTCCAGCGCGAAGTCGCCGGTGACGGGGCGCGACCAGTCACCGATCTTGGCCGCGACGGCGACGACCTCCACCCCGGCCGCTCGGATGCGCTCGGCCGCCGACTCGAAGTCGGCCTCCGGCATCTCGGCGAGGGGGACACGGTCCACGGTGCGCAGCTCCAGCAGATCCCATCCGAGCTCGCGCACGGCGGTGAGCTGGTTCGACAGCCCGGGGGCGGCCTCGTCACCGATCCCGGCCAGGCGAGGTGGTTCAGGCGCCGACGACATCGGCCACCTCCCGTCGTGCGGTGAGCGGGGAGTACGGCTGTGGGGAGCAACGGTTCTTGGCCTCGGACAGCAGTCGGACCGCCTCCACGTGGACGGGCAGGTCGCCCGGTTCCTGTCGATGACGGGAGTAACGGGCGTAACAGGAGTGCAGGAGCTCGGTCAGGGCGTCGTCGACGAAGATCGAACGGACCGGCTCTTCGCCGGGCACGGTCACCATCAGCTGCGCGGTGTGGTCGGCCTCGCTGCACGGGTAGTGTCCGGTCAGGACGGCTTCGTCGAACTCCAGAACGATGCGCCGCTCACGCAGGGGCGCGGTCAGGTCGGATTCGATGCGGGTGCGCACCCCGGTGTGGTGCACCAGGTCCAGTCGCGCTCCGCCCAGACCGGGCAGCCGGGTGCGGCCGAGGACCATGTCGTCCAGTTCGGCGGCGACCACGTCCGCCCCGCCCGCCAGGGTGACGGCCATGGCCAGGGCGTGGGGCACCTCGATGTCGAAGGCGGTGGGGTGCACGGGGGATTCCAGGGTCCGGCTGAACCGAGGTTTGTGCTGGAACACCGTGATGGCGCGTAGCGCGCCGAAGGTCTGGGAGCGGCGGATCCCCAGCAGACGGGCGCTCAGGGTGCTGGCCGACCAAGGGGTGGTGACGGTCAGGTCCAGGTCCCAACGGCGGCGCAACCGGGCGATCGCGGCCAGTTCCACCAGGTCCGGGGCCAGGGGCTTCTCCACGATGATCCGGTGGTAGCCCAGCCGGGCCAGTCGTTCCAGTGACCGGGCCCGCTGCCGGGGCGGGGTGCACAGGTGGACCACCGTGTCCCGGGGTGGTCGGTGACGGGCGGCCTCCTCCAGGGAGGAGAACCTCAGGACGCCGTCGACCTCGCCGGCGTGGGGGTCGTGGCCCATCACCGGCCCCGGCGCGAACAGGGCGGGGGCCGCCGCCCGCACCTTGGCGAGCGACGGCGCGTGCAGTCCTCGTCCCGCTCTCCCCAGACCCACGATGAGGGTGTGCAGCATGAAGGGAGGGCACCTTTCCGTCTCTTCGCCCCCATGGCCCGCGCCCCTTCCGGACGAACGGAACCATCGAACGATGACCCAGCTTGGTGCACTACGAGAAAGGGCGTCAATTCGAGAACGGACCCCCATGTCCCGAACCCCGAAGAGCGCATACCCAATCGGCAAAGAACAACGGGACAAAGTACGCTATGCGGCCATGGCGCGTTCTATCCCTTTTCTGCGACTTCGAAGGTCACGCCACCGAGAAGCTGAACAGCCCACTGGGCGGCGCGTGCCATCCACGGTCCGGCTCCACGGTCACCCCCGACCCGGCGCACCAGGGTCCCGCGTGGAGGCTCACGTCCGCGTCGGTCAGGTTGACCAGGACGTGCGCGGTGGCGGGGAGGCGTACACAACCGCCCGAAACGGGGTCGGTGTAGCGCACGAGGTCCTCGAACTCGGTCGTGAAGACCACGACCTCACCGGTGGCGGCGTGAGCGGGCGCCGCACCCAGAAAAAGGCTCCCCAGAACCAGCGCGGCCATGGCGGAAGGAATCCTCATTCCACCTTCCTTTCGCATTTCATGCACGTTTCACGGAAACGATCCCCTCACTCACGCATGACACGGAGGGCGATCAGGGTGATCCTCTCCGAAACAGGAGTTCCACGCAACACCTCCACTCGAACGGACGGTTTCGGTCCGCCGATCGGCTGCGAATAAATACGCAATGGCGCGACCCCGGGAATGCACATTCCCCTTTTTTGTACCGAAAAGGGAATTCGGGCGCCGCCTCCCGCATCGGAGGCGACGCCCGTGCGGGGATCAGCCCTTGAGCGCCCCGGCCATCAGGCCGCGCATGAAGTAGCGGCCCAGAACCAGGTAGACGATCAACGTCGGCAGCGACGCCAGGACCGCCGCCGCCATCTGTTGGTTGTAGGGCACCACCATCGAACCGGCCACGTTGTTCAGCTGAACCGTCACCGGCCAACTGTTGGGGCCGGTGAGGAACACCGCGAACAGGAAGTCGTTCCAGGCGGAGGTGAACTGCCAGATCAGCGTGACCGCGAAGGCCGGCGCCGACACCGGCAGCACCACCGACGCGTAGGTGCGCAGCATGCCCGCACCGTCCACCCTGGCCGCCTCGATGAGCGTCTGCGGGATGCTCGCGTAGTAGTTACGGAAGATGAGCGTGCAGATCGGGATGCCGTAGACGGTGTGCGCCAGGACCAGCGGCAGCACCCCTCCCATGAGGTTCGCGCTCACCAACATCTGTTGGAGCGGGATCATCACCGCCTGGTAGGGGATGAACATCCCGAACAGGAACAGCGTGAACACCGTGTCCGCGCCGGGGAACCGCCAGCGCGCCATGACGAACCCGTTCATGGAGCCGAGCACCGCCGAGATGACGGCGCTGGGCACCGCCACCAGGACGCTGTTGTACATCCCCGGGGCCAAGGCCTCCCAGGCCGTGGCCCATCCTTCGATGCTCCAGACCTGCGGCAACGACCAGGCCCGAGCCGCGGTGGCCTCCGCGAAGGGTTTGAACCCGGTCACCAGCAGTACGTACATCGGCAGCAGGAACAGCACCGCCAGGGCGAACAGGACGGTGAACTTGACCGCCTGTCCGCGCCGCGTGGTGCCGGCGACCCCGCCGCCGGGCGCGATCACCCTCTCGGGTGCGCTCTGGGTCATCGGCCCTCGCTCCGTTCCTTGCGCACGGTCCACACCAGGTAGGGGATGACGAACACCGCTACCGCGAACAGCAGGTAGGAGGCGATGGTGGCGCCCTTGGCCGGGTCACGGACCTCGAAGACCATCGCCCACATGTACACGGCCGGGACGTCGGCGACGATCTGTTGTCCGGCGATCGCGATGATCAGGTCGAACACCTTCAACGACATGTGGCCCAAGATGATGATCGCGCTGAGCAGGACCGGCCGTAGCTGGGGCATGACCACGTGCCGGTACACGCCCCATTCGGAACACCCGTCGACGCGGGCCGCCTCGCGCAGATCCTCGGACACGCCACGGAAACCGGCCAGGAACAGCGCCATGATGTACCCGGCCAACTGCCAGATCGCCGGCAGCGCCATGGCCGCCATGCCCAGGTCCGGCGCGGTCCACCAGTCGTTGACCAGGAAGTCCAGGTTGAAGTGGACGAACAGCGCGTTGAGCCCGGTGGCGCGTTCGGCGGGCGCGGGGTTCATCAGCCAGCGCCACACCACACCGGTGGCGATGAAGGACACCGCCATCGGTGCCAGGAACAGCGTGCGAAAGACCGCCTCGCCGCGGATGCCCTTGTCCAGGAGCAGCCCCAGCAGCCAGCCCATGAACAGCGCGCCGCCGACGAAGACCACGGTGAAGACGATCGCGTTGCCCACGGCCGCAGGCCAGCGGGCCTCCTGCCACAGGGCCACGAAGTTGACGAGGCCGACGAACTCCCCGTCCTGGATGGGCGCGTGCTTGTCGCTGAGCGCCAACCGGGTGTTCCACCCGATCATGCCGTAGACGAAAACCCCGATGAGCAGGATCGACGGGGAGACCAGCAGTAGTCCCGGCAGCCAGGTGCGGGCACGGGTCAGCGCCCGACGGACCCTGCTCGGGCGCGCGGGCGCGGTGGTGGGCCCGGGGTCGCGCCGCGCGACCCCGGGCGGGTTGCTCGAGTTGCTCATTCGGACTGCGCGGCCTCGTTCAGTGCGGCGTTGAACGCCTCGGTGTCACCGTCGCCCAGGTACAGACCGACGGCGGTGTCGATGTCGTTCTTCCAGCGGTTGCCGACCGTCACGCCGTGCCAGAAGGAGCCCGCGAGCTCGGGGCCGGACTGCCATTCCTCCAGCGCCGACTCCAGGTAGGGGCTGTCGGCGTAGCGGGCCGGGTCGGCGTCCTCACGCGCGGGGATCGAACCCTTGAGCGGGTTGAAGGTGTCCTGGCCCTCCTGGCTCGCGACCAGTTCCAGCCAGGTCAACGCCCCCTCCTCGTTGGGCGCCCCCACCGGAAGGGTGAAGCTGTCGGAGAGCCACATGTAGGTGCCGTCGGTGCCCGGGGACGCGGCCCAGTCGTAGTCCTCGCCGGGGAGCGCTCCCAGTTCGTCGAAGTAACCGGCGGCCCAGTCCCCCATGATGTTGAAGGCGGCCTCGCCGTCGGAGACCCGACGCGCGGCCTCCTGCCAGTCCTCGGCCGCCGACTCCTCCTGGGTGTACTCCATGATCTCCTCGAAGGTGCCCAGGGCCTCGGCCACCTCGGGGGTGTCCCAGGAGGTGCCGGGTTCCCAGAGCGCGTTGTAGCCCTAGGGGCCCAGCGAGGCCAGCAGTACCGACTCCAACAGGTGGGAGACGGTCCACTGCGCGCCCACGGCCATGGGGATGACGTCGGTCTCCTCCGAGACCGTCTCCAACGCTTCGAGGAGTTCGTCCAAGGTCTCGGGTGGGGCGTCCACCCCGGCCTCCTCCAGCACCGTGGGGTTGAACCACATGACGTTGGAGCGGTGGATGTTCACCGGAACGGAGTAGACGGCACCGTCGTAGGTGATCTGTTCGACGAGTTGGTCGGGCAGCGCGTCGTGCAGCCCCTGCTCGTCGAAGAAGTCGTCCAGCGGGGCCAGGTACCCGGCCTCGATGTAGTCCTGGAGTTCGGCCCCGGCGTGCCCCTGGAAGGAGTCCGGCGGGTCCTGACTCTGCAGGCGCCCCTCCAGGACGGCCTGGGCGTTGGTGCCCGAACCGCCGGCCACCGCCGCGTTGACGAACTCGACGTCGGGGTTGTCCCCCTCGAACTGCTCGATGAGGGCGTTCAGGCCCGCCTCTTCGCCGCCACCGGTCCACCAGGAGAACACTTCGACCTGGTCACCGCCGCCGCCATCACCTCCGTCGCCACACGCCGAAGCCATGAGCACCAGACCCAGTGCCCCCGCCGCGACCGACCACCGTCGTGCACGCATGAGTTGTCCTCTCGTAGAGGCGGGGCCGTCCCACGACCGCACCCCGCCCCTCGTGTCCCGCATCACAGAAGTTGACTGCCGTGCCATCTTTCGCATCAAGGTCGATCAGGGTCAAGAGGCGGACGAATCCGAATCCGAGGCGTGACCTGAGAGCGCACTCGGTCGGCGAGATACAGCGGTGCGCGAAATCGCGAGCACGTCTCGACCGCGCCGATCGACCCCTCGGAGCACCAAGACCGAATTGCTAGAGATTCGACCAAGAATCGACCGAATATCCCTTTCTCGGCGACCGCTTCCCGGAATCCACGCAAGGAGCGCGGTCGAGGAAGAGACCGGAAGACACGCC
>NZ_DYZD01000423.1 GCF_020741345.1 Nocardiopsis listeri
ACGCGGCGGGGAAGGAGGAAGAACCCACCCCCACCCCGCCCAACAACCCCAAGACCACCCACCTGAGACGCTCCACGCACCGACCCCTCACCCCTCACCCGAAGCGCATCACCGCGGAACCACATGCTCATTCCTCCAGGCCAAGGGCCTCTCCAGCCCTTCGAGTAGATTCCTGAACAGCTATTTGAACCCCTATCCGATAACCGCGCTGTTCAGGCGCTCGCATCCCATTCAAAACCTCCACTCATGCCAATCAATGGACGCACGATCGGAGCGCGAGTGTGCGCCATGCCACGCCCATTCCTCCGGGGCATGTCCGCATGAAATCCCACAGAAGTGGCAGGTACCGGGTGAGACAGGCAAGCGACGCCACCGATCCTTCAGGAGGGCTCATGAGCCGGTCGGAGAAACTCAGGGGCAGCGCCACCCAGGTACGCGGCAGGGTCAGGGAACTGGCCGGGCGGGCGACGGGGAACTCCCGGATGCGCTCCCGTGGCCGTTTCGAACAGTTCAAGGGAAAGGCCATCCGGCGTACCTCGAACTTCAAGGACAGCGTCCGTGGAACCGTGCGCGACCTGCGCGCAGGCAAACGCTGACCTCACGCCCCGAACCACTTACCCCATAGCCCACGCAGACGTACAGGGGCCGGCCCGGACTCTCGGGTCGGCCTCTTCGTTGGGATGAAGCGGAACCCGACGAGTCGGTCCGCGCATCCCACGGTTCGAACGCCCGCTCACCGTGTCCCGCCCAGCCCTGTGGAGGCCATCACACCGTGGACTCCCCGCTTCCACCGGCTCCCCCGATGATTCTCACCCACCCTCCGGGTACGGCCCGATCGCCGTCATGCTCTTCGAGGAGAAGGAGGGCCACTGGGACCACCTGGACCTCCTCGTACTGCTGGAGTGGTTGCCGGGCGTCTTCGTCGAGATCGAATCGCGGGAGGGCGCCGACCTTGCGGAGCTGCGCGCGCTGGTCGGATCTCTACGTCCGGTCGAGGAGAGTGACGCCGTCGTACTGGCGGCGCAGGTCACGGGAGGGCCCCGCCGCTGAGTGCTGTTCCTTCCCCGTAGCCCCGCAGTTCTCGGTGGTCGTCCTGGAGCGCTTCGACGAGTGCCCGCACGGCCGGAGGGAACGTGGTGCCTCGGGTCATCAGCACGAAGGCCGTCTCGGGCAGTTCGGGCAGCCCGTGGTCCCGGTGGACCAGCCCCTCCGGGATGAGGGAGCGAGCGAAGGGCATGACGCCGAGTCCGGCGAGGGCCGCCGCACGGAGTCCGCTCAGGCTCCCGGAGGTGCAGGCCACGCGGTGCGCGCGCCCGGCGGACATCAATGCGTCCAGCGCGGCGTCGCGGGTCAGACTGGGCCTGGGGTAGAGCACCAAGGGGACCGGCTCGTCCTCGTCGACGCGGACGTCGGGGGCCGATACCCACACCAGCGGGTCATGGAACAGGATCCGTGGCCGAAAGGCGTCCACACCGGTGGTGGCGTTCAGGCGCATGGCGAGTACGGCGTCGAGTTCCCCGGCCCGTAGCCGGCGGTGCAACGTCACGCTGAGCTCGACGGTGAACTCCAGGTCGACGTACGGGTGGAGCGCGCGGAAGCGGCGTAGGAAGTCCGGCAGGCGGGTCAGGGCGAAGTCCTCGGAGACACCGAACCGAACCCGTCCACGCGGCTCGGAGGAGACCACGACGCCGATCGCCTCGTCGCTCAGGTCGAGGATGCGTTGGGCGTATCCCAGGAAGGCCTCTCCGGCCGCCGTCAAGCGCACGGTGTGGGTGTCGCGCTCCAGCAACGTCCGCCCGATCGTGGTCTCCAGGCGCCGCACGTGTTGGCTCACCGCGGACTGGCTCAGGCCGAGTCGCCGTGCCGCACCGGAGAAACTGAGCTGTCCGGCCACCGTGACGAAGGTGCGTACCCGCACCAGGTCGAGTTCGCTGCGCATGGTCTTCACGTTAACTGAATACAGTCAGTACGGTATCTCTGTTTCCGAATGACCATTCGGCCGGGAGAGTGGACGCATGCTCTCCCGTCTGCGTCGCGTCATCGACCCGTTCCTGCTTCTGTTGCTGCTGTTGCCCGTGGTGGCGACGTTGGCGCCGGCACGCGGCGTGGCCGCGGAGGCCTTGGACCACATCACGGTCGTGGCGATCTGTTTGCTGTTCTTCCTCCACGGGGCCAAGCTCTCTCCCGCGCAGACCCGCGAAGGGTTCTCCCGCTGGGGCTTCCAGTTGCTCGTGCTGGCCTGCACGTTCCTGGTCTTTCCACTGCTCGGTCTGGGGATCGTGGCGTTGCCGTCCTCGGTGCTGAACCCGGTGATGGCCACGGGTTTCCTGTTCCTGTGCATCCTGCCGTCGACCGTGCAGTCCTCCATCGCGTTCACCTCGATCGCCCGTGGCAACGTGGCTCTGGCGGTGAGCTCGGCGTCGATCTCCAACGTGCTCGGGGTGGTGCTCACCCCGCTGCTGGCCGCTTTCCTGTTGGGTTCGGCGGTGGAGATCACCCCGGAATCGCTGCTCGGGATCTTCGGGCAGCTCGTGGTGCCCTTCGTCGCCGGTCAGCTTCTGCACCGGCGAATCGGGGCGTGGCTGAAGGAGCACTCTCGCGCGGTGTCGGTGGTCGACCAGGGATCCGTGCTGCTGGTGGTGTACGCGGCGTTCAGCGTCGGGGTGACGCAGGGGCTGTGGCAGATCGTCCCGCCCGCGCAGTTGCTCGTGGTCGTCCTGGTCTCGTGTGTGCTCCTGGCCGTCGTGCTCGCCCTGTTCACGGGTCTGGGGCACGTGTTGCGGTTGGAGCGGGCCGACCAGATCGTCCTGATGTTCTGCGGTTCGAAGAAGAGCCAGGTGAGCGGTCTCCCCATGGCCATCCTGTTGTTCCCGTCGGAACAGGTGGGGATGTACGTGCTGCCGTTGATGATCTTCCACCTGATCCAGCTGTTCGTCTGCGCGGTGATCGCCCGCCGGGCGGCCTCCCGTGCTCCGGCGCCCGCGTGAGGTGGAGGGCACGACCTGTGCTCGACCCGCCTCACCAGCGCCGAAGCGTTCTGACGGGGTCGGTCACCGGTCCCGGAGCCGGGCGACGTGATCGAGCCAGTCGTCGATGATCCGATCCTCCAGGGTCGGGTCGGTGCGCATGATGCGTGTGAGTTCGAGTCCGCGCACCAGCGCCATCAGGGTTTCGAAGGCCGTCTGGGCCGCCCGGGGGTCGGTGATACCCGAATGCCGGTTGAAGAGGTCGCGGAGCGCGGAGCCGAGTCTGCGTTCGGCGGGCAGGAGCGCCTCACGGAGCTGTGCGTCGGTGCGCGAAGCGGTCCACAGTTCGATGGCCGCCTGGAACGGCGGGCCCGCCATCACCGACCGGATGGCCCTCACCATCTGTTCCAGGGCCTCGTGTCCCTCGCCCAGGTCCGCGACGAGTTCACCGAACTCCCGCAGGCGCATATCGGCGATGTGGTGGATCGCGGCCACGAGCAGCTCCGACTTCGAACCGAAGTGGTGCAGCAGGGCGCCCCGAGAGACCCCCGCCTCGTCCTGGATCCTCTGCGTGGTCGTGCCCGCGTGACCGTGGGTCACCAGACAGCGGATCGTCGCGTCGAGGAGCACTTCGTGGGTTCTCGCGCGTTGCTCTTTACGGGTCAGACCACTCACGCCCCACACCCTAACGGCCCGTGAACACGCCGAGCGGCGTGGGAGGGCGGCCCCACCGACCGCTCGGCAGGGCCACCCGGACCCGTGATCAGAGCTCCCGCAGCTCGCCGGCGGCGATCTGGTCACGGAGACGGAACTTCTGGAGCTTGCCCATCGCGTTGATCGGCAGTTCGTCGGCGACGTACCACCTCTTGGGCGTCTTGTGGGGTGCCAGACGTTCGCGAAGGTAGTCGTGCAGTTCCTCGGCGGTCGGCACCCGCCGCTCCGGGTCCGGGCGGATGACCGCGGCCACGCTCTCCCCCCACCTGTCGTCCCGCAGACCGACCACGATCGCTCCGGTGACGGCCGGGTGTCCGGCCAACACCTCCTCGATCTCCCGTGGGTAGATGTTCTCCCCACCACGGATGATCATGTCCTTCAGTCGTCCGGTGACCGTCACGTACCCGCGTGCGTCCATCCGTCCGAGGTCCCCGGTGTGCAGCCATCCTTCGGCGTCGATCGTCCGCGCGGTCTCCTCCGGCATGTCGAGGTAGCCGATCATGCGCGAGTAGCCGCGAACGCAGATCTCACCCTCGGCCCCGATCGGCCGAACCGCACCGGTGTGGGGTTCGAGGACGGCCACATCGATGTTGGGAAGCGGCCGACCCGCCGTGAACAGGTTGTCGTCACGGCCGTCCGAGGGTCGTGTCTGGCAGATGATGGGGCTCAGTTCGGTCTGGCCGTAGACCGCGCTGGCCGTGGCACCGCAGAGCTTCTCCCAGGCCTCGACCAGGGACGGCGGTACCGCGTCACCACCGGACATCACCACCTTCAGGGATCCGAGGTCGAAGCCGGCCACGTCGGGGTGCGCGAGCAGCGCGTGCAACATGGCGGGGACACCGCCGAAGATCTCCGCCCGGTGGTCCTGCATGGCGGTGAGCATCGTGGTGGGGTCGAAGATCTCCGCGAGCACGAGGGTCGCCCGTTGGTGGACCGAACCCATTCCGGCCAGGCCGCACCCCGCGGTGTGGAACAGGGGAAGGGCGGTGGCGAACGTCGCGCCCCGGGGGACCTCGCAGCGCTCACGCACGTCGATCGCGTTGGTGACCATGGCCCTGTGCGCGAGTACCGCCGCCTTGGGGCGACCGGTGGTGCCGGAGGTGAACTGGATCTGTGTGGGCGCCTGCGGGTCGACCACCGGCAGGTCGGTGCGCCTGTCGGTGGCACGCACCTCCTGGAGCCAGCCGGTGAAGGCGACGGCCTCACGGACCGCCGGCACCTCGGGCAGCACGCTCTCGATCAGCGTCGCCATGTCGGTGCCACGGAAGTCGTCGACGTGGAAGACCCCGACCGAGTGCGACTTGTCGAGCGCGTACTCCAGTTCGGCGTTACGGAGGGCGGGGTTGACGGTCACGAGTACGAGTCCGGCCAGCGCCGCCCCGTACTGGAGTACGAGCCACTCGGGAACGTTCGGCGCCCAGACCGCCACGTGCTCGCCCGGACGGAAACGGTCGAGCAGCCACGCAGCCGCGCGTTCGGCGTCGTCGAGCAGTCGACCATAGGTCCAGGTGCGGGCCTCGCGCTCGGGTGCGACCGAGACCAGGGCGAGCTTGTCGGGCGCCTCGGCGGCGGCCCCTCGCAGCAGCTCGCCCACCGTGACGTCGTTGATCGGTCGGCTCGTGTCCGCCGGCCACAGGGATTCGGTGAGGTGCGTCATCGGTGGTCCTCCTTCGCGGCGTCCTTCTCGGCGAGCCGGCGGCGCATCTCGGCGATCTCGTCCTCTTCGGGGAGCGGACCACCGCCGTCGGGGATGAAGCGGCCGGTGTCGCGCCACTGGACGGCGGCGGCGAAGCCGTGTTCCTGGGCGAAGTCGACGAACCAGCGGCCCTCGGGTGAGTGACGGGTGATGCCGTCGAAGAGGACGGCGAGGTTCTGGGTGCTCTGCAGGCCCATGTTGTCGTAGGCCTGGTTGATCATCATCTTCTGCATGACGAGCTGGTTGATGGGGACACCGGCCATACGGTCCACGAGCCTTTCGACGGTGGCCTCGAGTTCGTCCTCGGGCACGGCGTCCAGGACCAGCCCCCATTCCTTGGCCTGAAGGCCGTCGATGGTGTCGCCGGTGAGCAGCATGCGCTTGGCTCGCTCGGCCCCCAGGCGGTAAACCCACATGGCGGTCGTGGGACAGCCCCACACGCGCGCGGGCATGTAACCGATCTCGGCGTCCTCGGCCATCACGACCAGGTCGCAGGAGAGGGCGATGTCGCTTCCGCCCGCGACCGCGTATCCCTGGACCTGCGCGACCGTCGGTTTGGCCGACCGCCAGAGCGAGAAGAAGTGGTCGGTGTTGGCCTTCATCGAGCGAAAGTCCTCGATCGGGTCCCAGACCGCGCCCTGGTGGTCCTGGCCGCCTTCGGCGTACAGTTTCAGGTCGTAGCCGGCGCAGAACGCCCGTCCGGCACCCTTCAGCACGATCACGCGCACCGATGCGTCCTCGTTGGCCGCGGCGACGGCCTCCGCGATCTCCCGGGCCATCTCGGCCGTGATCGCGTTCAATCGATCCGGACGGTTCAACGTGATGTAGGCACGATGCTCGCGGACGTCATAGCCGACCGTGTTGCCGCTGAATGTCATGGACACACCTCATTCGCCTGGAGTGACACCTCTGACATTTTCACAGTCCGTCCAGACTGTCAATGAAATGAAGAGGGCTGTTCCCCCAGGTCGAGAACATGGTGGGCCCCATCGACACGGCTCGCGAGTCAGACGCGGAGCGTTCGACGCACACGACTCGGCCCCTCCCGCGCGTGTTCGCGGGAGGGGCCGGGATGACTCAGGAAGGGCTCGGGCGCCGGAGCGGTCAGGCGGCCCCTGCCGGAGAGCATTCGCCGCACACACCCCAGTAGACGACCTCGGCCTCGTCGATGGCGAACCCGTGTCCGTCGGAGGCGGTGAGACAGGGCGCGTGACCGACGGCGCACTCGACGTCGGCGATGGCTCCACAGGAGCGGCACACGACGTGGTGGTGGTTGTCCCCGACTCGCGTCTCGTACCGGGCGACGGTTCCTTGGGGCTGGATGCGTCGCACCAGGCCGGAGGAGGTCAGCGCCTTGAGAACGTCGTAGACGGCCTGGTTGGAGACCGTGCCGAGCTTCCCGCGCACGACGTCGATGATCGACTCGGTGTCCGCGTGCGGGTTGTCGTGCACGGCGGAGAGCACAGCTATCCGAGGGCCCGTCACCCGCAGAGCGGACTCGCGCAACATGTGCTCGAAATCCGAAGGGGTTGGCATACTTCCAGTGTGCAGAGTTTTCTGGAGTCAGTCAAGTTATGGGATATTTCCATCGGGCATCCCCTCGGTCTCGGTCGGGGCCGAGGGACGGACGGCGCCGGCCGCCCCGTGACCTTCGGGGCGGTCGGCGCCGTGAGTGCCAGGGGTGAGGCTAGTCGGTGCCGGACTCCATGGCGGCGTGGTCGAGCCACTCGTCCTCGTCGACCGAACCGCGCGAGGCGATGACCTCCGCGCCGCCCTCGGGCATCGCGCCGATGAGGCCGGTCGAGGCCGCCTGGGCGGCGCCGATCGACGTCGGGTGCTCGCTGCCGACCATGCCGAGCCGGGAGTAGTCCTCCAGCTTGGCGCGGGAGTCGGCGATGTCGAGGTTGCGCATGGTCAGCTGGCCGATGCGGTCGCCAGGACCGAACGCGGAGTCCTCGGTGCGCTCCATGGACAGCTTGTCCGGGTGGTAGCTGAACGCCGGGCCGGTGGTGTCCATGATCGAGTAGTCCTCACCGCGACGCAGCCGCAGGGTGACCTCACCGGTGACGGCCGTGCCGACCCAGCGCTGGAGGGACTCGCGGATCATCAGGGCCTGCGGCTCCAGCCAGCGACCCTCGTACATGAGACGGCCCAGGCGGCGACCGTCGTTGTGGTAGGCGGCGAGGGTGTCCTCGTTGTGGATGGCGTTGACGAGACGCTCGTAGGCGGCGTGCAGCAGCGCCATGCCGGGGGCCTCGTAGATGCCGCGGCTCTTGGCCTCGATGATGCGGTTCTCGATCTGGTCGGACATGCCCAGACCGTGACGACCACCGATGGCGTTGGCCTCCAGGACCAGATCGACGGCGGAGTCGAAGGACTTGCCGTTGATGCCGACCGGACGCCCCTTGTCGAAGGCGATGGTGACGTCCTCGGGGACGATCTCGACCTCGGGGTCCCAGAAACGGACACCCATGATGGGGTCGACGATCTCGATACCGGTGTCGAGGTGCTCCAGCGACTTGGCCTCGTGGGTGGCGCCCCAGATGTTGGCGTCGGTGGAGTAGGCCTTCTCCGTGCTGTCCCGGTAGGGCAGGTCACGCTCGACCAACCACTCCGACATCTCCTTGCGACCACCGAGCTCGTTGACGAAGTCGGCGTCCAGCCACGGCTTGTAGATGCGCAGGGACGGGTTGGCGAGCAGACCGTAGCGGTAGAACCGCTCGATGTCGTTGCCCTTGTAGGTGGAGCCGTCGCCCCAGATCTGCACGCCGTCCTCGAGCATGGCGCGGACCAGCAGGGTGCCGGTGACTGCGCGGCCCAGGGGCGTGGTGTTGAAGTAGGGGCGACCACCCGAACGGATGTGGAAGGCGCCGCAGGCCAAGGCAGCCAGCCCCTCCTCGACCAGGGCGGCGCGACCGTCGACCAGGCGGGTGATCTCCGCCCCGTAGGCGGTGGCGCGGCCGGGCACCGACTCGATGTCGGGCTCGTCGTACTGGCCGATGTGAGCGGTGTAGGTGCACGGGACGGCACCCTTCTCGCGCATCCACGCGACCGCGACAGAGGTGTCGAGGCCTCCGGAGAAGGCGATTCCGACGCGCTCGCCGGCGGGAAGGGAAGTGAGTACCTTGGACATGCATATAAGCATGCACCCTTATGAATGAACATGCAATTCGGATCGCGAAACGATGCTGTGAGCCTGGTCATCCCACGGTCCGATCCCACCCGGGCCGGCCGTTCGTCGACCTGGCCCCGGAAAAGGTTGACGGGTCGGCGACGGACGGTATATCGGTGGCACACGGTGAGTTCTCCGAACGGTGCGGGCCGGAGTCGGGGCCGCGAGCGGCACCGGACACCCCCTATCACCCCGAAGTAGGAGCCCCATGATCGTCATCGGTGTGTCCTGCGGTACCTCGACCGACGGCATCGACGTCGCCGC
>NZ_DYZD01000424.1 GCF_020741345.1 Nocardiopsis listeri
CGGTGTCGCCGGAGCTCGGGAAGTTGGAGGCCAACTCCAGGCGTTGCCCGGAGACCGCGTCCAGGGTGCCGAACTCGCTGGTGACCTCGGTTTCCTCGCCGGCCTCGTTCTCCGCTGTCGCGGTGACCACGATCTCCGAGCCCGGACGCAGGTTCCAGTCACTGACCCATTCGGTGCCGTCCTCGTTGAGGGTCCCGGTCATCTCGTACAGCTCGGCCTCGTCGTCCTCACCATCGGCCTCGCCGCCGTCGGGGACGGCCGCTTCGCCGACCACGGTCTGCTCGATCCGGACGTCACTGATGGTTCCGTGCTCGGCGGTGACCCGAACCGGGGTGTTGGGCGCGATCTCCTCGCCGCCCTCTTCCGGAGTGATGCTCAGCTCGGCGGGTTCCGCGTCCGCGGCGGGGTCGGAGTTGCTCTGCGTCTCGGCGTCGCCTGAAGTGCACGCGGTCGCGACGAGCGCGAGCGCCACGAGTCCGATGCCGAACCGGCGCTTCACCGCCGACTGGGTCTTGCCCGTCACGTCTGGACCTCCATAGAACATCTCGATACCCGGCCTACGTCAGTAAGACGCTCCAGTCCGGAAAAGGTTCTGAACTCCCGCGTATCGGTATGGAGCGGTTATCGGATGGTGTCCGACCCACCTTGTCCGGAATCGCCGAGAATACACCCAGGGGGTACGTGGCCGGCCCGCCGGGGGGTGGGTTTTCGGCCGAACCGAATCACTTCCACCTTGCTCCTCCATCATGCACCGCGTAGAATCTTGTTCGTTCGCTCAGGTTTCTTGGCGAATGAAAACTGACCAAACGAGCAGGTTTCCTGTGGCAGGCCCGAAGGACACGAAGGAGCCGCACCATGCCGTGGATGTGGTTGGCCGGAGCGATCATCCTGGAAGTGATCGCGACCACCTCACTGAAGCTCTCCGAGGGTTTCACCCGCCTGTCGCCCTCCATCGTCGTGGTCATCGGCTACGGCGGCGCGTTCTACGCGCTCTCCCAGGCACTCGCCAAAGGCCTGCCGCTCGGGGTCGCCTACGGGACCTGGGCCGCCGTCGGGGTCGCCCTGGTCGCCATCATCGGAGCGGTACTGCTGGGAGAATCCCTCACCTGGACACAGATCGGCGGCATCGCCCTGGTCATGGCCGGGGTCATGGCCCTGGAGATGGGCGGGCGGTACTGAACCCCCGCGCACCGGTCGGTCGTCGAGTGGGAGGAACACCGTGAGCACCATGGAATCCATCGAGAACCCGGAGAACATCAGCGACGGCCGCCGCCGCAAGGGCGAACAGCGACGCCGGATCCTGCTGGACGCCACCATGGCGATCATCGCCGGGGAGGGCGTCACCGCGGTCAGCCAGCGTCGCGTGGCGACCGAGGCCGCGGTCCCGCCCAGCACCGTCACCTACTACTACGCCACCATCGACGACCTCCTCGTCGACGCGCTCACTCGGGTGAACGACGCCTACGTGTCGGTGGTGGAGACCCTTCCCGAGGAACCGGACGCCGCGCTGCGCGGGTTCGCGGCGCTCATCGCCGAAGGCGTCGGACACGACCGCGCCCACGCTCTGGCCGAGATGGAACTGTTCCTCATCGCCGCCCGACGCCCCACCCTGCGGGATCAGGTCACGCGTTGGCACGACGCACTGGACGCCTTCCTCGCCCCCTACCTGCCGAACCCGCAGACCCGCGCCGGGGTGGCAGCCACCTGCGACGGCTACTTCCTGCGCTGCTGCGTCCTGGAACCACCGCCCTCCGCCGAGCAGGTGTACCGGTCCCTGCGCCGTCTGATCGACCAAGCCGCCTGACCGACCTCGAACAGGCGCCACCGACCGCCCCTCAGCTCCGTTTGCTCTCCGCCCCGTCCCGGACCATGTCCACCAGCAATCGCAGGACGAACATCGCGGTGGCCGCCAGCAGGACCCACGCCAACAGGTTGAGCGCTTGGGCGTGCGTGGCCAGGTCCGACCAGGCCACCCCCGGTTGTTCGGTCACGTTGAACAGCCCCACCGACATGAACCCGGTGACCACCGCCAGGACGGTCATGACCGCGCGGCGCACCACCGAGCGCAGGAGTCTTCGGTCCTCCGGGTGGGCGAAGAGCCGCGCCTGCACCGTGAACCGACCCTTGTGCAACTGGTCGGTGATCCGGTCGAGCCGACGTGGCAGTCGACGCAGGGTCGGCAACAGGGCCAGCAGCTCCCCCGTCGCCAGCTCCCGCAGGTTGCCTCCGCCCAACTGCTCCGACATCCGCGCACCCGCGTACCGCTTGGCCTCGGACACGGTGTCGAACCCCGGGGCGAGGAACATCAGCGTGCCCTCCAAGGTGGCCAGCGCCCGGAACACCGCGGCCAGTTCGGCCGGCAGGACCAGCCCGAACCGGGTGACCAGCATGAGCAGTTCGGTGAACATCCGCATGCTGGCCGTGGCCCCGCTCTGCAGGTAGCGCGCCATGAACTGACCGAGCGACCGGCGCAACCGTTCCGGGTCGATCTCCCCCGGGTCGTCCACCACGTCCAGGAGCGTGTCGGTGAGCAGGACCGCGTCACCCCGGTCGATGGCCAGCAGCATCATCTGCAACGCCTCCCGGGTGCGGGCGTCCAACCGCCCCACCGACCCGTAGTCGAGCAGGCCGACCCCTCCGTCGTCGAGCAGCAGGATGTTGCCCGGGTGCGGGTCGGCGTGGAAGATCCCGCCGACGAGCACCTGCTCCAACAGACAGTCCAGCAGTGTCCTGGCGATCTCCTCCCCACGCCGCTCCGGCAGCTCGGTCCCGTCGATCTGGTTCCCGTGCAGGCGTTCCATCACCAGCACCCGACGGCTGGTGTAGGCCTCATGCACCCGGGGAATGCGCACCGGCGAGTCGACGGACGCCTCCGCGACGGCGGCGATGTTGGCCGCCTCCACCTCGAAGTCCAGCTCCTCCAGCAGCGCGTCGGCGAACCTCTCGGCGAGGTCGCGCACCCCGATCGCGGGCCCCCAGTCGGTGTGTTCGTCCACCCGCTTCGCGAGGCGGCGGATGATGTCGAGGTCGCGCCGGACCACCGGACCGATCCCTGGTCGTTGCACCTTGACCACCACCTCCTCGCCACCGAGCAGCCGCGCCGGATGCGCCTGGGCGATGGATGCGGCGGCCAGGGGTTCGGGTGTGAAGTCGGCGAACACCTCGTCGACCCCCCGCCCCAGTTCGGCGGCCACGCAGTCGCGGATGTCCTCGTAGGGCACCCGCGCCACCTCGCTGTGCAGCCGGCCCAGTTCCTCGACGAACACCGGTGGCAGCAGGTCACGGCGGGTGGCCAACACCTGGCCGAGCTTGACGAACACCACCCCCGCCTCTTCCATGGAGCGAACCAGGGATCGGGCGAGTCTGCGCTGTGCCGAGGTGTCGTCCACCCCCTCCCGTCGGCCTATGACGTATCCGCCCAGGCCGTGCCGGACCAGGATCCACAGGATCCCGCGGTACCGACCCAGCCTTCCGAACAGGTCGGTGGTCTCGCGGAGCATGGCGACCGGTCGGACCCTGGTGCCCCGCGGCATGAGGAGTTCGAGGGCGACGAACGCGAGCATCGAGCCCACCGCCATCGCGAACAACATCAGCGCCATGAAACCCGGCTGGTCCATCCGGGCCGGCTCCGCGGTGTTCAGCGCGTCGAAGGAGCCGTAGTAGGCCAGGATCGCGCCCACCGACCCGAGCGGTGCGCCGAACATCGCGGCCAGCGCCAGACGTGGCAGGTTGAAGGGGACGTCCATGAGCCGGCTGGCGAGCTTGCCCAGCCCCAACAGGACCAGGATCATCACGACCAGGGAGAAGACCTGCCCGATGATCATGCCCAGCACCGATGTGACGGTCAGCGATTCCACACGGAAGGCCCTTCTGCGGCACGGCGCGGCAGGAAGCCGCGCCGTGGGGGGAACAGGGTGGTGGGAGAACCCCACCGCGTTCCACACTGCCGGCTCCGGCCGACCCGCGACAGCCCACGTCCCCGACCTGTGGACAACCCCACCGAACCGCGCCGGCCTCCTCGAACACGAACGAGGGCCCGTCGATCCCTCGACGGACCCTCGTCACCGCTCGTGCGACGCCCCTTCAGAGCGACGGCACGGGCGCTATCGGTCTCAGCAGGTCAGCTCCCAGGAGCACTCCAACTCCCCGCTCATCGCGGGCTCACCGCGCAGGGACGTGGTCCCCTCCGGCGCCTGGTTGCCCAGGTACTCGGCGAGCCGGACCACGATGGCGTCCTGCACGTGGAGGGGCGCCGCACCGGCGTGGTCGTTGTTGACGATGCTGAAGTGGACCTCCGAGCCGTCCGGACCCTGCACGTAACCGGACAGGGCGCTCACCCCGGACATGGTGCCGGTCTTGGCCTGCGCGACGCCGTCGGCCGCCGTTCCGTCCATGCGGGAGGCCAGGGTGCCGCCGACGAACGGGTCACTGTCACCGGCCACCGGCAGGGAGTCGTGCCAGCCCTCGTACCAGGGGGCGTCCTGCACCCGGGTCAGCAGGTCGACCATGCTGTCGGCGGTGATCCGGTCGGTCCGGGAAAGCCCCGATCCGTCGTTGAGGACCAGGTCGGAGGTGTCCACCCCGAGCTCCCGCAGGGCCTCCTCGACCCCGACCAGACCGGCTTCCCACGAGCCTTCGTCCGCGGTCTCCCGGCCGATGCTCTTGACCAGCATCTCGGTGTGCCCGTTGTTGCTGAACTTCATCAGCGGAACGAGGATCTCCTCCAGGGACATGGAGGTGTTCTCGGCGACGGTGTGGGGCTCGTCCCAGCCCTCGGGGACCTCGCCCTGGGCGACGTCGCCCTCGACCTCGACACCGTTCTCCTCCAGTGCCCGGACGAACACCTGCCCGGCCATACCGGCGGGCTCGTCGACCGTGCGCAGCTGCACCGACGGCTCGGCGTCGGCGGGCAGGCTCCCGGTCACCACGATGGTGTTGGTGTCGACCGGACGATCGATCGCCAGGGTGTCCTCGCCCCCGGCCGGCCCGGTGACGGCCTGGTTGTCGACCTCCACGTAGCCCTCGGCGGCGCCGGGGTCCACGCTCACCGCCTCACCGTCGCCGGCGGCGGCCACGGTCACCTCCGTCACCCCGGTGTCGTAGCGGTCTCCGTGGGCCACCGTGAGCGCCGAGATCTGCGCGGAGTAAGCGAAGGGCTCGTCCTCGGGCCACCAGTCGTCCACCAGGCGCCGGTCGTCGAACCAGGTGTCGTCGGCGAACACCTCGCCCACCGAGGTGATCCCGGCGGCGGCAACGTCCGCGGCCATCGCGTCGAGGTCGTCCGCGCTCAGCGTCGGGTCGCCGCCGCCGACCAGGTACAGCCCGGGCACCTCTCCTACGGCGGCGTCGTCCTCCACGACGGCCTCCGTGGTGAAGGTGTGGTCGGGGCCGAGCGTTTGCAGGGCCGCCGCCGTGGCGAAGGTCTTCATGTTGGAGGCGGGCAACAGCGAGGTGTCGCCCTCAGCCGAGTAGAGCTCCTCGCCGCTGTCGGCGTCGGTGACCACCACACCGGAGGTCGCGCCCTCCAGAGCGGCGTCCTCCAGGATCGCGTCGATGTCGGATCGCAGCTCATCCGCCCTCGCCCCGGGATCGGCGGTGTCGGCCAGCGCCGGCGTGGTCACCAGTGTGAGGGAGAGGGTGAGGAGGGTGGCCGCCGACCACGCTCCGTGTCGTCGGAACGGCGTGGGCCGTCGGGGGGCTGCGGGAGTCAAGGGATCTCCTTCTGAAGGGAGCCGATCGGTCACAACGTGAGCGTCGAAACTAGCGGAGCCCCGCCCCTGAAACCAGGTACTTTCGTCATCTCGCGTGTCGTCGAAGGTGGCGGAGGGATCCGGCGCAAGGAACCGGCGTCGCGGAGGGAACACCCCTCCACGACGCCGGTCCGATCCCATCGCCCCCGACGGCGCACCGCCGGAACACCTCAGATGAGCTCCACCACCTGGGAGTAGTGGCAGGCGTCCCGGTGTCCGGTGCCGCGGTCGAGCAGCTCCGGCGGTTCCTCGACGCAC
>NZ_DYZD01000425.1 GCF_020741345.1 Nocardiopsis listeri
CCACGACCGTTCCCAGCAGGATGTCTCCGACGGTGTTCAGCACGGCGTCCCCCGATGGGGGAGGTGGGGGGTGGACCCGCCGGGGGTCGGTCGGGTTTGCACGGTTGCTCGCTCCTGGTCGTTTCGCACGCCGGGCACGCGGCGGTCGAGGACGGGTCGGCCGGGAGACGGTCGGCCTGGTCGGGGGCCGTGTACCTGACCCGTTTCACGCTAGGCCCGCCCCGACGGGGCACCCCGCGCCACAGGACACGCGGTGCCGGGACCGTGGACACGAAACGGGGAGGGCCCAAGAGCCCTCCCCGTGGTGCCCGCCCGCGCCGTGTGGCGGCGCGGACGTCAGGCGGCGGTGTCCAGCAGCAGCAACCGCTCCAAGATGTCCTGCAGGGTCACCAGACCCACCAGGCGGTCCTCGTCCTCGACCAGGGCCAGGTGGTTGCGGCTCTCGCGCATGATGCCCATGGCCGCGTACATGGGCGTGGCCGGATCCAGGGTCAGGACCGGACGCATCAGGTCCTCTGCGGTGGTGTCGGCCGCGCCGGTCAGGGCCTCGCGTACGTGCACGACCCCTATGGGCTGCCCGTCCTCCATCACGACCAGACGCAGGTGCGTGGTCTCCCGGGACACGCGCTTGATCTCCTCCACACCGGCGTCGGGCCCCACCCAGGCGATGTCCTCGCGCGGGGTGATGTGCTCGCTGATGGGCTGGGAGTTGACCTCCAGGGCGGTGGCCAGCTGGTCACGACGCTCGGAGTCCAGGGCACCGGCCTTGGCCGAGTGCTCGACCAGCTCGCGCACGTCCTCGGGGTTGTGCCCGCTGGCCATCTCGTCCACGGCCTGCACGCCGAAACGGTGCAGCACGGCGTTGGCCATGGCGTTGAGCATGACGATGACCGGGCGGGTCAGCCACATGAACGCCCGCATGGGGACGGCCAACATGGTGGCGGACTTCTCCGGGTGGGAGATCGCCCAGGACTTGGGCGCCATCTCACCCACGATCAGGTGCAGGAACGTCACGATGATCAGGGAGAAGGTGAAGGAGAGCACGTACCCCACCGACCCGGGCAGGGAACCGAAGAGCGGCTCCAGCAGGTGGTGGAAGGCCGGCTTGGAGATGGCGCCCAGGGCCAGGGTGGCCAGGGTGATGCCCAACTGGGAGCCGGCCAACAACAGCGACAGGTCGCGGGCGCTCTTGAGCGCGGCCCGGGCCGAGAAGCTGGTGTGCGCGGCCTCCTCCAACCGGTAGCGGCGCGCCGCCACCAGGGCGAACTCGATCGCCACGAAGAACGCGCTCAACGCGATGAAGACCACGGTCAGCGCCATCGCCAACCACACGTTCATCTCGCTCATGCCCGCACCTCCTGTGCGTCCTCGCCCTGGACCTCGCGCAACCTGACCTCGATGCTGGAGGGCACGTGCCGTTGAACCGCGTTGACGGTCATGGTCAGCGCCATGTCGGGATCGTCGTCGTGGGCGCTGGAGGGGCGTGGCAGCGGCAGGTCGACACGGTCACCGGCCTTGGGCAGTCGGTGCAGTTCGTGGATGACCAGACCGCCCAGGGTCTCGTAGTCGCCATCGGGCAGGTCGTGGCCGATGAGCCGCTCGACCTCGTCGATGTGCAGCCCGCCGGGGACCAGGTAGCCGTTGTCCCCGCCCAGCGGGGCGGGCGACTCCTCTTCGGGCGTGTGCTCGTCGGCGATCTCACCGACGAGCTCCTCGGCCAGGTCCTCGGTGGTGATGACGCCGGCCAACCCGCCGTACTCGTCGACCACGCAGGCGAACTCCTCGTCGGCCTCGCGCAGTTGGTCGAGCACCCCGGGCAGGGGCAGGGACGCCGGGACCATCACGGTGGGCCGGGCGACCTCGCTGACGCGCACGCCGGCCAGGTCGCGGCCGCCCAGGGCGAGCACGTCGCGCAGGCAGATGACACCGACGATGTCGTCCACGCCCTCTCCCAGGACGGGGAAGCGCGAGTGTCCGGAGGACATGTGCTCCACGACCAGGCTGACCGGGTCGTTCTCCTCCACGGTGGTGACCTCGGGGCGGGGGATCATCGCGTGCTCGGCGGTCTGGTCGTGAAAGTCCAGGGTGCGGTCCAACAGGGTGGACACCTCGGCGGGCAGATCCCCGCTCTCCCGGGACTCGGCGATGATGCGTTCCAGGTCGCGCGGGGTCGCCGCGTGCTGGACGTCCTCGACCGGAGTGATGCCGACCGTCTTGAGCAGCAGGTTGGAGGCCTGGTCGAACAGCCAGATGACGGGCCCGAAGACCTTGAGGTAGACCCCGGTGGACAGTGCCAGCCAGCGGGCCACGGGCTCGGGGCGGGCGATGGCCAGGTTCTTGGCGAACAGTTCGCCGAAGACCATCTGCACGACGGTGGAGAAGATCAGGGCCAGGGCGGTACCGATGGCCAGGCCGGTGCCGTTCGGTACGCCGGCTCCACCGAGCAGCTCGCCGACCCCGGTACCGATCATCGGTTCGGCGACGTAACCGACCAGCAGTGTGGTGACCGTGATGCCCAGCTGGGCGCCGGAGAGCATGAACGAGGTGCGGTTGGTGATCGCCAGGGCCCGTTTGGCCCCGTTGTCACCGGCCGAGGCCCGCGCCTTCAGGCGTGAACGGTCCACGGCCATGTAGCCGAATTCCTGGGCGACGAAGTATCCGGTCGCCACGGTGATCAGGAAGACCACCAGTGCACCGAAGGCGATACTGAGGACGGTGCTCATCGGGCACGCACCGCCTGGTTCCGTCTAGGGGCCAAGTTCTTTCGAAGGTGCGCACCCTTCCAAGAAGGGGGCTCGTCGGTATCGGAGTCGCAGCATCCACGGGGGATGCTGCTGGTACTTCGGGACGAATCCACTGTTCCTCTCTCCGCGCCGTAGCGCCTCGGATGATGTGACGGTTGTGGAATGTGGGGTCGAAGAGGAGACGCCCGGGGACGGTGAAAGATTCCCGCCCCGGTTCCGCTTCGACTCAGGAACCGATGGGGGCGTCGGCCTCGTCGCCGAAGCCGACCCACTCCCTGCGACGGGCCTCGGTCAGGGCGATGGCGGTGGCCACGGCCACGTTGAGCGAACCGACCCGACCGATCTGAGGAATGTAGGTGATGGCGTCGGCACCGTTGAGAAGTGCGGGGGAGCACCCGTGGTCCTCGGCGCCCACGGCCAGACACACGTCGGGCTCAAAGGGCGCGGCGTGCAGGGGGACGGCGCCCTTGGCCAGCTCCAGGGCCACGACCTTGTAGCCGTCGGCGCGGGCGGCCTCCAGGGCCTCCGCGGTGGTGGCCAGACGCTCGTGGGGGACCTTGGCCCCGGTACCCAGGGCGGTCTTGCCGACCTTGGGGTCATCGGGATCGGCGCTGTTGCCGGTGAGCCAGAGGCGGTCCACGCCCAGGGTGGCGCAGGTGCGCAGGATCGAACCCAGGTTGAAGGGTTGGGTGACCGACTCGACCATCAGGGACAGGCGTCCTTCGGTGCGCCTGCGCCACTGGCGGTTCAGGCGTTTGACGTCCGTAGGACGCAACTGCGTGCTCAACTGCGGTGTGTTCCTCGTCGATGGGGGCCGGTTGGTCCGGCGCTGGTCGATCAAGCGTACCGTTCCGTGCGCCGACCTGCACGTGTGGGACCGGGCATGGTGCCCGAAAAGGGGATTTTCCCGGGTTCAGACGGTGGGTGCGGGGCCCACGGTCAGGACCCGGAAACCGGCGCGGGAGGTGAGCCGCTCGGTGGGGTGACCTTGGGCCTCCAGCCACTTCTGCAGGGAGTCCGATCCCAGGTGGCGCTGGACGACCAGGTGGGCGACCCCGTCGGGGGTCAGGCGGGACAGCCAGGTGAGCAGCAGGCCGTGCAGGACGTCCTTGCCCACACGGATGGGCGGGTTGGACCAGATGACGTCGAAGGGCCCCAGCAGGTCGCCGGCCTCGGGCGGGGTGTCGGTGCCCTGCCCCTGTTCCAGGGCCAGGCCGCCCTCGGGGGTGACCACGGCGAAGCGCGCGTGGTCCATCCCGTGTTCGGCGGCGTTGCGGCGGGCCAGGGACACCGCGCGGGCGTTGACGTCCACGCCCAGGACACGGGCGTTGGGCGCCCGGTGGGCCAGGGTCAGGGCGATGGGACCGTAGCCGCAGCCCACGTCGAGCAGCCTGCCCTGGGGCGGCGGGGCGGGAACGTTCTCCAACAGGACCCGGGTGCCCAGGTCGACCTTGTCGGGGGAGAAGACGCCGCGGTCGGTGCGCAGACGCAGGTGTACGTCGGGCAGGACCAGGTCGGCCGTGGAGGGCCGGCTGGCGGCGTCGGGATCGGAGTCGAAGTAGTGCTGGGCCACGCCGTGACGTTATCAGGGGCGGGGCGATGGTCCGGCGCCCAAAAACCTCGTCAACGGGCGGGAACGAAAGGGCCAACCCCCGATGGGTCCGCGGATCCGGGCGCGATGATGGGGGCAGGCGAGGTTCGTGGGGGACCCCGCCGGGTCCCGGTCCACCCGGGGCCCGACGCGCACATCGAACACTCACCGCACGTGAGGGGAGATTGCCATGCAGACGACGAAGCGGTGGAACGTCGACGTGGTCGTGGCCGAGGAGAGCGAGGGGGAGACCGCTCGAACCTGGGCGGAGGTGGGGCTGGAGGCCGAGGACGGCACGGCGTTGCGCGGTCACGGCATGGCCCGCAAGCACCCTTCGGACCTGGACATGCCCGAGATCGGCGAGGAGTTGGCGGTCTCCCGCGCCCTGTCGGATCTGTCCCGACAGCTGCGGCAGGTGGCCGCAGAGGACATCAACGACAACACCGGTTCGCCCTGGCGACCCACGTGAGCAGGCCCCGCCGGTCGGCGCGCCGGCGGGGAACGGTGTGAGCAGGCCCTCGGCGTGTGCCGGGGGCCTGCCCCTGTGTCCGCCCCCATGCCCGGATCGGGACCCCTCCGATCCTGGAAGGGCCAGAGGTCCGGAGAGTCCCTGGGCCCAAGGGTCGGTCACATCGTGCACACTCGAAAAGTCGGATCAGTCGACCAAGGAGAGCTTGTTGGCCACCTCTTCGGGACCGCAGGCCGGACCGGCCCGGGTGTTGAGCACCGTCGACGCGGCCGCCATCGGCGTCGCGGCGATGCTCGGTGCCGGGGTTTTCTCGGTCTTCGCACCGGCGGCACTGGGCGCCGGTGCCTGGCTTCCGGTCGCCATCGTCATCGCCGGGGCCGTCGCCTATTGCAACGCCATCTCCTCGGCCCGGTTGGCCGCCCGTCACCCCGAGAACGGCGGCACCTATGTGTACGGGCGCGAACGCCTCGGTGAAATGTGGGGGTACCTGGCCGGCTGGGCGTTCGTGGTCGGCAAGGTCGCCTCCTGCGCGGCGATGGCGTTGACGTTGGCCTCCTACGTGCTGCCCGGGTGGGAGAAACCGCTGGCGGTGGCCGTGGTGGTGGCGTTGGCCGCGCTGAACCTTCGAGGGGTGCGCCGTTCGACGTTGGTGATCAAGATCCTGGTGGTCCTGGTGCTGGCGGTGCTCGCCGCGGTGTTCGTGGCGATGGTGCTCAGCGGACGCCTCGCCGCGGTCGCGGAGGTCGACGGCATGGGTCCTTGGCCCGGGTCCTTCGGCGTTCTGGGCTCGGCCGGGATGATCTTCTTCGCGTTCGCCGGGTACGCGCGCATCACCACGCTCGGCGGGGAGGTACGCGATCCGCGCACCACCATTCCGCGGGCCATCACCCTGGCGCTGGGCGGGGTGTCGTTGCTGTACCTGGCCATCGGCACGGGACTGTTGATCGTGCTGGGGCGCGAGCGGTTGACCACCTCGACCGCGCCGATGGTGGACGCGGTCCAGGTGGCCGGGTTCCCGATGCTGGTGCCGTTCGTGGTGGCCGGCGCGGTGCTGGCGTGCACCGGGGCGCTGCTGTCGTTGTTGTCGGGGGTCTCGCGCACCGTGGCGGCCATGGCCACGGACGGCCACCTGCCCCGCCGGTTGGGGCTGTCCCACACCCGGTTCGGGGTCCCCTACCACGCGGAGATCGCCGTGGCGGCGGTCGTGGTCGTCCTGGTGCTGGTGGCCGATCTGGCGGGGGCGATCGCCTTCTCGGCCTTCGGCGTGCTGGTCTACTACGCCATCGCCAACGCCTCGGCGCTGCGGTTGGGTCCGCACGAGGACCGGCCGCCGCTGATCGCCCCGGTGGGCGGTCTGGCGGGGTGCGTGGTGTTGGCCACCAGCCTGCCGTTGCCGGTGGTGGCCATCGGCATGGCGGTGTTGGGCGCGGGCGCCGGCGTGTGGTGGCTGCTGCACCGGACGCCCTCCTCCTGAAGGGCGCCCGGTGGCCCGCCCGTGAGCGGGCCGACGGGACGAGGCCCGTCGACGTGGGTCAG
>NZ_DYZD01000426.1 GCF_020741345.1 Nocardiopsis listeri
ACCCAGTCATCGGACAGGTACACCACGGGACCGGACACCCCATCGAGCGCATCACCGGTGGCCGCCGAGTTGGCGGGGGTGACGGCCAGGAAGTGCTCGCCGTCGAAGCTGTTCGACCAGACGATCGCCACACGAATCCCCCCTCTCTCAGGTGGTGGGGTTGCGGGCCCCGACCCTCAGCGGGCTGATGGTGTAGGTACCGGCGGCGGGGTATTCGACCTGAGTGTCGAGCTCGATGGCGCCGAAGAAGGCGCCGCTGTCGTCCCACAGGCCGCACCAGCGCACCCACGTGCCTTCACCCGGTACGGAGAACTCAGGGTCGTTGGAGGCGGTGACCATGCCACTGGACGGGGTTCCCCACGTCACCGATTGTCGGGCATACCCCCCACCGGACAGTTCGTTGGAGCCGCTGCCGTCGGGCTCGGCGGAGTGGAGCGACACCTCCGCCACATCGGTGACGGCTGCACCCGCGGCCGGGGTGAGCATCCCATTCTGAAAGGCCATAGCCCCTCCTTCTTCGTGTTGGTTACCTGCGCGACATCTCGCGCTCGCCGGCCCTGTTGGCGCGAGCGATCTCTCGGGAATCCACCTGGAAGACGAAGTCGCCGTCCTGGTCGCGGACCGCGGCGAGCAGCCGCTCGAGTAGATCGGTGGACCGCACCTCAGCACGGATCAGGTCCTGCTGGGCGGAGGCGATACGGGACTGCTGGGCAGCCGCGTGCTGGGCGACCTCACTGGACACCGGCACCCGCACCGCCCCGATCTCCGGACGTTCGGACACCAGGCTGGCCATAGCCCGGTCCACCTGCGACTGGCCTGCAGCCAGCCCACCGAGGAGGCCGGAGATGATCTCTCCACCGACCTCATCCCGGAACACCTTCGACGGAGAGCTGATGCCGAGTGCGCCCTTGGCGGCGTCCAGAGCACTCGAGGCAAGGTTGCGCATGCGGTCGTAGAGCCGGCTCGCAGCGCCGGTGATCCCGTTGATGATGCCGGTGATGATGTTCCGGCCGATGGTGCGCATTCGGGTTCCGATGTTGGAGAACACCTGGTAGATCCGGGAGGGGATCTGCCGCACCCGCGAGATCAGGTTCGTCACCCGTGTCGTCACCGCCGACACGATCGCGTTCCACGCGGTCGACGTGGTGGTACGGACCGTGTTCCAGGCGTTGGAGATGGTGGTGCGAGCCGAGGTCACCGCGTTGGAGATGGTGGTGCGGATTCGGTTCCAGATTCTAGTGATGGTGTCCCATACCGCCTGGAACAGGCGTTGTGTGGTGGTGCGCGCCCGGTTCCACGCCGAGGTGACCGCGTCCACGATGGTGGACACCACTGAGGAGATGCCGTCGTAGATCTTGGTCCAGATCCCCTTGATGATGTCCCACATCGCGGACAGGACATCGCCGATCCAGTCGGACAGCTTGTGGAACCATTCGACGATCGCTTCAACCAGGTCGGGCACGATGCTGTTGCCGACGAGCCAGGTGTAGATGGCCTCCCAGATGCCGACGATGATGTCCCACAGGCCCTGGAGGATCCCCCAGATCGCGGTGACCAGACCTTCGAAGATCGCGACGATCGCGGTCCACAGGCCCTCACCGATGGAGACGATGCCGTCCCACATGCGCTGCCAGTCGCCGGTGAAAAGGCCGATGAAAAAGTCGAGGATGCCGGAGATGATCTGGAGGGCTCCGGAGAACACTCCGGAGATGATCTGCCAGGCCCCGGAGAGGATGCCGCCGATCGCGGTCCACAGCCCTGACCACATCGACTTCAGGAGTTCGCCGAGGGTCATCATGTCGTTGATGAACGCCTGCCCGTACTCGTCCCACAGGCCGCTGATGATCTCCCACACCTGCGAGAAGATGGTCTTGATGGACTCCCACGCGTCCGCCCAGTGGCCAGAGGCGCCAGAGGCCGACTCCACGACGTTGTCCCACCACTCTTGGATGGCGGGCCACGCTGTGGAGGTGAACCAGTTCACGACCTCGGCGGTCGCGTCCTTGACCCACTCCCACGCCCCGACCACTGCGTCCCGGAACTTTTCGCTGTTCTTCCAGGCGTAGACGAATCCCGCAGCGAGGAGGGCGAGCGCACCGATGACCCAACCGACCGGGTTGGACAACAACGCGATCGCGGCCCCGCCGGCCTTGAACGCGGCGACCACAGCCAGAATCGGCTTGACGACGGTGAACCATGCGGTGGCCAGAGCGCCGACCACCAGGCCGAACACCTGGACCACGGTCTGGTTGTTCTGCATCCACACGCCGACCTGCCCGAGCAGGTCCCCTAGCGGTTCCAAGGCCAGGACGAGCCCGGCCACGGCAGCCCCGGCACCGATAGCGAATCCGACCAGTGCCGGCCCGGCACCGCGGGCCAGGTCCGCCACACCCCGGGCGATGGTCTCCAGGGCGGTGGTCACACCGGAGTCGCGCATCGCCTGACCGGCACGGGAGAGCACCCCGGGCAGGGCCCCGAATGCGGCTCCCACACCGTCAGCCATTCGGTGCACGATGGGTGAGACCCGGTCCAGCAACGGGATGAGCTCGTTGGCGACACCGTTGATGAAGGTGTTGCGCATGGAGTCCCACGCCGAGGACCACGTGCGGTCAGCCCGTTCGGCGCCGTCGACCAGACCGGCCGCCCAGGTGCCGCCCTGGGCCTGCATGGCCTCCAGGACGTCCTCGACCAGAAGTTCACCGGACCCGGTGAGGTCGCGGATCTGGGCGTTGGTGATCCCCAGGTGGTCGGCGAGCATGTCATAGATCGGCACACCCGCCTGCGAGATCTGGTTCAGCTCGGCAGCCGACGCCCGGCCCGCGTTCTGAGCAGAGGCCAGGGCGGTGGTGACCCGGCCGAGCTCCTCGGCGGAGCCGCCGGTCGCGGAGATCGTCGACTCCATGAACTGCATGAGATTCGCAGTCTCTTCGGCCGTGAGCCCCAGGTAGGCGAGGTCGGAGGCGCCCTGCTGGAACGCCTGCATCGCAATACCGGACTGGCCGAACCGGTCGTTGAGCAGGCCCATCATCTTCTGGGCCTCATCGGCGCCGTGCCCAGCGGTCTCGTACAGGCCCTCCAGGACGGCCTCGGTGTGCTGGGCACCGGTGGCGACCTGGTAGATGTCCGACGCGATGTTGATGAACCCGAGCCCAGCGGCCAGGGTCGCGCCCATCGTCGCCATGCCCCGGATCTGGGCACGGAGCTCCCCGGCGCCAGCGGACGCGGCCCCAAACGCTCCACCGAACCGTTCACGGATGGAGGAGGTCGTGGAGGCCACCGCCCCACCGATCGCACCCATCGCCCCGGACAACCGCCCCACACCCCGCTGGGTGCCGGTCTGGATACCGGCCCCCAGCTGGCGTCCAGCGCGCTGTCCAGCGGCGGGCATGATGCCGCTGAGCTGGCGCTGCATGGTCGCCTGCGCCCCCCGCAGAGAGGGCGAGACGGTGAGCGTTGCATACCCCACGTTGGCCACGGGGCGTCACCTCCCGTGGTGCGGTGTTCAGTGGTGCTCTGCTGCCCTCTGCCGGGCGAGAAGCTGGGCGCGTTCGCGGTCGTAGGCGGCCAGCTCATCGCGCATCCGCACAGCCTCGGTGGCCTTGTGCTTCTTCATGCGGGGGGTGCGCGGGTCAGCCGGGTGCGGTTTGCCGACGATCACCTGGTAGATGTCAGCGAGCAGGTACGCGGGCAGCGGCCACCCGTCCGCTTGGCCGGTGGCGTGACCGACCGCGGACTCAGCAGGTGAGTGACGGATCCGTGCCCACGCTTGCCACAGCGACAGGCGCCCCGCCCATAGGTCGGCGAGGCTGTCGCCGGTGCGTGCGAGGTCGGCCTCCACCGCTTCCGGGTGTTCCCGGATCAGCCGGAGGAGGCCGCGGATTCCCCCGCCGAGGTGAACCCGTAGGCCTTGGCGACCTGCTCCATGATCGGTTCCAGGTCGGTGACCCGTAGGGTGCCGCCGTGCAGCGCACGGATCCTGACGATCGCCTGCTCGCCGAGGATGCCCTTGACGGTTCCGACGACCTTGCCCTGCTCGAACGCTTCCAGGACATCGATGTCGACATCCCTGAGTTCGGGCAACCGGAAGCGTTCGCCCTTGCAGTGGACGAACTTGGGCTTGTCGGGGTCGGTGGCGGTGGCCACAGCCCGCAACGACTGTGCCGGCTGGGCCTTCGCAGTGGGGCCCTGGGCGGCTTTGAGCTCAGCGATTTGCGCTTCGAGGTCAGCTACTCGGTCGGCGCTGGTCTGTTCACTCATGCGTGATCACTCCCTGTGCGTGGAGAGGCCCCGGGCGCCACGCACGCCGCCCGGGGCCGGTCTCGATGTGTTCGGGGTTAGCTGTTGGCGGCGAGCGGGTCGCCCTTCCACACGTAAACCAGCGGGTACTGCGACTCCTCACCCGGCAGCGTGTAGTGGATACCGCCGGACGACTCCTCGTCGACGGCAGGGAAGAACGTAACCGTCAGCTCGCGGGACTGCAGGTCGGTTTCGGTCTCGGACACGTCACCGCGCTCGGTCACCATCGCGTACCCGGCGGACACGAATCGGCGTTCCCGGTACCCGGCCTCGGAGGACCCGGTACGGGTGATGAACGCGATCCTGAACTTGTCCTGTAGTTCGGGCTGGTTGATGTAGCCCTCGTAGTCACCGGACCCGTCGTTGGCGAACTCCACCGAGTGGCCCGGGTAGGCCAGCCGGTAGGTGCGCGCGTTGGACTCCAGCGCGGTGAACTGTCGGGTGATCGTGTAGTTGGCCGCGGACACGGCGATGAGGTGGCCACCCCACGCCCGGTGCATCTCGGTGTCGGTCTCGGTGGACTCGGTGAATCCGTCCCCACCGGACAGGTACCCGACGGACGTCCACGTCTCGTCGAAAACGGCCCCGTTCTGGGGGATCTCGGCGTCGGCGGGGCCGATCAGCACGTAGCCGTTCGCCCACACCGCGGCGTTGTTGTTGTTGCCCTGCATGGTGTTTCTCCTAGTTGGTGGGCGCGCGGCCCACGGTCACGGTGCATGTTGCGATCGGCACCCCGGACGGGGCGTCATCTGTGCTCACCACCCCGGATACGGGGCGGCCCGGCCAGGCCATCAGCACGGACTCGGCCAGGCGGCACAGGCGCTTCGCACGGGTGGGGGACGGCAGGTTGGTGCCCTCGGCGGCGGCCGGCCAGGCGGTCAGGCGCACCAGCACGTCCTGAGCGAGCGAGTGCCCACCCCACGCCGCGTGGTGCACCGAGCTGTCCACGGCCACCTGCACCACCGAGTAGCCGACCCGGGGTGTCCAGTCGTGCGGCAGCGCCACGGCGGCACGTACCTCTCCCACGTCCGGCGGCCAGATGGCCGATGCCAGGTAGTCGACCAGGAGGTGTTCGGTGTCGCCATAGGCATCTACTGGTTCCGGGGGTTCCACGAGGCGCCCCCTCCCAGCACCCGCACGGCACGCGTCAACACACCGTGCTTGGCCTGCATGGCCACCCCGGCGGGGTGGCGGATGGACACCAGGCCCACGGGCCGGCCGTCGTGGCCGATCGCGGACCGCACCTCGGTATCACCAGTCAGGTCCACCCCCATCTCCCGGCCTGGGGAATCGGCGATGAGGCCCTGAGCGCGGACCGCACCCCCGACCTTTTCGGCGGCGTCGTCCACCATGGACCGCACCCCGGGATAGGACGACAGGACCTGGCGGATACCTGCATGGTCGAGTCGGACACGTACACGAGCCATTACCCCTCCGCTCTCTTCAGGGTGACCTGGCCACCCATGGCGATACCGGTGTACGGCGAGATCCACTCGCCGACCTCGCCCTCGATGTCGAACAGCACACCGCCCTCACCCCGGATGGGTAGGCGGATCTGATCGGTGCGCACGATGTCCGCCCCCGGCGGGGGGAACAGAGCGAACCCTTCCGTGGCACCGAGGCGTCCCGGCGGCATGGCCTCCTCGCCGATCCCGCCGTCTGCGGTGGCCACCCTGGGCGCCCACACACAGTCGTTGATGATCACCTCGTCCATGCCACCGGGGATGGGGTCGCCGTAGGCGTCCCACCCGCCCGGTGTGTGCCGGATACGGGTCACAGGGCCACGGGTCATCTACCTCACCCCCACGGGTCCGGCGGGGTACGGGTCAAGGCCCCCGCCGGTGTGGTGTCGACGGTGAACGCACGCTGCCGGCCCCGCACTGGCTCGCCGAGGAGCAGTGCCCGCTCCTCATCGGTGAGCCACGGTGTGCCCGGACGGTCGCCGGCGTAGGTGGTGTTGTACGGGCCCACGCCCTCCTGCCGGACGCCCCTGGGGTTTTGCAGGCACCGCATCACCATGCGGGCCTGTACAAACACCACGGTCGCCAGATCCGGTGGGGTGTCCGGGTCATCCACCCGGTCGTCGATGTCGGGCACCTCGGAGCGGATGATCACCGCGGCGTCGTCCAGCCACTTCTGGATGAGGTCCTCATCGGCCGGTGCCCCGGGCCCCACCCACCGGTCGATGACGTCCTCAGGTGTGGCCCAGGACATGTCAGCTACCGCCGTTGACGTCACCGGTCAGGCGCACGAAGTGGCCCTCCTCGCGGACACGGAAACCGACCTCGATCTCCGCACGCACCGCGAACATGTTGCGCTGCCAGAGGTTGATGGTCTCGTCGCCGTCGGTGAGGGTCGCCTGGTCCGAGATGGACACAGTTACACCCTCGACCTGGCCCCAGTGCGCGGACCGCCAGTCACCGCCGTACCCGACGGTGGAGGTCGCGGCGTCCGCCACGGAGCGGGACCGGAAAACGGGCCGCGCGTAGATGGAGCCGATGCTGCCCTCGGTCTGGATGTTGTCGATCAGCAGCGGGCGACCGTTGCCGTCATCAGCACCCAGGGCGATGAGCTCACCGCCAGTGGACAGCAACCACCCGGTGACGTCACCACCGGCCTCCTCGGTCGGGTTCAGGGCCACGGACTGCATGGCCTCCAAGAACCCGGTCCGCGGCGAGTCGATGCTCACGGTCTCGATGTCCTCGAGGGTGTCGAAGTCCGCAGACGAAGGTGCCCCTTCGCCGAGCAGGACCGCACGGTCAAACCGCCTGGCCAACGCCAGCGGAAGCCGGGACACCAGGGCGGAGTAGAGCCGGGTCTTGTCCCGACGGAACTGGTTGGAGAACGGCACGATCGTCGCGATCGTGTACCCGCGCATCAGACGCGAGTCCAGGGTCGGGCGGGAGACCGGCTTCTCGTCGGTCTCGGCCACGAACTCGGCCTCGGCGTCACCGGTGATGATCTCCACCTCAACACCGCCACCCGGCAGGTCCACCTGCTGGGCCAGGCGCATCACCTGGGAGTTCTCCTGGATGGGCTGCCAGATTTCAGCGGCAACCTC